>PLSK01000280.1:0-31111 GCA_003165155.1 Mycobacterium sp. | reverse complement strand
GGCAAAGACAAATCGGGCTTGGTGGTGCTGCTGACTTTCGGAACCGGGATCGGGTCCGCGGTCATCTACAACGGGACGCTGATACCCAACACCGAGTTCGGCCACCTCGAGGTCGGCGGCAAGGAGGCCGAGCAACGAGCGGCCTCGTCGGTCAAAGACAAGCTCGACTTGACCTACGAAAAGTGGGCCAAGGAGGTGACAAAGGTGCTGGTAGCCATCGAGAACGCGATCTGGCCCGACTTGTTCATCGCCGGCGGCGGCATCAGCCGCAAGGCCGACAAATGGGTACCACTTCTGGAAAGCCGCACGCCGGTGGTGCCAGCCGCCCTGCTGAACACCGCCGGCATCGTCGGCGCCGCGATGGCTGCCACCGCGAACGTGACGCACTGAATTTGCCCGGTGGCGCAGTGCAAGCCCACACTGTCGTTACAATGGTTGACGGCGGTCTCCCGACCGATCGCGTGCGATATTCACGCTGATATCCCAACGCCGACATTCGACACAGCAGACACTTTCGGTTAACCATGCCCAAGCCCACCGGAAGTGCGTCCAACCGAAGGGGTGTATGTGGCAGCGACCAAGACAAGTCCGGCGACTGAAGAGCCGGTAAAGCGGACCGCCACCAAGTCTCCTGGGTCGCCTGCCAAACGGCCGGCGGCAAAGGCCGCCAATGGCTCTGCACCCGCGAAGCGGGCCGCCAAGACAGCGCCGCGGGCCGAGGGCACAGCGGAGGCGGAGCCTGTGGCCGCTGAGGCCAGTCAGGCAAGCGACACCACGAAGAAGCCCCGCGCCGGGGCCAAGGGCGCCGCGGCACCGTCCACCCGGGCGAAAACGGCGGCCAAGGGCGCCCCCAAAGATCCCGAAGACCCAAAGGTCGCCCTGCAGGTCGTCGAAACCGACGACGCCGTCGAGGACCTTGAGGTCGAACCGGACATCGAGGTCGGCGCGGACCTCGAGATCGATGCCGCAGAGCTCGTTCTCGACGACTTGGAGGAAGTGGCGGTCCTCGAGCCGGCCGGCGCCGAGGAGGGCGAGACTCCCGCACCCGCAGTGATCGCCGCCGCTCCCGCCGATGACGACGAGGAGATCGCTGAGCCCACCGAAAAGGACAAAGCCTCCGGGGATTTCGTCTGGGACGAAGATGAATCCGAGGCGTTGCGTCAGGCCCGCAAGGACGCCGAGCTCACCGCTTCCGCCGACTCGGTTCGCGCTTACCTGAAGCAGATCGGAAAGGTGGCGCTGCTCAACGCGGAGGAAGAAGTTGAGCTGGCGAAGCGGATCGAAGCCGGCCTCTACGCCACGCAGCTGATGACGGAACTGACCGAGCGTGGCGACAAACTGCCCGCCGCCCAGCGCCGGGACATGGTGTGGATCTGCCGCGACGGGGACCGCGCGAAAAACCATCTGCTGGAGGCCAACCTGCGGCTGGTCGTTTCACTGGCCAAGCGCTATACGGGTCGCGGAATGGCGTTCCTCGACCTGATCCAGGAAGGCAACCTGGGCCTGATCCGTGCGGTCGAAAAGTTCGACTACACCAAGGGGTACAAGTTCTCCACGTACGCCACGTGGTGGATCCGCCAGGCCATCACCCGCGCCATGGCCGACCAGGCCCGCACCATCCGCATCCCGGTGCACATGGTCGAAGTGATCAACAAGCTGGGCCGTATTCAGCGTGAGCTACTGCAGGACCTGGGCCGCGAGCCCACGCCCGAGGAGCTGGCCAAAGAAATGGACATCACGCCGGAGAAGGTGCTGGAGATCCAGCAATACGCGCGCGAGCCCATCTCGCTTGACCAGACGATCGGCGACGAGGGTGACAGTCAGCTCGGCGACTTCATCGAGGACAGTGAAGCGGTGGTAGCCGTGGACGCGGTGTCGTTCACGCTGCTGCAGGATCAGCTGCAGTCGGTGCTGGAGACGCTATCGGAGCGCGAAGCTGGCGTAGTGCGGTTGCGTTTCGGCCTCACCGATGGCCAGCCTCGCACCCTTGACGAGATCGGCCAGGTCTACGGCGTAACCCGCGAGCGCATCCGCCAGATCGAATCCAAGACCATGTCGAAGTTGCGCCACCCTAGCCGTTCTCAGGTTTTGCGTGACTACCTCGACTAGATAAGAGCCTGTCCTTCAACAAATTTCGCGGCTAGTGTGACCAAATGTCAGTGAACCGCAAAGTCGTCTCGTCCGGATCCGACTTCGAATNNCCGGACCCCCGGACGATATCGCCGCCCAGACCCGAGATGCTTTGCGCCGAATCGAGATTGCCCTCGAGCAAGTCGGCGCATCTCTCACCGATGTGGTCCGTACTCGCATCTACGTGACCGATATTTCGCGCTGGCACGAGGTTGGAGCCGTGCACGCGCAGATATTTGGGGCGCTGCGTCCCGCAGCCACCATGGTTGAGGTCTCGGCGCTGATCACCCCCGATCTGATGGTAGAGATCGAAGCCGACGCCTACGTGGCGTCCTGAGACCCGGCCAGTGGCGGAAAGCTGCCGTCAGGGTCCGGCGGGTAGGCGCTGACTCTGATCACAGCCCGCACCGGCAGCGCACCGTACAGATGCGGGAACAGCATCGACTCCGGATCAGTTGGAACGCCCGGCTCCCAACGCACCGGTGAGTCCAACAACGTCGGGTCGATGTGCAGCAGCACCAGGTCACCGCGGCCGCGGTAGAGCCGGTTGGCCGGCAGGTGAACTTGGTTCGGCGTCGACAGGTGGATGAACTGGCCGCCGGCGCCGGGCGCCTCCGGGTGAACGCCACCGCGGCCGCGGGCCGCCGACCACTCGTCGATCCCGCAGAGATGAACCAACGAGCGAGGGTGCACCGTCATGCCAATAGCAGAATTCACGTTTAGCAGTGTTCCTGAAAAGGCATCACGAATCCGTGAGAAACGACACACCTGAGAACGATCGGGGAACAACGCGAAAACCCCAAACGTCTGACATTGTGAGTACATCGAGAACGGAGAAGCCATGAATGCAACTCTGACCAGTCCCGACCTAACTAAAGCTGACCGATGCGACCGCTGCGGTGCTGCAGCTCGCGTGCGCGCAAAGCTGCCTTCCGGAGCTGAGCTTCTCTTCTGCCAGCACCACGCCAATGAGCACGAAGCCAAGCTCGCCGAGCTTGAAGCCGTGCTACAGGTGAGCGGGAGCTAAATTCCGCGAACTCGCGCGTCGGCAATGCAGGGTGCGCGAGCAATCGTCGGCGATGCTGAGCAGGTATGAGTCATGTGGCAGCGAAGCCGTCCCGTCACCATATTTGGAGCATAGGTCTGCGGACCTTGTCCAAGGGCTGGGACGACTCGATCTTTTCTGAGTCAGCGCAAGCCGGATTCTGGTCTGCGTTGTCCCTCCCACCGCTGCTGCTGGGCTTGCTTGGCGCCCTGGCCTACGTCGCGCCGCTATTCGGCGCCGACATGTTGCCCACCATCGAACATCAGGTGATTTCGACGGCGCACAGCGTGTTCTCCCCCAGCGTAGTCAACGAGATCATCGAACCCACGATTCGCGACATCGCGCACAACGCCCGCGGTGAGGTGGTGTCGCTGGGTTTCTTGATCTCGCTGTGGGCCGGCTCGTCGGCGGTATCGGCATTCGTCGATTCCGTGGTCGAGGCGCATGACCAGACGCCGTTGCGCCACCCCGTGCGACAGCGGCTGTTCGCGCTGTTCCTATACGTGGTGGGGCTGGTGATCATGGTAGTGGCGGCGCCCTTGGTGGTAGTCGGCCCGCGCAAGGTAGCCGAACATATCCCGGTCAGCCTGGCGAACGTGCTGCGCTACGGCTATTACCCGGCGCTGATTTTCGGCTTGATGGTTGGGGTCATGATTCTGTACCGGGTGTCGCTGCCGGTGCCCCTGCCGTCGCATCGACTGATCTTCGGCGCGATCCTGGCGACGGCGGTGTTCGTTATCGCCACCCTGGGCCTGCGGGTCTACTTGAGATGGATAACCAGCACCGGCTACACGTACGGGGCACTGTCCACACCGATCGCGTTCCTGTTGTTCGCGTTCTTCGCCGGTTTCGCGATCATGCTGGGCGCCGAGCTCAATGCCGCCATCCAGGAGGAATTCCCGGCACCGGCGACGCACGCCCACCGGCTGCGCAATTGGCTGGTGTGGCGTGCGCGCGCCGTCACGCAGCCCACGAATGCGGCACCGGCTCCAGCGCGCGAGCAGTCCGACGTCGCAGCCGCAGAACCGCCGGGCTGATCAGCCCTTTTTGAGCTGTTCGTAAATCCTCTTGCAATCGGGGCAAACCGGCGATCCCGGCTTCGCCGCCTTGGTCACCGGAAACACCTCACCGCACAATGCGACTACGTGACTGCCCATCACCGCACTCTCGGCAATCTTGTCCTTCTTGACGTAGTGGAAGTACTTCGGGGTATCACTGCCGGTCCCGTCGTCGACGCGTTCGTCGGTCTCGGTGCGCTCGATGGTGTCGGTCTGCATGTTCCCATTCTGCCTCCAAACACGGTCTGAAAGCTGTTTGGGTCCGAATACCTCAGATGTGGAACAGTGGAGGGATGAAGCGCGGCTCNNCGAGTGCGTAAGTACCTGACCCTGATGTCTATCCGGATTCCGGCGCTTCTCCTCGCCGCCTTCGCATACGGCGCCTGGCACAACGGCCTGATTTCGCTCGCGATCGTGGCCGCCTCGATTCCGTTGCCGTGGATGGCGGTACTGATCGCCAACGACCGTCCGCCCCGGACCTCGGAGGAACCTCGGCGGTTTGACGACGCCCGGCGGCGCACCCCGCTGTTCCCCACGGCTGAGCGGCCGGCGCTCGAGCCGCGACGAGACCCGATACCGCGACAGGACTCGCCTCCCGACGCGGCGGGCGGCCGGGGTTAGTTCGGCCAGCCGGGTTTCCGGGGATCCCCGTTGATTGCACTTCTCAGGACATTCTCAGGTCGTCGCGACATTTCTGCACGTCAAAGCGTGTGAGATCACGATCGGGTGGGAACTCTAAAGGTGAATCTGTCGTTGAACATCGTGACAGTCAAGCCTATTGGGAGGTCGCTATGGCGAACGCCACCAGAAGCCGGATTGAACGCGATCTGGATGCTCAAAGCCCCGCTGCGGACCTAGTGCGCGTGTATCTGAACGGCATCGGCAAGACGGCGTTGCTCAACGCCGCGGACGAGGTCGAACTGGCCAAGCGCATCGAGACCGGGCTCTACGCCGAGCACCTACTGGCAACGCGTAAGCGCCTCGGCGAGAACCGCAAACGTGATTTGGCGGCCGTCGTGCGCGATGGTGAGGCAGCGCGCCGCCACCTGCTGGAGGCGAACCTGCGTCTGGTGGTGTCATTGGCCAAGCGCTACACGGGTCGCGGAATGCCGTTGCTGGACCTGATCCAGGAGGGCAACCTCGGCCTGATCCGCGCGATGGAGAAGTTCGACTACGCAAAGGGATTCAAGTTCTCGACCTACGCCACCTGGTGGATCCGTCAAGCCATCACGCGCGGCATGGCCGACCAGAGCCGCACCATCCGGCTGCCCGTTCACTTGGTCGAGCAGGTCAACAAGCTGGCGCGGATCAAGCGGGAGATGCACCAAAACCTGGGGCGGGANNGCCGCCGAATCCGGCATTCCGGTCGAAAAGATCAACGACCTGTTGGAGCACAGTCGTGACCCGGTGAGCCTGGATATGCCGGTCGGTGCTGAGGAAGAGGCTCCGCTGGGCGATTTCATCGAGGACGCCGAAGCGATGTCCGCGGAGAACGCGGTGATCGCCGAGCTGCTGCACACCGACATCCGCAGCGTGCTGGCGACTCTCGACGAGCGTGAGCATCAGGTCATCCGGCTGCGCTTCGGTCTGGACGACGGCCAGCCGC
The DNA here is from genome assembly GCA_003165155.1 of Mycobacterium sp. Lineage (GTDB taxonomy): Bacteria > Actinomycetota > Actinomycetes > Mycobacteriales > Mycobacteriaceae > Mycobacterium. The sequence continues at coordinate 25,272 of PLSK01000280.1, read as the reverse complement.
GCACCCTGGACCAGATCGGGAAGCTGTTCGGTCTGTCCCGCGAGCGCGTCCGACAGATCGAGCGAGACGTGATGGGCAAGCTCCGCAACGGCGACCGCGCCGACCGACTCAGGTCGTATGCAAGCTAGGCCGCCAACCAGAGCCAGACAGCAGGACAGTATGCCCGCCGCGCAGCGGCGGGCATACTGCTTGTCTAGGGAGCGTTGAAGAACCATTCACACAGCTGGCCAAGTAGACTGATCGGCAATGGAGGGCGGGTGAATGAACGACCTGGTTGATACCACCGAGATGTACCTGCGGACCATCTACGACCTCGAGGAAGAGGGCGTGACGCCCCTGCGTGCCCGGATTGCGGAGCGGCTCGATCAAAGCGGGCCGACCGTCAGCCAGACTGTATCTCGCATGGAGCGCGACGGGTTGCTGCATGTGGCCGGAGACCGCCACCTCGAACTCACCGACAAGGGCCGGTCACTGGCCATCGCCGTGATGCGCAAGCACCGGCTCGCCGAGCGGTTATTGGTTGACGTCATCGGGGTGCCCTGGGAGGAAGTGCACGCCGAGGCATGCCGGTGGGAGCACGTCATGAGTGAAGACGTCGAACGTCGGCTGATGAAAGTGCTCAACAACCCGACCACTTCCCCGTTCGGCAACCCGATTCCGGGTCTTTTGGACCTGGGCGTGGGCCCAAAGTTCGGCGAAGACGAATCCGACCTCGTTCGGTTGACCGAATTGCCCGCCGGCTCGCCGGTAGCGGTTGTGGTCCGCCAACTCACTGAGCATGTTCAGGGCGACATCGATCTGATCGCGCGACTGAAGGACGCCGGCGTGGTGCCCAACGCCCGCGTTACCGTCGCGACCAGCGCCCTCGGCGGCGGCGTGACCATCCTGATCCCGGGCCACGAGAACGTGACCCTGCCGCACGAGATGGCGCACGCCGTCAAAGTCGAGAAGGTCTGACACACCTAATCCAACGGAAGCTACCCCGCCCGTCGGCCGAATGAGCGTCGCGGTGGTAGCCGCACTCCGAGTCGCTTAGCCAGTCGGTAGCCGGTGATCGCCAGGTCGCGAATGCGCTCGGGACGCAAACCGGACTGCAATGCCGTGTCGAGCATGCCGGCCATCCGATGGTCTGGCTCGCAGCGCAGCGCGGCTTCCAGCGATACCCCGGCCAGCGGCCCGTCGCCGCGGGCGTAAGCGCTGAAAGCAAGCAACACCAGCGCTTCGACCCGCCACGGCTGCGGCAGCGTGCGGGCCAGTACCGCCCACAGCGACTCGGCCGCACCGGCGTCTTCGCCAACCGCGAGGGCATACAACGTGTCCCGCACCTGCGCATCACTGAGCGCGCAGCCCAACTCGGCCAGCTCAGCGTCTGGCAGCGATTGCCCGTTGGCGACCCGGGCGGCCGCGGCCATCGCGCTCTGTAAGTCGCGTCGACAGCAACCCGCAGGATCCGCGCGATGAGCGGCCTCGCGGGCGACCGCTTGTTGTTTAATCGCCGCGGACAACCCGGCAGTGTCCGCCAAGTCGTCGACCGCGACGACAGCCTGCAGGTCAGCACGTCTCGGGTAGAGCCGCCGGCCGTCCAAGACCGCCGCGACGGCCATCGGCGACGCAGAGGGATCGTCGACGTCTCCGCTGGCGCCGCAGCCGTCCGCACAATGCCACCGGCCGCCGAACGCCACCCGATCCACCACGTGCGCCGCCAAGAGCTCGATGTCGTGCTCCGACAAGGCCTCTCGCAGCATCTCGCACAGCTCCCGATATTCCTCGTCGCACACCGAACACTGCGCGCCGTCGGCGTCGACAACCACCGCGATCGCGGCATTGGGTTCGGCCGCGGCCGCAACCTCCACGAGATGCCCGATGCGGTCGACAAGCTGATCACCGAGGTCCATCCGCATGACGGAACCCAGTTCACCGCTGTCCAACGACACCAGGACCAGTGAATTTTCTGGCACAAAGCCGAGAACGGCGGGTAAAGCGGCGATCAAAGCTCCGGGACGATTCAGCTGAAAGTCAGCACTATGCGTGGTCATGAGCGCTAACGCTGACAAGCGCCACCGTCAGAAGGTGCTCACGCCAGGCACCCCGCCCGCCCCCCTGTGCACGAACTCAGCACTGTGCGTTTTGCTGTTCTACTGTCTAGCCCATGGGTTCGACGCAAGAGTACGACATGGTAGTGATCGGTTCGGGGCCCGGCGGACAGAAGGCCGCCATCGCATCGGCCAAGCTAGGCAAGTCGGTGGCGATGGTCGAACGCGGCCATATGCTCGGCGGCGTTTGCGTCAACACGGGCACCATCCCGTCGAAGACGTTGCGCGAGGCGGTGCTCTATCTCACCGGGATGAGTCAACGCGAACTGTACGGCGCCAGCTACCGCGTCAAAGAGAAGATCACCCCCGCCGACCTGCTGGCCAGGACGCAGCACGTGATCATCAAAGAGGTCGACGTGGTGCGAAACCAGCTGATGCGCAACCGGGTTGACCTGCTGGAGGGGCTCGGGCGGTTCACCGACCCGCATACCATCGAAATCGAAGACCCCACCCGCCGGGAGAAGTTGACGATCAGCGGCAAATACATCGTCATCGCCACCGGCACCACGCCGGCGCGCCCGTCCGGGGTCGAGTTCGACGACGACAGGGTGCTCGACTCCGACGGGATCCTCGACCTAAAATCGCTGCCGGCGTCGATGGTCGTGGTGGGCGCAGGTGTCATCGGCATCGAATACGCCTCGATGTTCGCCGCGTTGGGCACCAAGGTGACCGTCGTGGAGAAGCGCAGCGACATGTTGGACTTTGTCGACCCGGAGATCATCGAGGCGCTGAAATTCCACCTGCGCGACCTGGCGGTCACTTTCCGGTTCGGCGAAGAAGTGACCGCGGTCGACGTCGGCGCCTCCGGCACCATCACCACGTTGGCGAGCGGCAAGCAGATTCCCGCCGATACGGTGATGTACTCCGCGGGACGCCAAGGTCAGACCGATCGGCTCGACCTGCAGAATGCCGGCCTCGAGGCTGAGAGTCGTGGGCGGATCTTCGTCGACGACAAGTTCCGGACCAAAGTGGAGCACATCTACGCCGTCGGCGATGTCATCGGCTTCCCCGCACTGGCCGCAACCTCGATGGAACAGGGGCGGCTGGCCGCTTACCACGCATTCGGGGAAGCGTGCGACGGCATCACCGACCTGCAGCCGATCGGCATCTACTCGATCCCCGAAATCTCATACGTCGGCGCCACCGAGGTGGAACTGACGAAGAACTCGATCCCCTACGAGGTGGGGGTGTCCCGGTACCGCGAGCTGGCCCGCGGCGCGATCGCCGGCGACTCCTACGGGATGCTCAAGCTGCTGGTGTCCACCGACGATCTCAGGATCCTCGGCGTGCACATCTTCGGCACCAACGCCACCGAGTTGGTGCACATCGGACAGGCCGTGATGGGATGCGGCGGCAGCGTCGAGTACTTGGTCGACGCGATCTTCAACTACCCGACATTCTCCGAGGCCTACAAGGTGGCCGCGCTCGACGTGATGAACAAGGTGCGCGCACTCAGCCAGTTCCGCCACTGACCGGAGGGCCGGCGAGCCGCAACTAGCAGGGGTCCGCCGCGACGTCGTTCGGCACCGTGTCGCCTGGGCCGCCGGCATCGGCGCGGGTCAGTAGCTGCGCAGTGTGTTCATCGAACGGCGCAGAGTACGAGACGTTCTCAGCACACCCACCACCTTCGAACCCCCCGATCAGCCCGGTCACCGTGGTACCGCTCACCCACGGCGCCCCGCTGGTACCGCCGACCAGACCTTCGCAGGCCAATGAGGGAAAGCCAGTGTCGGTGACCCCGGTGCTGGCCTGACAACCGATGGGCGACCCACCGATGCCGGACGGATACCCCACCACGGTGACACGACTGCCGGAAGGCGGTGCCATGCCCAGCGACAGGGCTAAGCCGATGTGCGACTCGACTGTGCCGCCGTGGTCGCTGTTGACCCGCGCGATCGCGTAGTCGGCGCGCGGATCCTTATTGGCGATCCAGCGCGGATCAAGGTAGACCGCGTCGGCCGTCCACAAATCGGTGGGCGGCGCGTCACCGCCGAAACCGGGAGCGAAGGCTATCTGAGACGCTCTGGCCAGGCAGTGCGCGGCGGTCATCACCAGATTGCCGCGCGCGGAATGCACCACCGCGCCCGTGCATACATGCTGGTTGCCGCCGTCCAGGAAGATCGCGCCCACACGCAGGTCGGGATCCACGGGACCCGCTACGGCCTCGTGCAGGGGGTCGCTGAGCCGCTGTACCGGATAGCTGATCCGCGTCGTGGACACACTGGGATTCGCCGCATGAAGACCCGGCCGATCGCACGACGTCAGCAACGTCGCCAGGCCGATCAGCGGGCAGAGCAATAACGTCGACACGCGCATCGATCCCCATCATGCCTGACGGGCCGGCGCCAAGAAGAGTCAAACCAGGCTCGGCGCGCCCACCCCCAAATTCGCCCGATATCCGACATGTTCCGCGCGGATTACGTTCGTGCGATATTGCGTTTGCAATGGCAGGGCACTGCGCCGCTAGGTGTTCAATTCAGGTGCCCGCTGGTTCGGGGGTCGCCGCGTAGGGTTGCCAGCTGCTGCAGGTTGAGTGGTCGGTGGTTGATGCTCCTATTCGTGTTAAGGGTAAAGCGCGGCAACGGACAGGCCAGCTCATCATCCCGACGGGATGAACACCCATCAATGTCGGTGGTGCGCTGTAGGAATAGAAGTATGAATCTGGCGGCGTGGGCTGAGCTCAACGGCGTGGCGCGAGTTACTGCGTATCGCTGGTTTCGCGCGGGACTTTTGCCGATGCCCGCCAGACGAGTGGGACGGCTGATTCTCGTGGAAGAGCCGGCCATGCAGGCTGGCTTACTTGCGTGCGCGCGGTCTATGCGCGGGTGTCCTCCGCTGATCAGAATGCTGATCTGGACAGACAGGTGGCGCGGGTGACGGCGCGGGCCACGGGCCAGCAGATTGCGGTGGACAAAGTCGTGACCGAGGTCGGGTCTGCGTTGAACGGGCACCGCCGCAAGTTCCTTGCGTTGCTGGGTGATCCGTCGGTGCACCGGATCGTGGTGGAACATCGGTACCGGTTCTGCCGGTTCGGCTCGGAATACGTTCAGGCCGCATTGGCGGCGCAGGGGCGAGAGCTGGTTGTGGTGGACGCAGCTGAGGTCGATGACGATCTGGTGCGGGATATGACCGAGATCCTGGCCTCGATGTGCGCACGGTTGTACGGAAAATGTGCCGCGGCCAACCGTGCCAGACGCGCGGTCGATGCCGCCGTTGCTGACGGCCAGGCGGCGTGATGGCCAAGTTCGAGGTTCCCGATGGTTGGACGGTCCAAGCGTTCCGGTTCACCCTGAACCCGACCGAGGATCAAGCCTGTTCGCTGGCAAGGCATTTCGGTGCGCGACGCAAGGCATACAACTGGACCGTGGCCGCCCTGAAAGCCGATATCGAATCCTGGCACGCTACCGGTATCGAGACAGCGAAGCCCTCACTGCAAGTGCTACGGAAACGGTGGAACACCGTCAAGAACGACGTGTGTGTCAACGCTGAGACTGGTGCAGTGTGGTGGACGGAGTGTTCGAAAGAGGCCTACGCCGACGGCATCACTGGCGCAGTGGACGCGTACTGGAACTGGCAGAGTTCCCGGGCGGGTAAGCGTGCCGGCAAGCGTGTCGGTTTCCCACGCTTCAAGGAGAAAGGCCGCGACGCCGACCGTGTCTGTTTCACCACCGGCGCGATGCGGGTCGAGCCCGACCGCAGGCACCTCACGCTGCCCGTGGTAGGTAACGTCCGGGTTCATGAGAACACCCGCCGCATCGAACGCCTCATCCGTGCCGGTCGGGCACGGGTGCTGGCAATCTCGGTTCGCCGCAACGGCACTCGCCTGGATGCCAGTGTGCGGGTGCTGGTTCAACGTCCCCAGCAGCCCAGCGTCGCGCTACCGGAGTCGCGGGTCGGTGTCGATGTCGGGGTGCGCCGGCTCGCCACGGTCGCGACCGCGGATGGCACGGTGATCGAGCGTGTCGAGAACCCGCGTCCACTCGACACTGCGCTGCGCGGGTTGCGGCACGTGTCCCGGGCCCGCTCCCGATGCACGAAGGGTTCGCGGCGCTACCGGGAACGCACCACTGAACTGTCCCGGCTGCACCGCCGGGTCAACGATGTCCGCACTCATCACCTGCATGTCCTGACAACACGGTTGGCTAAAATCCACGGCCGCATCGTTGTCGAAGGATTGGACGCCGCAGGAATGTTGCAGCAAAAGGGTCTCTCGGGTGCCCGCGCCAGGCGGCGCGGTCTCTCCGATGCGGCCCTGGGCACACCGCGCCGGCATTTGTCGTATAAGACGGGCTGGTGCGGGTCGCTGCTGGTGGTCGCTGACCGCTGGTTCCCGTCATCGAAAGCCTGCCACGTTTGCGGGCATGTGCAGGACATCGGCTGGGCCGAATACTGGCAATGTAATCGTTGCTCAGCGGGCCATCAGCGTGATGACAACGCATCCATCAACCTCGCACGCTACGAGGAACCTGTTAGCGTCGTCGGCCCAGTCGGGGCCGCCGTCAAGCGTGGAGCCGACCGTAAGACCGGACCTCGTCCGGCTGGTGGCCGCGAAGCGCGGAAGGGACCCAGCCAACCAGCTGGGGAACAACCCCGAGACGGGGTGCGAGTCGCGTGACCACTAAAGATCACTCACTCGCAACGGCACTCTGTAGGCTCCCGAAAAGGAGGCAAACCGATGGCCCACGATCAAGATCCAGACGACGCGTACTACCAGCCAGGGCAGCCTGGCATGTATGAGCTGGAATTCCCGGCGCCCCAGTTGATGACGTCCGACGGCCGCGGCCCGGTGTTGGTGCACGCTTTGGAAGGTTTCTCCGACGCCGGTCATGCGATCCGGCTGGCCGCGGCCCACCTGAAGGCGGCCCTGGACACCGAGCTGGTAGCCTCCTTCGCGATCGACGAATTGCNNCTGCGCGACAGCGTCGGCACCCCGTTTCTGCTGCTGGCCGGCATGGAGCCGGATCTGAAGTGGGAGCGTTTCATCACCGCAGTGCGGCTGCTGGCCGAGCGCCTGGATGTGCGGCAGACCATCGGCCTGGGCACGGTCCCCATGGCGGTTCCGCACACGCGGCCGGTCACGCTGACCGCACACTCCAACAACGGGGAACTAATCGCCGATTTCCAGCCGTGGATCACCGAGATCCAGGTCCCCGGCAGCGCGTCCAATCTGCTCGAGTACCGAATGGCCCAGCACGGACATGAGGTCGTCGGATTCACCGTGCACGTTCCGCATTACCTGACCCAGACCGACTACCCGGCCGCCGCCCAGGCGCTGCTGGAGCAGGTGGCCAAGACCGGGTCGCTGGAGCTACCGCTGTCGTCGCTGTCCGAAGCGGCGGCAGAGATACGTACCAAGATCGACGAGCAGGTCGAGGCAAGCGCGGAAGTCGCTCAAGTGGTGGCTGCGCTCGAGCGCCAGTACGATGCGTTCATCGATGCCCAGGAGAACAGGTCGTTACTAAATCGCGATGAGGACCTACCTAGCGGCGACGAGCTTGGCGCAGAGTTCGAGCGGTTCCTCGCCCAGCAGGCCGAGAAGAAGTTCGACGACGACGATCCGGCTTGACCCGGCCCGACAAAGAGGTTGGCGAGATGACCGAGCGGAAACGCAAGAGCAATCTTCGCCCCGTTCGGGAAGTGACAACCCCGTCGCTGGAATTCCGCACCATCCATGGTTACAAGCGGGCGTTCCGGATCGCCGGTTCGGGGCCGGCGATTCTGCTGATCCACGGCATCGGCGACAACTCCACCACCTGGAACACCGTGCAGGCCAAGCTCGCCCAGCGGTACACGGTAATCGCCCCGGACTTGCTGGGCCACGGGCGATCCGACAAGCCACGCGCCGACTACTCGGTTGCGGCATACGCCAACGGGATGCGCGACCTGCTCAGCGTGCTCGACATCGAGCGAGCGACGATCGTGGGTCATTCCCTCGGCGGCGGGGTGGCGATGCAATTCACCTACCAGTTCCCGCAGCTCGTCGAGCGGCTGATCCTCGTGAGCGCGGGCGGCGTTACCAAGGACGTCAACGTCGCACTGCGCTGTGCCTCGTTGCCGATGGGCAGCGAGGCGCTGGCGTTGCTGCGGCTCCCCCTGGTTCGGCCCGCACTTCATGTGGCCGGACGGCTGGCGGGCATGGCCCTTGGGACGACCGGCCTGGGCAGCGACCTGTCAAATGTGTTGCGGATATTGGACGACCTACCGGAACCGACGGCCTCTGCGGCGTTCAGTCGCACGCTTCGCGCTGTGGTGGACTGGCGCGGGCAGATCGTCACCATGCTGGACCGGTGTTATTTGACCGAAGCTATCCCGGTGCAGATCATCTGGGGCACGAAGGACGTGGTTGTGCCCGTCCAGCACGCTTTGATGGCGCATGCCGCGATGCCGGGCTCCCGGCTGGAGATCTTCGAGGGCGCCGGCCACTTTCCCTTCCACGACGACCCGGCCCGCTTTATCGACGTCGTCCAGCAGTTCATCGACACCACTAAGCCTTCCGAATACGATCAGGCCGCGCTCCGCGGACTGCTCCGCGCCGGCGGCGGCGAGGAATCGGTCACGGGCTCGGCCGACACCCGCGTCGCAGTCCTCAACGCCATGGGCGCCGACGAACGCAGCGCTACCTGAGCCACCCATGATTGAAACCGCTTGGAGTCCTGAGGGGTTACGGCTGCGGCGATGTTTTTCTATGGCCTCCGCTGCAACACCGCGGCCAGATGATCCTGCAGTGACTGGCCGACCGCGCCCATCCTCACCGAGTAGGAAAGCTCGTCGCCGTCGATGCGAAAGGAACGACCTAGCGCGGTAACCTCTTTGGCGGTGGGGGCCAATCCGATCGCGGTGGCCGACATCTCGAGTTCGATGACGTCGCCGGTCACCGAATACGTGCCGACCTCGATCTCGGTAATGCCGTTCGGGTGGGCCAGCACCAGTTCGACGTGACCCGGTCGCGGCACGCGAAGGTACCCCGTCTCGGCGTGCAACGGCTTGCCGTCGGCTGCCGCGCGAGTCTTCTGCGCATAGGCCAGAAATGGTTTGCCCACATGCGAGAAGACGACTTCCTCGAGATATTCGAAGGGCTGAATCGTCGGATACTTGCCCGCACCCCGACCGGCCCAGCTGCCAAGCATTGGCGCCAGCGCTTCGAGGTTTGGGTGCAGGTCGGGGTTCGTGATCCGCTCCGTCAGTTCCGGGTGGGTACGTTGCGGTGTGCGCGAAGCGCCTCGATTTCGCGCTCGAAATCGTCCGCCGAAGAAAAGGATCGGTATACCGACGCAAACCGCAGATATGCCACCTCGTCGAGGTCACGCAATGGCCCAAGGATGGCCAGACCGACCTCGTTACTGGGTACCTCGGGCGACCCGGCGGCACGCACGACGTCTTCCACTTGCTGGGCCAACAGGTTTAGCGCATCCTCGTCTACCTGGCGACCCTGGCATGCCCGACGAACACCCTTGATGACCTTTTCCCTGCTGAAAGGCTCAGTCACACCACTGCGCTTGACCACGGCCAGGACTGCGGTTTCCACGGTGCTGAACCGCCGCCCACACTCAGGGCACGACCGGCGGCGCCGGATAGCCTGGCCTTCATCGGTTTCCCGGGAATCAATCACCCGGGAATCCGGATGCCGGCAGAACGGACAGTGCATGACCGCTCCTTCGCCGCGCTGACGCCCAGGTTTCGCAAACCACCCTGAGACTACCTGCGCGCTCTCCCGCGAGGCCAATACTGACGGGATTCCGAGTGCGCACATCACCTGGCCAACCGAGGAGCCTTGACGTAGAGCGGCTTTCGGAATTCACCGGCGTCCATCAGCCGATCGGCGCGATCAGGGTCTGGCCTGCGACAAGTGCTGGCGAGCCCAGGTCGTTGAGTTCGCGGATGCGCTGGACCACCTGGGGCGCGGGCGCGTCAGGCGCCACCCGCGCGGCCACGTCCTGCAGGGATTCCCCCGGTTCGACCCGCACCACGGCGAGGGTGTCGGGCACGTGCGCAGCCGAGGCGACGGCTGGGTCACCGTTGGCCGCCTGCCCGAGATGGGCAACCATGCCGAGCCAGAGAGTGATTATCCCCGCGAGCAGGGCCAGCCCAACCGTCGTCGCGATCGTGACCGGGCGCCTGCCATGCGGAGCGACCGACATCGCGACACCGGTGCCGCGGTACCGCGGTGGCGCTCCGGCCGGCCGCGTCGGACCAGGCCTGCGAGACCGGGCCAGACTGTCGCGGCTGCCGCGCAGCGCGTGGTCCGGCACGTTGATCGGGCGCCCGACGTAGATATTGCCGCCGGTGCGCGGCGAGACTGTGTGAATGATTGTCATGAGCGTTCCTCCGGTCGACTAATTCTCGCTCGTGTGTTCGATGCTATCGCCTGTGTGTTCGAAGTACGAACATTTGAGCGAAGCGTGTCGCACGATCAAGACGCTAGAGCACACCACCGACAAGGTTCGTCAGTCCTTACCCCTGACAGGGAGCATCATGAAGGACAAATACCCGGTGTCCGCGCGAGTTACACATTTGTGATTCACCCGTATTGACTCAGCGCGACACGCCTGTCGAACACATGTTTGATTATCGGGTCGCGGGCGGCTACATTCAGTGCCATGAGCGACAGCAACGACACCTCATCCGCTACCGCGGGCGGAGGCTTGCATTCCGTGAAGTCATCGCTTACCGAGCGGCAGCGCACCATCTTGGACGTCATCCGCGCCTCGGTCACGAGCAGGGGATATCCCCCAAGCATTCGGGAAATCGGCGACGCCGTCGGTCTTACGTCGACATCTTCGGTGGCTCACCAGCTGCGCACCCTCGAGCGCAAGGGGTACCTGCGCCGTGACGCGAACCGTCCTCGAGCCGTCGACGTCCGCAGCGCGGACGACGTGGCCGCAGCCGCACCCGTGACTGATGTCGCAGGCTCGGACGCCCTGCCACAGCCGACGTATGTTCCGGTCCTGGGGCGCATCGCGGCCGGTGGACCGATCCTTGCCGAACAAGCTGTCGAAGACATCTTCCCGCTGCCTCGCGAGTTGGTGGGCGAAGGCACGTTGTTCCTGCTCAAGGTGGTCGGCGACTCGATGGTCGAGGCCGCGATCTGCGACGGCGACTGGGTCGTTGTGCGGCAACAGAACGTCGCCGACAACGGCGACATCGTCGCGGCCATGCTTGACGGTGAGGCCACGGTGAAGACGTTCAAACGCGCGGGCGGTCAAGTGTGGTTGATGCCGCACAACCCGGCGTACGACCCTATCCCCGGCAACGACGCGACCGTGCTCGGCAAGATCGTCACGGTGATTCGCAAGGTCTAGCGCCGGGCGCCTCAGTCGGCCTTGATGAAACCGTTGGCTCGCGCGACTTCTTCGCTGGACAACCAGAATTCCGCGATTGTGTCGTCGTAGAGCACGCTGCTGGGCGTGTAATACAAACCAAAGCGGGCACTGGCCTTGATCGGATATCCGTCAGGCGCCTGGTATGGGTCGTCCAGCGGCGGGTGGATCGTCGGGCGCCGGGCCGGGACTGGCTCCGCGTTTGCAAATTCCGCAGCATCGTCAGCCTCGAAGGCTGCGTGCCGTCCGGCTCTCGCCTCACTATCGGAAGCAAATGCGTCCGGATCCGGGGCGGTGTGAGGAACAGCGAGATCCCGATAGGGGGCGTCCGCACCCTCCGCGTAGCCCGCATCCGGAGGAGTTCGCGGGACAGCCACATCCCGATAATCCTCGTCCGGATAGCCGTCGTCCGGATAGTCGTCGTCCCCGTAGTCCTGGTCTGGGTAAATGCCATCCGCAGCGGCACCGGCCTCGGCAAGATCGTGCTCTGACACAACGGGAATCGTTGTGGTGTCGACCGCGTCGGGGTCTTCATCGTCGAGCCCGAAATCCTCAGGCGCGCCGTCGTCGACCCCAGCTCGCGACCAGCTGATTCTGGCCGCGGACTCGGCGTCGTCATGTACCCAGCGCCCGTCGGCTGCCAGCTCGTAGCCACCGTCCACGTCGCGATCAGGGTTGTAGGCGCCGTCCTCACGGCCATCCTCACGGTCTAAGCCACGGGCGGCGCGACGACGGCGGCGCCACCCGAACGCCACGAACCCCAGCAACGCGACCAGCACCAGCAGCGGAATGATGGCCAACAGGTACCACCAATGCCACGCGAACTCCTTGGCATGCGCGGGCATCGCTGAAGTACTCGGCTGGTTCTGCCCTGGCACCTGCAGGCCGGACAGCAACGGCGCCAGGTTGGCCGGGTCAGTGGTGAATGAGTTTTTCGCGCGATTCCACGAGATCTTGCCGCCGGTGAACTTCTGCGAAACCACGTCGCCGTCGACGGCCTGATCGCCAACCGGTGCGCCGAGCTTTCCGCTGGGACCGCGGAGTTTGTCCCACGCGGCCTTCATAGCTCCGCGCACGACGAATGCGCCGTGGTCCGGGGTCCAGAAGATCATCGGCTTGTCGGCAGCCGAGAACGTGACGATCCGGCTCGAAGGTGCGATACCGCCGTCAGCCTCGTTGGCTGCGGGGAAACCGAGGTCGCTGCCGACCGGCCCGCCCAGCGACTCGTACTTCGCCAGGATGTCGCTCTCGACGGCACTCGCGCCGGTGGCCGGGCTGTAATACACCTTGCCGCCGGCGAAGTCCTGAACAACCCCATCACCGCCGATGGAATACTGCGCACCCTGCTTGAGGCCCAGCGGACCGCTGGCGCCACCGGCGGCACGCCACGCCATGCCGATGGCCACGGTGGGATCGATCGTTACCTGCAGGCCCTTCAGCTGGTCGGCCAGCGCCGCAGGGTTGGTGGTGAACTCCTTGGTTTTCGCGTTCCAGGAGATCTGACCGCCACTGAATTTCTGAGAGACAACGTCGGAGTCGTAGGTTTCATCCGCTGTTGGGGCACCGAGTACGCCGCCCGAGCTGCCGAGTCTGTCCCACGCGGCGTTCAGCGCGCCGCGCACTGCGAACGCGCCGTGATCGGGTGTCCAGAAAATCACCGGCTTGTCGCTGGCGGAAAAGGTGGCCACCCGGCTGTCGGGTCCCGCGAGGCCGGGAACTTCGTTGATGGTCGGGAACCCTAGGTCGCTGCCGGCGGGACCGCCCAGCGACTCATATTTGTCCAGGACCGGCCCGAAAGCGTATTTGGCGCCGGTAGCCGTGGTGTAGAACATCTTGCCGCTGTCGAAGGCCAGGGCGAATCCGTCGGCGACGGGGTAGACGTCGCCTTTCCTGGCGCCGAGCGGTGAGGTGTCACCACCGGCTTTCTCCCACGCGGCCATGATGGCTGCCTCGGCGTCGCCGATCGGAGACGCAAAAGCGGCGGGGGCCAGCAATGCGGCGGCCATCATCGTGGTCGCCAAGCTGACCAGCGCTCGCCCGACAAGCCCGCGCAATTGACCTCCCTGCCCGTTCACCAAGCCTCCCAGCCAGACCCAGCCAGCGGGTAGTACCGCATCCAAGGGGCAGTTACCCCTTTACGGTCCCGATTATCGCCGGGCTCGCATAACTTTGCGCTAACCAACGATAATTGCGAAGTGATTTCGCGAATAGTGCGAAAACGGATACCGTGCCGATGTCGAAATGTTGCCAAGTCAGACCCGTATCGCGACCAATCAGTCGGCCGGCCCCTCGAAGCTCGAGTTACCGCGCCGCCGACCACGGCGTGTCTGCAGCCGTTGACTTGCGCGGAATACATGCGATGACGCTACTCGAGGGCATCAGCCGGTAAGTGATCTACCCGACAATTCGGCCATTCCGGTCATTTCAATGGTTAGCGATATTGTTTACGCAGCCTGGACAGGCCGCATTCCGCTCAGCGGCCAAAAGGGCCACTATCACGCGACCTAGACACCCAGGCTGCGCCCGATGATCTCTTTCATGATCTCGGTTGTTCCACCGTAGATCGTCTGCACCCGCGCATCGAGGTAGGCGCGGGCGACCGGGTATTCGCGCATGTAGCCGTACCCGCCGTGCAGCTGCAGACAGCGGTCGATCAGGTGCACCTGCTTCTCCGTCGAGTACCACTTGGCCATTGCGGCCTGTTCGGCCGTCAGCTTCTTCTCGAGGTGCAATCGGATGAACTCGTCGACCATAATGCGCACCGCGGTGGCCTCTGTCGACAGTTCGGCCAGTACGAAACGGGTGTTCTGGAAGCTGCCGATGGGCTTGCCAAAGGCTTTGCGCTCCTTGGTGTATTGCACGGTCATTTCGAGCACGTGCTCCATGGCAGCGGCGGCCATAATGGCGATACCGATGCGTTCCTGTGGCAGGTTCTGCATCAGGTAAATGAACCCTCTGCCCTCTTCGCCAAGCAGGTTTTCGACTGGAACCTTGACGTCGGTGAACGACAATTCGGCGGTGTCCTGCGCGTCCAGTCCGATCTTGTCCAGATGGCGGCCGCGTTCGAAGCCTTCCATCCCGCGTTCGACAACGAGCAGCGAAAAGCCCTGCGCGCCCTTGTCGGGATCGGTCTGCGCCACCACGATCACCAGGTCGGAGTTGATGCCGTTGGTGATGAACGTCTTTGATCCGTTGAGCACGTAGTGATCACCCTGTTTGACTGCGCGAGTCTTGATGCCTTGCAGGTCGCTGCCGGTTCCCGGCTCGGTCATCGCGATCGCGGTGATCAGTTCCCCAGTGCAGAACCCCGGCAGCCAGCGCTGCTTCTGCTCTTCGTTCGCCAGGTCCAGCAGGTACGGCGCCACGATGTCGTTATGCAAGCCGAAACCGATCCCGCTGTAACGCCCGGCCGTGGTTTCTTCGGTGATGATCGTGTTGTACCGGAAATCCGGGTTTCCGCCGCCGCCGTACTCCTCGGGAACGGCCATGCCGAGGAAGCCCTGTTTGCCGGCTTCGAGCCACACGCCGCGGTCGACGATCTTCGCCTTTTCCCATTCGTCGTGATGCGGCGCGACATGGCGGTCCAGGAAGCCCCGGTAGGACTCGCGGAACAAATCATGCTCGGGCTCGAAAAGAGTGCGCTGGTATTTGACGGCACTGCTCATGGGGGGTACGACCTCCGGCGATCCGGCGAATGATTTCTCTGCCCGCCCAAGATATACCAACCCAACGGTTGGTAGGCAATCGACTAGGGAGTGCCGAACTCGCGCAGGCTGGCGGCCAGCGCCACCGGAACCCGGGCCCTGATCCGGGTTCCCTCAGAGGTGTGCTCCGCCTGTTGCACCCGCCCATCGGCGTGCACGCGAGACACCAGGTCGCCGCGGCTGTACGGAATCACCACATCCACCGCGGCATCAGTGGGCGCCGCAAGCTCGGCAATCCGCCGCCGCAATGCGTCGATGCCATCGCCGGTGCGTGCCGAGACGAATACGGCGCCGGGCAGCACGTGGCGGAGCTTGGCCAGCGCCAGATCGCTTGCGGCGTCGATCTTGTTGACCACCAGCAACTCCGGGGCCCGATCCGCGCCGTGCTCGGAGATGACCTCCGAGATCACTTGCCGGACCGCGTTGATCTGGCCCAGCGGGCTGACGTCAGAGCCGTCGACGACGTGCACCAACAGGTCGGCGTCGACGACCTCTTCCAGCGTGGAGCGGAACGCCTCGACCAGCTGGGTGGGCAGATGCCGGACGAAGCCGACGGTGTCGGTGAGCACGACGGGCCGACCGTCTTCCAGCTCCGCGCGGCGGGTCGTCGGTTCCAGGGTGGCGAACAGCGCGTCCTGCACCAGCACCCCCGCCCCGGTCAGCGCGTTGAGCAAGCTGGACTTGCCGGCGTTGGTGTAGCCGACGATGGCGATTGACGGCATGTCGCTGGCCAGCCGACGGGTGCGCTGGGTGTCGCGGGCCTGTTTCATCCCTTTGATCTCGCGGCGTAGCTTCGACATCCGCTCGCGGATGCGGCGCCGGTCGGTTTCGATCTTGGTTTCACCCGGACCACGGGTGCCCACCCCGCCGCCGCTGCCGCCAGCGCGGCCACCGGCCTGCCGGGACATCGACTCGCCCCAGCCACGCAGTCGCGGCAGCATGTACTGCATCTGGGCCAGCGACACCTGCGCTTTGCCTTCCCGGCTGGTGGCGTGCTGGGCGAAGATGTCCAGGATCAGCGCCGTGCGGTCGATGACCTTCACCTTCACGGCCTTTTCCAGCGCGTTCAGCTGCGCCGGGGACAGTTCACCGTCGCAGATGACGGTGTCGGCGCCCGTCGCCACTACCACGTCACGAAGCTCGGCCGCCTTGCCCGAGCCGATGTAGGTCGACGGATCCGGCCGGTCACGGCGCTGGATGAGGCCTTCGAGCACCTGCGAACCGGCGGTTTCGGCCAGGGCAGCCAACTCGGCCATGCTGGCCTGGTTGTCGGCGGCAGTGCCTTCGGTCCACACCCCCACCAGGACCACTCGTTCCAGCCGTAGCTGGCGGTACTCGACCTCGGAGACGTCGGCAAGCTCGGTCGACAGCCCGGCGACCCGGCGCAGTGCCGCCCGGTCGTCGAGCGCGAGTTCGCCGGTGCTCGGTACTGCGTCGCGAGAGGCAACAGGATCTGGGAAGCCCGTGTCGGGCGATTCTGGATATGTCATGGCCTGTATCCGATAGTGGCACGTTGCGACCGGCCGCGCAGCCGAATAATCCGGTGCCGCCTCAAATCTGAGCGCTCCGCGTCATCCTTGGGTACTCCACCAAGCGTCGGCGAGCTCGCCGCGGGCCACCAGCACCGACGGCCCCCGCAAGAAGCTGGTCGCGTCGGTGACGGTGACGGTGACGTCGCCGCCCGGCACCCGCACGGTCAGCGTTCCGGTATCGGCACCCGCACTGGCCAGCGCGGCGACCGCGGCCGCGACCGTTCCGGTGCCGCACGACCGGGTCTCACCGACCCCGCGCTCGTGCACTCGCATCCGGACCACTCCGCCCGCCGGCGCGGTGAGGACTTCGATATTGACCCCTTCGGGAAACTGCGCGCGGTCGAAGTGCACGGGCGCCCCCACATCCAGCGCCGCCAGCTCCTCGATAGTCAGCCCAGTATCCACGCACGCCAGGTGCGGGTTGCCGACGTCGATGGCAATGCCGCTGAACCGCCGACCGCCGACGATTGCTTCGAAGGCTTCTCCCCCGCTGCCCAGCCGGTTGGCCTTGCCCATGTCGACGGTGACGTCGGCGTAGGTCTGATCGACCTGGTGCAGCGTGACCAACCGCGGGCCGGCCAGCGATCCGACGACGAACTCGTCTCGGAATTCCAGGCCCGAGGCGCGCAGGTAGTGCGCGAACACCCGCACGCCGTTGCCGCACATCTGCGCGGTCGACCCGTCGGCGTTGCGGTAGTCCATGTACCAGTCATTCGCGCTGACACCGTCGGGCAGGCGGTCGAGCACATCGGCCCGCACGGCGGCGCCCGCGGTGGTAATCCGCAGCACCCCGTCGGCGCCCAATCCCCGGCGCCGATCACACAGCGCGGCCACCCGCGCAGCGCTGAGCGTCAGCTCGGCATCGACGTCGGGCAGCAGCACGAAGTCGTTCTCGGTGCCGTGACCCTTCGAGAAGATCATGTGAAGATCACCAGTTCAGGGTACTTCCCGCCACGCCTGCAAAGCGGCGTCGACGATGCGCGCTCGGTTTTCTGGATCGGCTGGGCCTGCGTCGAGCCAGTGCACGCGGTGGTCGCGGCGAAACCACGACCGTTGCCGTCGCACGTATCGGCGGGTGCCCACGAACGTCTGCTCCTGCGCCTCACGCATTCGCTGAGGTTCCCCACCGGCATCGAGAGCCGCGATCACCTGAGCGTAGCCCAGCGCGCGTGACGCGGTGACGCCCTCGCGCAGTCCCTCATCCAACAGCGCGCTTACCTCGTCGACTAGCCCCGCATCGAACATCGCCTCGGTGCGCTGCACCAGCCTCTCGTCGAGAATCGCAGTCTCGCAGTCCAATCCGACGATTGTGGTGTCCCACCGCGCGGGGCCTATGCGTGGCGCGGACGCGGCGAACGGCTGCCCCGTCAGTTCGACAACCTCAAGCGCGCGCACCGTGCGCCGGCCATCGCTAGGCAGGATCGCCGCGGCGGCCGCGGGGTCGCGGCGGGACAGCTCGTCATGCAGCTGGCCCACCCCGACCTCCGCGAGGCGCTGCTCCCAACGTGCCCGCACCGCGGGATCGGTGGCCGGAAACGACCAGTCGTCGAGCAGCGATTGGACGTAGAGCATTGAACCGCCCACTACGACTGGCACGGCGCCCCGTGCAGCGATCGCCTCGATTTCCGCGGTGGCGGCCTGCTGATAGCGGGCGACCGTCGCGGTCTCGGTGACGTTCAGCACGTCGAGCTGATGGTGTGCGATGCCGCGGCGTGCTTCGACGGGCAGCTTGGCGGTCCCGATATCCATACCGCGGTAGAGCTGCATCGCGTCGGCATTCACAATTTCCGCGCCAACCGCACCGCTGAGTTGTTCGGCCACGTCGAGCGCCAGCGCTGACTTGCCGGTGCCCGTCGGGCCGATGATTGCCAGCGGCCTCACGGCTGCCAGACACCGGCGAAGTAACCCACACCGTAGGGCGCTGCCCGGTACAGCTCCTTGACCGACCGCGGGCCCGGCTCGGTCAGGCCGGCCAGCACCTGGAATGCCACCCGGCCCCGGATCTGCTCGGGCAACCGGGTCAGCGCCGCGACGCCGCCCGTTGCCAGCGCGTCGTCGAGGACCAGCTGGGCATCGGCGTCCTCCGGGTGATGGCCGCCCGGGGCGGCCGGTGTCAGGGTGTTGGCGCCGTCGGCGATGATCAGCACACCAATGGGTTCGGGCAGCAGATCGATCTCGGCACGCAGTTTGCGGCCGCAGGCCAGCGCGGTGTCGGCAGCATGGTCGCCGCGGTAGACGCGGACCTGCACGGTGGCCTCGGGTTCGGTTTGGCCGCGCACCCAGCCGGCCATCAGCGCGCAGAGGGGCAACTCGGATACTGCGGATACTTCAGGGGGGATGCCGCACGGCGGTGACAGCCGCACTGGTACGTCCACGCCGAAGCCGGCGAAGGTGCCGACGGCGTTCGAGTCCAGCACGCAGTCCTCAGACCCCGTGCCGACCGCAATCCAGCGTTGCGGCAAGAGGGCGGCCGCCTCGCGGACCGCCGCTTCCAGGTCCGCCACTTCGGCGGCCGCCGCCCCCGCGAGTTCGGGCACCAGCAGCGGCGCGGACGGCATGATCCCGATGGTGCTCAACACGCCATCAAACTAACGTCTCTGACTCCTGGCCAGGCCGCCTGGCCTAGTCGCCGCGCCCGGTCGGCGCCCCCGTCGCTTGCGCTGGTATGCCGCTGCATCCGCAGCAGTGATGACGGGAATGCGGCCGCTTTCGATCGCCTCTTCCGTCACGTTCTCGGCTTCACCACGAGCCAGCGCAAAGGTCGCAACAATCACCAGCACCACGCCCACCGCCACCACAACAAGCTCGGGGCCGCTGGCGTCGAACGTCTCGCCCAGCACCACCATGCCGAGCGCCGAACCGATCAAAGGTTTGGCGACAACCGACGTCGGCAACGAAGCGTTCAGCGAACCCACCCGGTAAGACGATTGCTGAAAGATCATTCCGGCCAGCGCCGCGGCCAGCCAGAAGTAGAACTCCGGGGCGAGCAGCAACGCAACGACGCCGCCACGGACCACCTCGACCACCGCTTTGGTCAGCACCGCGAACAGCGCCAGCGAGGAACCGGCGACCACCGCCAGCAGCACCGCCGCCACCGAGCCCGTCCAGAACCTTGCGCCCAGGACGCAGAAGACCAGTGGTGGACCCATTACCAGTGCCACCACGAGCCAGGTTGTCAGCGATCCGCGCGAAGCCCCGCTATCCGGGTCGCCGACGGTGACGACCACCGCCAGCGCGGCAGCCAGCAACACCGCCCAGACCCACTCCCGGCCGGTCACCCGGACCTTGGTGAGATACGCATAGATCGGCAGCGCGAACAACAGCGCCGTGACCTGCAACGCGGTCACCAGCACCACCGATCCAAGTGCCAGGGCCACGGCCTGCAGCGCGTAATTGGCGATCGCCCCTCCGGCACCCAGCCACCACCGGGTATCGCGCAGCGACAACCGGAATAGCTCGAGGTGTCCCACCTCCCGGTCGGTGATCTCCTGCGCCGAGCGCTGGCGAACCACATTGCCGACCGCGGATGCGAAGGCAGCCAGGAGCGCGAGGACGACCGCGAGATCCGTTCTCGTCATCTGCGACCTCCTCCCCCAACGTCCGACCCCGCGAACCATTAACTAGACGGGCTGTTCACTTCCCGTTTCGTGGACGTTTCCGCCAGATGCGCGCCCCCACGCCCGCCCCACCTCGAAGGAAGCGGTTCTGCGCGCGAACATCCTCCATATTTAAGTTCACCAACCTATGCGGGAGCTGTGTTAGGCGAGCGCCAGGCTGAATGCACCCGATAGGACCGGCGAACCGGTCTCCAATGGTGGCACAGGTACACCGCGGTCCGCCGGGTGTGCAGCAGGCCGCGAAGTCCACGTCTGCCACGGTGACCACCCCTTCGAACCACACGAGTAACACCAGCACCACTGGCCTCAGCCACGTTACCGGCCGGCGCGACGTCGCCATATGGGTCGGTTGATGGTGGAATCGTTTCGTTATCCGGCCCAAGCAGCCGGACTGCCACCGGACTGGGAGCCAATCAACTGCGGAGATGCGGAAAACCACTGGTGATAGCCACTTGGCGCGTTGACGCAGCCGCCGGCGTAAGCACCGAAGAGACCGGCGAAGGTGGCCACGCACAGCCCGCCAAGCTGCTTGAATACTCTTGAATACTGTTCAACCGGTTGAGGGAGCCTGGCCCGTGCCAGTCCGCTCGACCGCAGGGTGCCGCTAAGCGCGGTGGGTGCGCGGTGATCGACCGCGCGGAGGTGCAAAGGGTAGATGACGAGCGCATGACAGCTGACGAGCAGAAAATCGACGATCCGGCTCCACCTGTTTCGGTGCCGGTGCCACGTCCAGGACCGCGTCCCGGTCCACGGCCGACGGCGGGACCCTCCCCCCACCAGGTGACAGCACCGCGCAGTGATCCGCACCGTTTCGGTCGCGTCGACGCCGCCGGCACCGTCTGGCTGATCAGCGCGGCCGGCGAGCGCATCATTGGCTCGTGGCAGGCCGGCGATCCGGATGCCGCGTTTGCCCACTTCGGCCGCCGATTCGATGACTTGAGCACCGAGATCACCTTGATGGAGGAACGGCTCACCGCGGGGACCACCGATGCCCGCAAGATCAAAGCCAATGCCTCCGCGCTGGCCGAAACGTTGCCGACGGTATGCGTGCTGGGCGACATCGATGCGCTGGCGGGCCGTTTGACGGGCCTTCTCGAACAAGCCGGCGCCATGATCGCGGCGGATCGGTCGCGACGCGACGAGCACCGGGCCGCCCAGACCGCACAAAAAGAAGCCCTCGCCGCCGAAGCCGAGGATTTGGCCGCCAACTCCACCCACTGGAAGGTCGCCGGCGACCGGATGCGGGTAATTCTCGACGAATGGAAGAACATCACCGGCCTGGACCGTAAAACCGACGAGGCGCTGTGGAAGCGCTATTCCGCGGCCCGGGACACCTTCAACCGCCGGCGGGGGTCCCACTTCTCCGAGCTGGATCGGGAACGATCCGGGATCCGGCAGGCGAAGGAACGGCTGTGCGAGCGGGCCGAAGAGCTGTCCGACTCGACGGACTGGACGGACACCAGCGCGGAATTCCGGAAGCTGCTCACCGAGTGGAAAGCGGTGGGACGAGCAAGCAAGGAACTCGACGACGCGCTGTGGCACCGCTTCAAAGCCGCCCAAGACGTGTTCTTCAAGGCCCGCAATGCCGTCACGGCGGAAAAAGACACGGAGCTGAACGCTAATGCGGGGGCCAAAGAAGCGCTGCTGGCCCAAGCGGAGAAGATCGATACGAGCAACCATGACGCCGCCAAAGCGGCACTGCGGTCGATCGCCGACAAGTGGGAGGCGATCGGCAAAGTGCCCCGCGAGCAGTCCGCCGAACTCGAGCGGCGACTGCGCGCAATCGAAAAGAAGGTGCGCGACGCCGCCGAAACGGAGCGGTCCGACCCCGAGGCACAGGCCCGCGCCGAGCAGTTCAGAACCCGCGCAGAGCAGTTCGAACGGCAGGCGGCTAAGGCGGAGGCGGCCGGCCGGACCAAGGAAGCCGAGGAGGCCAAAGCCAACGCTGAGCAGTGGCGGCAGTGGGCTGATACCGCCGCCAAGGCGCTGACTCGCAGGTCTTAGCGGCCGCCCCCGGCGTCCGGAGATGTCCCGGGCTCGGGACTGTCGAGGCTTTGCAGGCTTTCCAGCAGCGTTCTGGACTGCTGCTGAGCAACGACTCGGCGCCGTTGCTCCTCGGCGGCAAGCTGCACGATCGTGCGCGACCACACCACGCGGGCCCAGTGAAATGTCAACAAGATGACGGTGATCCACGCGACGATCAGCCCCACCCCGGGGCCTGGATGACCGGCGGCCACGGTCTGGCGCGTCCAGATAGCCAACAGACCGGCGACGCTGCCAATCGATGTCCCCGCGAGCGCGACCCAGGCCAGCGCCCAGCGCCGGGTTATCAACGCCAGCATCGAGAAACCGACACCGAACACCAGCGCCAACCACGTGAACACCCGTGAGGGTAGAGCCAGCGCGGCCGCGCCCGCGCCGTGTGTGCCGAACAGCACGTCCCAGCCCCGGACACCGCCGGTGTGCGGCAGGATGAACGATCCCAGCAACACGAATATCAGAATGGCAACTACGAAACCCCTTGGTCCAGGGTCGATCTCGCGGGCTATGCGGCGTTCCGCGGCCTCGATCTCGGCGCGCAAAGCGTCGAGGTCCGGATGTTCTGCCGTCATTGGGCACACCCGAGCGGTTCGGCCGACCCGGCGGACCGTCCGACACCGGGCATCCCAAGCCCGACACCGCGCGGGCGCCGCTGCGCTACGTGCGCATCGCCGGCGCGCGTGCGGCGATGGCTGGCAATGCCGGCGTCCGCGATGAGATGGTGCGGCGCAGCCGCGGTGACCGCCGCGGTGATGACGTCACCGGGACGCACCTGTTCATCCGCGGTGAAGTGCACCAACCGGCCGTCGCGTGCCCGCCCGGTCATGCGTGCCATGCGGGTGTCCTTGCGCCCTTCGCCGGCGGCAACCAGCAGTTCTACAGTCTGCCCGATGAGCGCCCGATTGCCGTCCCACGAGATCTGCTCCTGCAGCTCGACCAGCCGGTCATAGCGCTCTTGCACAACCGCTTTCGGCAGCTGCCCATCGAGCTCGGCGGCCGGGGTGCCGGGCCGCTTGGAGTACTGGAAGGTATAGGCGGCCGCGAACCGGGCTTGCCGCACCACGTCCAGGGTGGCGGCGAAGTCTTCCTCGGTTTCGCCGGGNNGGCCCGGTAGGAGCGCCGCATCGCGCGCAGCACGCGGTCGGATCCGGACTGCAGCGGCATGTGCAAGGCCGGGCACGCGTTCGGTGTCTGCGCCATCGCCTCGATGACATCGTCGGTGAACTCGGCCGGATGCGGCGAGGTGAAGCGCACGCGTTCCAGGCCATCGATACGTCCGCAGGCCCGCAGCAGATCGGCGAAGGCGCCGCGATCGCGGGGAAGCGACGGGTCGGCGAAGGACACGCCGTAGGCATTGACGTTCTGCCCCAGCAAGGTGACTTCGAGCACACCGTCGTCGACCAGCGACTCGACTTCGGCCAGGATGTCGGCCGGACTGCGGTCGACCTCCTTACCCCGCAGCGACGGGACGATGCAGAAGGTGCAGCTGTTGTTGCACCCGACGGAGATGGAAACCCACGCGGCGTATGCGGATTCGCGCGCGCTCGGCAGCGAGGACGGAAACTGCTGCAACGATTCGGCGATTTCCACCTGGGCAACCTTGTTGTGCCGGGCGCGTTCGAGCAGCGTGGGCAGCGATCCGATGTTGTGCGTGCCGAAGACGACATCGACCAACGGCGCCTTGCGCAGCACCGCGTCCCGGTCTTTCTGGGCCAGGCAGCCACCGACCGCGATCTGCATGTCGGGATTGGCGCGCTTGCGCGGGGCCAGGTGGCTGACGTTGCCGTACAGCTTGTTGTCGGCGTTCTCCCGCACGGCGCAGGTGTTGAAGACCACCACATCGGCGTCGGTGCCCTCGGCGGCCCGCTGGTAGCCGGCCGCTTCCAGCAGGCCGGCCAGTCGCTCGGAATCGTGGACGTTCATCTGACATCCGTAGGTACGGACCTGATAGGTACGCGCGGCCGCCGCCGACGGGGTCGCGAAACGATCCTGGCTCGCCCCGGTCACGGCGTCGCGCGCCACCATCGAAGTCACCCGGCCATGGTACGGCGGCTAACTGATTGGCGGACCGGCACTACGTGCGGCGGCGATCCAGCTCCAGGTTGAGCTGCACACTGACGACGTTGTAGGCCATGGTCTGGTCGTAGCCGCGTCGCGCCAGCATCGCCACCAACCGCCGGGCGACTCGCGCCTGGTCGCCGTCGAGGTTTTCACGCCTGAGTTTGGCCTGCACCAGCTGTTCGGCGCGGTCCCGCTCGGCGCCGGCGTCGATCCCGGCCAGCACCGTGGTGATGACATCGTTGTCGACACCCTTGGTGTGCAGCTCGGCAGCCAAGGCCCGCTTGCCTTTTCCAGCGCTAGACCGGCGGGACTCGACCCATTGCTCGGCGAACTCCGCGTCGTCAATCAACCCGACGCTGGCCAGCCGGTCGAGCACCACGGCCCGGACGTCGTCGGGGTATCCGCGTTTGACCAGCTGAGCGGATAACTCGGCCCGGGTTCGGGCCCTCGCGGTGAGCAGGCGCAGGCATAACGCCCGCGCCTGCTCTTCGCGGGATGGCTCAGAAGTCGACGGGGGTGGGCAGGACGTCGTCATCGGTCACAACCGCGCCAATGCCAAGCTTTTCCTTGATCTTCTTCTCGATCTCGTTAGCCGCATCGGCGTTCTCCATCAAGAAGTTGCGGGCGTTCTCCTTACCTTGGCCGAGTTGTTCGCCCTCGTAGGTGAACCAGGAACCGGACTTCTTTATGAAGCCCTGATCCACGCCCATATCGATCAGCGAACCCTCCCTGCTGATGCCCTTGCCGTAGAGAATGTCGAACTCGGCCTGCTTGAACGGCGGCGCTACCTTGTTTTTGACAACCTTGACCCGGGTGCGGTTGCCGACCGCATCGGTCCCGTCCTTGAGCGTCTCGATCCGGCGCACATCCAGACGCACCGATGCGTAGAACTTCAACGCCTTTCCGCC
>PLSK01000242.1:2719-3467 GCA_003165155.1 Mycobacterium sp. | reverse complement strand
CCGCCTGGATTACCCTCGCGGTCCTCGTGGTCGCGCTGATCGTTTCGCCGATAAATCCGCTGGCCGCCGCGATTGTGCTGGGCCTGCAGGCCCTGGTATTCGCGATCGGCGCAATCGGTGGGCCACGCCGGCACCCGTATGGGCGGGTGTTCGCCAAGCTGGTAGCACCGCGGCTCGGGCCGGTCAAAGAACGCGAACCCGTGGCACCGCTGAAGTTCGCCCAACTGGTCGGCCTGATCTTCACGGTGTCCGGCGCGGCTGGATTCGCCGCCGGCGGGACCACGCTGGGATTGTGGGTGGGCGTCATCGCCACCGCTTTCGCAATCGTCGCGGCCTTTTTGAATGCGGCCTTCGGCATCTGCCTCGGCTGCCAGCTCTACCCGCTCGTCGCCCGCTTCCGGCGCAACCCGCATCCGGCCTAGCGGCCGATGAGCACCCGTTCACCACATAGCAATCGAAAGGATCTCCACCATGGCACGCTCTGACGTCNNATCGCCGGCGCGGTCAAGCTGGACTGGCGCACCGACTTGCAGGACGCGGTCAAGCGCGACTTCGTTGACGCTCAGCAGTTTTCCAAGCTGCTCAGCGACCGCGGCATCGCCAACGACGACACCGTGATCCTCTACGGGGGCAACAACAACTGGTTTGCCGCCTATGCGTATTGGTATTTCAAGCTGTACGGCCACGACAAGGTCAAGCTGCTCGACGGCGGCCGCAAGAAGTGGGAACTCGACGGCCGCCCGCTGTC
>PLSK01000242.1:0-2713 GCA_003165155.1 Mycobacterium sp. | reverse complement strand
GCCAGCGGCCCGGACACGTCCCCGGCGCCATCAACGTGCCGTGGAGCAAAGCCGCCAATGAGGACGGCACCTTCAAGTCCGACGAGGAATTGGCCAAGTTGTACGCCGCGGCCGGCCTGGACGGCACGAAGGAAACGATTGCCTACTGCCGAATCGGGGAACGCTCGTCGCACACCTGGTTCGTTTTGCAGGAATTACTCGGGCATCGAAACGTCAAGAACTACGACGGCAGTTGGACGGAATACGGCTCCCTCGTGGGTGCCCCAATCGAGTTGGGAAGCTGATATGTGCTCTGCACCGAAGCAAGGTTTGACGTTGCCCGCCAGCGTCGATCTAGAGAAGGAAACGGTGATCACCGGGCGCGTCGTGGACCACGACGGCCAAGTCGTGGGTGGCGCGTTTGTCCGCCTGCTGGACTCCTCCGACGAGTTCACCGCCGAGGTGGTCGCATCGGCCACTGGTGACTTCCGGTTCTTCGCCGCCCCCGGATCCTGGACGCTGCGCGCCTTGTCCGAGGCCGGAAACGGTGACGCCGTGGTGGCGCCGTCGGGCGCGGGCATCCACGAGGTGGACATCAAGATCGCTTGACGGGCGAGACAAGCGCGGGCGGTAGGTCCCCGCAAGCCGCGCTGACGGGTCGAGGCGAATAGACTCGCACCCGTGGTGCTCTTCTTCGAGATCATCCTGGTCGGGATGACGGTCCTCATCTCGTGGTTCGCGCTCTATACCCTCTACCGGCTCATCACTGACGAGTCGTGAGTTTCGAAGAGGACCCCGGACTGGCCGGTCACGACGACTTGGGCGACCACTCTGTGGCTGCCGCCGCCGAGCGCGCCAAGGCGACCGCGGCCCGCAACATCCCGACCTTCGACGATTTGCCGGTTCCCGCCGACACCGCGAACCTGCGCGAAGGCGCCAATCTCAACGATGCGCTGCTGGCGCTGCTGCCGCTGGTGGGCGTGTGGCGCGGGGAAGGCGAGGGCCGCGGACCTGACGGCGACTACCGGTTCGGCCAGCAGATCGTGGTCTCGCACGACGGCGGCGATTATCTGAACTGGGAAGCCCGCTCCTGGCGCCTTGACGCGACGGGCGGTTACCAGGAACCAGGCCTGCGCGAGACTGGCTTTTGGCGATTTTTCAGCGATCCCGACGACGACCCAAGCGAGTCCCAGGCGATCGAGTTGCTGTTGGCCAATTCGGCCGGTTACGTCGAACTGTTCTACGGACGGCCGCTCACCCAGTCGTCGTGGGAGTTGGTGACAGATGCGCTGGCCCGCAGTCGGACCGGCATGCTGGTGGGGGGCGCCAAAAGGCTGTACGGCATCGTCGAGGGCGGCGACCTGGCCTACGTCGAGGAACGGGTGGACGCCGACGGAGGGCTGGTGCCGCATCTGTCGGCTCGGCTGTCTCGATTCGCCGGTTAGTGGGGCTGGACATGGAGCGGCCCCCGAGCAAGGTTCCTGGTTGGACAGACCGGGAGCTCGGGGGCCGGGTGGCTGCGGGGAATTCGCCAGCGCGCGTGTGAATCGCTAGCTCTTATCCGAGCCAAATGCAGCTAGCGTGCAGCCACCTCACATGTCCATGAAGCTATCAATTTCGCAGACCACCTCCTTCCTTGTGTACGCCCGACCGTACCCGCCATTCCGCAAGCCGACAACAGATTTGAATGTCTCAGCGGTCGCTAACGATAGCCGCGTCGACCAGTGCGGCGAATGCGGCGGCCAGTTCAAGGGCCTTCGGAGACCCCGGCAGCCGCCGACCGTCGAGCGTGTGCACGCGCGCAGCCAGGGTCATGCTGGAGATCAACCAGATCCCCTGGGCAGCCTGCAGGTCCGCTACTCGCAGGGCGCGAAAGTCGCAGTCGTACCCCTTGGCACGAGCCATCTCGAAGAGGGCCTGCTGCGTGGTGCCACGCAAGATCGGATACCACGGCGGCGGCGTCAGCAGGCACGGATTGCCCTCGGCCCCTTCGGATTCGGTGGCGATCACGACCGTCGAGCGCGGACCTTCCAGAATGTAACCGTCCGTGCTGACGAAGATCACATCATCAGCGCCCTGCCGGGCGGCATGACGCAAGACGGCCATGTTGACCGCGTAAGACAGTGTTTTCGCGCCAGCCAGCAGCCACGGCATCGCGTCAATACCGGTGGCGGGCAACCCGCGGTCGAGCGTCACCGCCGACACCCCGTCGCGCCGCGCCGCGACCACTCGTTCCGGGACGGCGTTGACCATCACGTACGCGGTTGGCGCCGACCCGCTCTCACGACCTCGGCTGTAAATCAGTCGCAATGCCGCCTCGCCATCGCTGCCGTGTGCCCACTGCCGCGTGGCCACGTCGATCGCGTGCCGCCAACTCGGAAGGTCCGGCTCGGGCAGATCCATTGATTTGGCCGACTGCCTGAGCCGGTTCAGATGCAACTCGACCAGGCAAGCACCGCCGTCACGGATCAACAACGTCTCGAAGGCACCATCGCCGCGAAGCGCGGCGAGATCATCTGCGTGCAGCAACGCCGTTCCCGGTGGATGTACCTCGCCGTCCAGCGTGACAACGACACCAGTCATGGGGGCGAATTCTAGCCGCGAGCGTGAAGGTGGTTTCACGCTCGTTGGTGAACGTGAAACTGGTTTCACACTCGCCGGGAGGTAATTGGCCGCGTGCCAGGTCCGTAGAGTTGACGTGTGAGCAATGCAGTCCCTGCACCCGATTCCGGAC
>PLSK01000292.1 GCA_003165155.1 Mycobacterium sp. | reverse complement strand
GATCGGCCATCTTCACGATGTATTCCTCGGTGATCTGCGTGTAGTCAGACAACGAGCCCGACCATAAGGTCGGTACCTGGTAGCCGTGGTACTCCGCCACAGCATCGACGCTGGCGTTGTGCTTTGCATACGGCGGCCGATAGTAGGGCTTGGCGCCGATACCGTAGTTCTTCTTCAGAAACTCGTCATTGCGGCTGAGCTCTTGGGAGATCTCGCTTGCCGGCAGCGTCGTCAAATCCGGATGCGACCAGGTGTGATTGCCGAGTTGGATCTGCCCGGAATCCACCAGCGGTCGCAGCAGTGCCCGGTGGTCGGTCCAAGCGTCGTAGATCCCGTTGATGAAAAACGTCATTCGGGCGCCGGTGTCCTTGGCGAACTGTATGTAGGCGCGCACCACGTCGCTGTTGACACCGTCGTCGAGGGTGAGCGCGAGCAGGTCACCGTCGCCGGGGATGGTGCTCAGCGATCCGCCGCCGGGCAGCGGGATCCGGGCACTCAGGGGCGGGGGCGGTAACAACGATGCAGGGGCGGTTGGACCGGAGGCGGCCACGGTGGCCGACGGCGCCTGGGCAATTGTCCGCGGTTGCGGGTCGACGATCAGCCTCGCGACGCCGACGCCGGCAACGGTGGCCGCGGCGAGCGACCCGAGGAACTTACGCCGGTTCAATTCGGGGCCGGCACCGGTGGAAGAGGCAAACGCGGTGCGATTCGCTGCAGAGGATCTGCGGCGGTGCCGTGCGACGGGCGTCCCCCCGTAGGGGACGTCCTCGTCGCCAAACTTCACAGCCACAGCAGCGAACCGTACCACTACCAGCGACTATCCGTCGGATTAGGGCTGGGTGTGCTGGCTAACGAATTGGTCTCGGCGCGCGCTAGTGCGATTTAGTGCTGGGTTAGTGGGAAGCCACACCACCGCGTTGCGGTAGTGACACGGGCTCGGCAGCCGGGGTGCCCAGCGCGGCGGCGAGCCAGGGCAGCGACGCGGCGAACGCCTGGGCTGCGAACGGCCAGTCATGGTTGCCCGGCTGGCTGAACACAGCACAGTTGATCCCGTTGGCGGCGGCCACGTTGCACAGCGAGTTGGCGGCGGCGTCTTGGCCTTCTGGGTTGGCAATGGGATCGGCGGGGTCGGTGCTGTTGGCAAGGCTGGGGTTGGCCGCCTCGGCGAGGGTTCGCGGGCCTGATGACGCGGGAACATCGAACCATCCCGACACCCCGGCATAGCGACCATGTCGAGTGATGGTGGTGAACGGGTCGTAAGCGGCCCAAGCGGTGGGGTTGCCGCCGAACAACCGGGCGATTGTTTGTTCCTTGGTGCCGACGTTGGGGCTGCGGTCGCCGGCGATGTCCACGAACGCGCTGAACATGTCTGGATGCATGACGGTCAAGTTGACGGCGCAGGTGCCGCCCATCGACCATCCGGCCACACCCCAGTTGGTGCGATCAGCGCTGACGCCGAAGTTCGAGATCACGAATGGCACGACGTCTTTCGTCAAGTGATCGGCGGCGTTACCGCGGGCCCCGTTGACGCACTCGGTGTCGTTGTCGAACGCGCCGGTCGGATCGACGAAGACCAGCACCGGGGCGAAGCCGTGGTGGTGTGCCGCGAAGTTGTCGATGGTGTCGAAGGCGCCGCCGGCGCGCAGCCAGTCCGCCGGGGTGTTGAAGGCGGAACTGATCATCATGACGGTCGGCAGCCGCGGCGGCGGATTGCTGTCGAACCACGCGGGAGGCAGATACACCAGCTCTTGGCGGTGCGAGAAGTGCGACGCGTCGGCGCTGATTGTCACGGGGACCACGACGCCCTTGGTCGGTCTGGTTCCCGCGACCTGCATTGCGGTGACCCGCAGCCGATCGATCTGATCAGGCAAGGGCCCCGCTGTCAGCTGATTCCATGCGGTAACCACCGTCGGGAAATAGCCCACCCAGCCGTTCAGGGCCAGGGATGCGCACAACGCGCACAGGGGCACAGAAAGTACCGTCAGCCCGCGTCGCCACCAGTGGGCGCCCGGCCAGCCGAGCAACAGCACCGCGGCAGCGAGCCCGCTCATCGCTATCCATAGCCACAGCGACGTCGGCGCCGGGTCCCCGGCTACACCAAGCGACGTGATGTACCAGTGCGACAGCGCGGTCACCGCCGCCGCCGCGCCCAGCGCGACCGGTAGTGCCCACTTAAGCCAGCGTCGCCTGCGCCACCCGATCGCGCCGACAGCCACCAGCAGCGCGAGCACCTGTGCCGCCGAAGGCAACCAGCCGTGCAGCAAGGACAGCTGGCCGACGAAATCGCTCAACGGTCGCGACCTTCGCTGCGGACCGGCATCGCTCTCCCTCTGCGAGGCTGAACTTGAACCTGACTCGTGATCTGCCCACCTGTTGTGAATCCCCGAACGTGGTGGGCCAGAGCAACTATCCCATACCGTCCTCGCCTATCGCGGTTGCGAACGACCGCAGGCGCAGGCTGTTACCGACGACGAAGGCACTGGAGAATGCCATCGCGGCACCCGCGATCATGGGGTTGAGCAGGCCGAGCGCAGCCAGCGGGATCGCGGCGATGTTGTAGCCGAAGGCCCAAAACAGATTCGTCTTGATCGTGGCCAGCGTCTTGCGGGAGAGTCGGATCGCGTCCGCCGCCGCGCGCAGATCGCCGCGCACCAGGGTGATGTCGGCGGCTTGGATCGCAGCGTCGGTGCCGGTTCCCATGGCCAGACCCAGATTCGCGGTGGCCAGCGCCGCGGCGTCGTTGACGCCGTCGCCGACCATGGCGACGATCTTGCCCTCGGACTGCAAGCGCTGGACGGTGGCGACCTTGTCTTCGGGCAACACCCCGGCGATGACCCGGGCGATGCCGACCTCGTCGGCGATCCGGTCCGCGACGGTCTGGTTGTCACCCGTCAGCAGCACCGGTGTCAGCCCCAGCCGCTTGAACTGCCGGATCGCCTCGGCGCTGGTGGGTTTGACCGTGTCTGCGATCACCAGGATCCCGCGAGCGCTGCCGTCCCAGCCGACGGCGACGGCGGTCTTGCCGTCGCTCTGCGCACGCGCTTTGGCGCTCGATAAATCTGGATCCAGGTGCTGGTCCCGTTCGGCGAGCAAGCTCTCTTGCCCGATGACAACGGTGTGGCCATCGACGATGCCCAGTGCACCCTTGCCCTCGACGTTGGTGAAGTTCTCCGGGGTGGGGAGGTTACCGAGTTCGGCCCTGGCCGCCTTGGCGATCGCCTGCGCCACAGGGTGCTCGGAGGCGTCCTCGATGGCTCCGGCATAGCGCAACAGCGTGCCGCGGTCGGAACCGGGCGCGACGATCACGTCGACGAGGGTCATTTTCCCGGTGGTCACCGTGCCGGTCTTATCGAGCACGAT
The DNA here is from genome assembly GCA_003165155.1 of Mycobacterium sp. Classification (GTDB taxonomy): domain Bacteria; phylum Actinomycetota; class Actinomycetes; order Mycobacteriales; family Mycobacteriaceae; genus Mycobacterium. The sequence continues at coordinate 10,999 of PLSK01000292.1, read as the reverse complement.
GGTGTCGACCTTGCGGGTGGATTCCAGCACCTCAGGTCCCTTGATGAGCACGCCGAGTTGCGCCGCACGTCCTGAGCCGACCAACAGCGCGGTCGGGGTCGCCAGACCGAGCGCGCACGGGCAGGCGATGATCAGCACCGCGACCGCGGCCGTCAGCGCGGCGGTGACGGGATAGCCGGCGACCAGCCACGCTCCCAGGGTGGCCACCGCGATGGCGATGACAATGGGGACGAACACTGCGGAGATGCGGTCCGCGAGGCGCTGCACCTGGGCCTTTCCCGACTGGGCGGCTTCGACAAGCCTGGCCATCTGCGCCAGTTGGGTGTGTTCGCCTACCCGGGTGGCGCGCACGACCAGTCGCCCGCCGGCGTTCACGGTGGCTCCGGTGACGGCGTCGCCCTCGCCCACCTCGACGGGAACGGATTCGCCGGTGATCATCGCGGCGTCCACGGCCGATGAGCCCGAGACAACGATGCCGTCTGTCGCGATCTTCTCGCCGGGGCGGACCACGAACTCGTCGCCGACTGCAAGCTGGTTGATGGGGATGCGGGTCTCGGTGGGGCNNACCGCGACGTCCTTGGCGCCCAGCTCAAGCAGTGCGCGCAACGCTGCACCGGCGCGCCGCTTGGATCGCTTCTCGAAGTAGCGCCCGGCCAACACGAACAAGGTGACGCCCGCGGCAACTTCGAGGTAGATGTTGGCCGCGCCGTCGCTGCGGGTGGCGGTCAGCTCGAAGTGGTGTCGCATGCCCGGTTCGCCAGCCGTTCCGAAGAACAGGGCGTACACCGACCACAGGAACGCCGAGAGGGTCCCGACCGAGACGAGCGTGTCCATGGTGGCGGCGCCGTGCTTGAGATTGGCCCAGGCGGCGGCGTGGAAAGGCCGGCCCGCCCACACGATGACGGGTGCGGCCAGGATCAGGGACACCCATTGCCAGTGGCGGAACTGCCACGCGGGGATCATTGCCATCAGGATCACCGGAGTGGCGAGCACGGTCGCCACGACCAGGCGGTGGCGCAGCGATGCCAGCTCCGTGTCCTCATTTTTTTGGCCAGTCTCGCGCTTTTGAAGCCATGCGGTGTAGCCGGTCTTTTCGACTTCGGCGATGAGCGCCTGCGGGCCGTAGCCGGCGGGGGCCGTGACGGTGGCCTTCTCGGTCGCGTAGTTGACGGTCGCGGTGACCCCGTCGAGATTGTTCAGCTTCTTCTCGATGCGCATCGCGCACGAAGCGCAGGTCATCCCGCCGATCTCGAGCTCGATGTCATGCACGGGTGTCGTTGTCACGTGACGGGGACCGCCGCATAGCCCGCCTCATCGACCGCACCCAGCACGGCCTGCTCGTCGATCGGCGCCGGACCCGTGACGACCAGCCGGCCCGTGCTCGCGCTGACGTCTACGCCGTGCACGCCGGGAATTTGGCTGACCTCGTCTCGGACGGCCGCCTCGCAGTGACCGCAGCTCATCCCGCTCACCAGGTATTCGCTTATCGTCATGCCGCTCCCTCCGTGTATACCCCTCCAGGGTATATCGCATCGACGGTGGACGGTATTCCCCCACAGCTGTATCTGTCGGGAGTCGAACTCTCCTCCAACGGGGCTAGGAGGAGCCCCTTGGCGAAGCGTAGCGTCGACTTGGCGTTGCCTGATAAACGGAAGGACACCACATGACTGTCACCGTCGTCGACGCGGGACCTCGGCAAGTGAGCCGATCAGTTGAAGTGGCCGCGCCGGCCGCGGAGCTCTATGCGTTCGCCGCCGATCCGCGGCGGCACAGCGAATTGGACGGCTCGGGAACGGTCTGCGACAACATTGCGATGCCCGCCGAACTGGCTGTGGGGTCGAAGTTTTCGACGAGCATGAAGATGTTGGGTCTGCCATACCGCATCACCAGCACGGTGACTGCACTGAAGCCGAACGAAGTGGTCGAATGGCGCCATCCGGTGGGCCACCGCTGGCGGTGGGAATTCGAGTCGCTCTCGCCGACGCTGACCCGGGTGACAGAGACATTCGATCACCGCGACGGTGCGATCAAGAACAGGCTGCGGTACTACAACTTGATCGGTGCCCGGAAATTCAACGCCACCGGCATCGAGGCGACGCTGGCCAAGCTACGCGACCGCTACGCGAGGGCGTAGCTACGCCGAGCGTGCCACCAGGGCGAAAAAAATGCCAAAATCCCGCCCTGAGTGCACTTTCGACGCGAGCGCGAAAGAGAGTCGAGACCTTGACCGAGACTGTTGGGCGGGCGTTCGACGTCGATGCGCTGCGACAGAAGTATGCCGACGAACGGGCACGGCGACTGCGGCCCGACGGGATCGCGCAGTACCTGGAGATAGCGGGTGAGTTCGCCCGGTTCGGCGAGGATCCCTGGGTAGATGGAAAATTCGCGCGCGAGCCGCTCACTGACGAGGTTGACGTGGCGATCGTCGGCGCCGGATTCGGTGGGCTGTTGACGGGTGCGCGGTTACGTGAGCTCGGAGTCGAGAGTGTGCGGCTGATCGACAGGGCGGCCGACGTGGGCGGCACCTGGTACTGGAATCGCTATCCGGGGATCGCTTGCGACGTCGAGTCTTATGTGTACATCCCGTTGCTGGAAGAACTCGGCTATGTCCCGACGGAGAAGTACGCCAAGGGAGCGGAGATCTTCGCGCACTGCCAGCGCATCGCTAAGCACTACGACCTGTACCACGACGCGTGCCTGCAGACCGATGTGCATGAGATACGTTGGGAAGAAGCGTCTTCCCGCTGGATCATCCGGACAAACCGGGGCGACGAGATAAGTGCCAAATTTGTCTCGATGGCCAACGGCTATCAGGCGAAACCCAAGCTGCCCGGCATCCCAGGTCTGGATTCATTTCGCGGGCATACGTTCCACACCAGTCGGTGGGACTATGGCTACACCGGTGACAAGCTGAAGAACCTGGCCGGCAAGCGCGTCGGCATCATCGGCACGGGTGCGACGGCCGTTCAGTGCGTGCCACATCTGGCCGCGGCGGCCCAGCACCTCTATGTCTTCCAGCGCACACCGTCATCGGTCGACGTGCGGGCCAACCAGCCCACGGATATGCAGTGGGCCAACGCATTACAGCCAGGTTGGCAGCAGGAGCGCATACAGAACTTTCAGGTCCTCACCGGCGGCGGGCAGGCGGAGGAAGATTTGGTGGCCGACGCCTGGACCAGCATTACCAGGAAGCTGCCGGTCATGCGCCACGACAGCGGCGGCTCATCAAACGCAGAGGAGCGAACGCGCGATATCGAACTGGCGGATTTCGCCAAAATGGAGGAGGTCCGGGCGCGGGTCGATGACATGGTGACCGACCCCGCCACCGCGGAGGCGCTCAAACCCTGGTACGGCTACTTCTGCAAGCGGCCGTGCTTTCACGACGAGTACCTGCAGACGTTCAACCGGGACAACGTCACACTGGTCGACACCCGCGGCCGCGGGGTGGAGCGCATCACCGAGTCTGGTGTGGTTGTCGACGGGGTGACCTACCAGCTCGACTGCCTGATCTTCGCGACGGGTTTCGAAGTCGGCACCGACTATTCCCGCCGGACCGGCTTCGAGCTGATCGGGCGTGGCGGTGTGACTTTGACGCAGCGGTGGCGCGACGGTGTGCGCACGTTTCAGGGCTTGCATACCAACGGTTTCCCGAACTGCTTTATCGAAAGCATCGCTCAGGCTGGGCTCACCGTGAACTTCCCGTATCTGCTTGACGTGCAGGCCAGCCACGCCGCCTGGATCATCGCCTGGGCACTGGAACACGGCGTCACCGAGGTGGAGACGTCGCTGCGCGCCGAAGCCGCGTGGGTCGACACCGTGGTGGCCCGTTCGACCGCGACCGCCGAGCGGGCCAAAACCTGCACGCCCGGCTATTACAACCGGGAAGGAAAGGCCGACGCCAAGACGCGTCAAGGCAGCTTCTTCTTCGGTGGACCCACGGAGTACGCCGACATCCTGCAGGCGTGGCGGGCCAATGGCGATATGGAGGGCCTCGAGATTCGCGGCGCCGAGATCGGTCAATGAGATACGTCCTCGGCTGGCTGCGGGCGGCGACCCGGCGGCGTCTCGCGCCAAAGGTGGCGATCATCGGTGCGGGATTCGGCGGCCTTGGCGCGGCGGCCGCGCTGCGCCGCGCCGGTATCGACGACCTGGTGATCATCGAGAGTGACGACGGCGTCGGAGGGACCTGGCGGCGCAACGTTTATCCTGGCGCAGCCTGCGACATCCAGAGTCATCTCTACTCATTCTCGTTCGCACCCAACAAATCCTGGAGCCGCACCTACGCTCGGCAACCCGAGATTCTGGCCTACCTGGAGTCGGTGGCCGACGACTACGATCTGCGTCGTCATCTGATGTTGGGCACCAGAGTCCGTACCGCCCGCTGGAACGAGGACACCTGGCAGTGGGACTTGCGTTTGGACCGAGGGGGGCGGACTGCGGCGTTGAGCGTCGACGTTGTCGTCTGTGCCGCCGGCTTGTTCGGGTCGCTGAAACTCCCCGATATCGCCGGTCTGGCCGACTTCGGTGGCGCCGTCATGCATACCGCGCAGTGGGATCGCGACGCCGACGTGGCGGGTAAAAGGGTGGCGGTGATCGGTACCGGGGCCAGTGGGGTGCAGGTCGTTCCCGAACTGGCACGGGTCGCCGAACGCCTGACCGTATTTCAGCGCACACCACCGTGGATGGTTCCCAAGGACGACCGCGCTTACAGCACAACCGAATTGGCGCAATTCCGACGCAACCCCCTGGCGGCGCGCCGGACGCGCTGGCAGATCTGGAAGTTCCAGCACGACAACACCGCGACTTTTGCCGACGACCCGGTGGTGGCCTCCCGCAACCAAGTTGCGACGTCGTTCCTGAACGGCACCGTGGCCGACGAGCGGCTTCGTCGCGTGCTGACACCGGATTATCCGTTCCGTTGTAAACGGGTGCTGCTGGGCGACGACTACTACCGGGCCTTGCAGCAAGACAATGTTGAGCTTGTCGGGGACTCTATTGACCGAATCACCGAGACGTCGATCGTCACCGCTACCGGGATCGTTGACGTCGACATGATCGTGCTGGCCACCGGATTCGAGACATCGCGCTATTTGTCGGGCATCGACGTCATCGGGACTGGAGGGCACAGCCTGCACGAGCGCTGGGGCGACGATCCCAGCGCCTATTTAGGCGTGGCGGTCTCCGGATTCCCGAACTTTTTTATGCTGTACGGCCCCAACACGAATCAGGGCGGCAACTCGATCGTCTACATCCTCGAGGCCGGTGCCCGACTGGTGGCCAGCGCGGTAGGCCGGCTCGCGCGTCGCGGCGGGTATCTCGAGGTGCGTCCTGACGTCGAACGGCGATACAACGAGCGGCTTTCCGCGGACCTTGAGCGCACCATTTGGACCCAGTGCGACAGCTACTTCCGTTCACCCACCGGGCGCATCGTCACCCAATGGCCCCACACCGAGCTCGAATATGCGCGCCGGACTTGGCGGTTACGGCCCCGAGATTGGGTGCACCGGCGCGGGCAGTTAGCTTCAGGCTGATTCTCATGGCTGCCACGAGGTGGCCCGATCGTTAACATTGCCTAAAGATGTTGAGTGCCCGGACTGGACCGAACAGTCTGGGATATCGCTGCTGAGAGGACGCCCGGATGGTAGATGCGCGTCCGGTCCTTAAGCGTCTCCGCCCCCGGTTTCACGTCAGCTGGCTGAACATCCTCGGTGTCGTCGCCATCGTCCTGGCCGGGACCGCGATCGTGGTCAAAAACGTTCCCGATGCCGCGTCCAACCAGATCCTCAACGTCTCCTACGACCCGACGCGCGAGCTGTATGCGGCGATCGACAAGGCGTTCATCCCGCAATACCGCGCGCACACCGGGGTCACGCTGGACATCAAACAGTCGCACGGCGGCTCGGGGCGACAGCTCCGCAGCGTCCTGGACGGCAGCCAGAAGGCCAACGTCGTGTCGCTGGCGCTGATCAGCGACGTCGAGACGCTGAGCAAGCGGGGGCTGATCGCCGCCGACTGGCAACAGCGCCTGCCGAACAATTCAGTGCCGTATACGTCGACCGTCGTCTTCGTCGTTCGCAAGGGCAATCCCAAAGGCATCCACGATTGGCCCGACCTGGTCAACGGTGACGTTTCCGTCGTGACACCCAATTGGCGCAGCTCGGGCAACGGCCAATTGAGTCTGTTGGCGGCATGGGGCTCGGTCACCACCCGCGGTGGCAGCCAGGACCAAGCGACCGGCTACCTGAAGGCGCTATTACGGCACGTGGCGGTCTCCGACGTCGGCGCCCGGGGCGCAGGCGACAGCTTCACCCTGGCCAAGACCGGCGACGTGCAGCTGGCTTGGGAGAACGAGGCGCTGCGCGAGGTCGCCGCCAACAAGGACGAACTCGAGGTGGTGTACCCGCCGGTCAGCATCCTCGCCGAGCCCGCGGTGGCCTGGGTCGATGCGAACGTCACTGATCCCAAGGTAGCGGCCTACGCGAAGGCCTACCTCGACTACTTGTTCACCGACGCCGGACAAGAGCAGATAGCGCAATACGGCTATCGGCCCTTCAACCCGGAAATCCTTGCGAAACACAAGGACCGGTTGCCCCCNNCGTCCGGCGCGGCGTCGGGCACATAGCGAAGGACTCAACACACGTGGCCCTTGCTCTGAATTACAACCTGATCAAAGGCCGGCACGATGTCATTGCCGGCCTCACCGTCGCGGCCATCTCGTTCCCGCAGGCCATGGCGTATGCACTGATCGCGGGGGTGGATCCCCGGTTCGGCGTGTACTCGGCAATCGTCGTGACGATCGTCGCCTCGATCTTCGGATCGTCGTCGCACCTGATCAACGGACCGACGAGCGCCATATCGCTGCTGGTCTTCACGGCGCTTGCCTTCGTCGATTCGGAGAACTCCAAGGAACTCTTCGAGGCGCTGTTCGTGCTGGCCGTCCTGGTTGGCGTATTCCAGATCGTGATCAGCTTGTTCAAGCTGGGTAACCTGACCCGTTATATCTCCGAGTCGGTCATCATCGGTTTCATGGCGGCCGCGTCGTTTCTGCTCGCCGTGGGACAGTTGGGCAACGCGCTGGGGGTGCACGATAAGGGCAACGGCCACATGCAGGTCTTGCGTCGCGTATGGCTCACGTTGGCCCACGGCGACCACGTCAACTACCGCGCCCTGATATTGAGCGCCTCGGCTGTGATTCTGGCGGTCGTCCTTCGTAAGGTGGTGCAGCGCTTCGGATTGCCGCAGATCGACATGCTTGCCGTGTTGATAATCACCGCCCTGATCGCCTACCTCACGGGATGGTCGGTTCCGGGAACCAACAGCCGTACCGCTGTGTCGGTGGCCGCCAAAATCCCGCGGAGCCTGCCCGGCCCGCATATCCCCGAGGTGCACACCGAGTGGCTGCCGCATCTGTCCACCGGGGCGCTGGCCATCGCGTTCGTGGGCATCATCGAGGCGTTGTCGATCGCCAAAGCCATCGCCCACCAGACCCAGCAGAAGCTTGATTACAACCGGCAGATCATGGCCGAAGGCCTGGCCAACCTCGCCGGCGGATTCTTCCAGAGCCTGCCGGGCTCCGGCTCGCTATCGCGATCGGCGATCAACTTTCAGTCCGGTGCGGCAACGCGATTCTCCGGGATCGTCTCGGCCGCAACGGTCGCCGCGGCGCTGCTACTGTTCGCGCCTCTGCTGCAGTACGTTCCGCAGCCGGCACTGGCTGGGCTGCTGTTGGTGACGGCCGCCAGGCTGGTCGATTTCAAGCGTCTGATCTATACGCTCAAAGCCTCTCGGTATGACGCGGGCTTGGTGATCGTCACAGCGATCACCGGAATAGCGATCGATCTCGACAAAGCTGTCCTGCTCGGGGTGATCCTGTCGATCCTGCTGTTCGTGCCGCGCGCGGCGCAGTTGAAGTCCAGAGAACTCATCGTCACCCCTGAACGCGTTGTCCGCGAACGTCTTCCGGGCGAGCCAGCAGATCCACCGCTCGTCATCTTCGACCTGGAAGGCGAACTGTTCTTTGGGGCCGCACCTGAATTGGACCGCTACCTGCAGGAGCTACGACAGCGGATCGAGGACGATGACGTCAAATTCGCGGTGTTGCGGCTCAAGCGGGTCCGCCACCCGGACGTCGTCTGCATCGAGCACATCGAGCAGTTCCTGCGCGAAGAGACCGAGCGCGGCGTCACCGTCCTGCTCGCCGGCGTACGCCCCGATACGCTCGGCCTTCTGAAAAACGTCGGATTCGAAAGTTGGTTCCCCGCAGAGCATGTCTTCCCCGAAGAAGAAGTGGAATACTCAGCGACACTCAAAGCGGTTCGGCATGCCCACAACAAGCTTGCCGAGATGAAACTCAAAGAGCCGTTCACGGGAGAACCCGAGCACACCGAGCACACGGACCTGTATTACCTGGTCTGACGCCGGCCAGGATTGGCAAAGGTCAGCCGTTGGCGGCGGCCACCCTGGCCCGCTCCGTCATCGAGGCGACCACCCCACCGTCATTGAGAATGTCGGTGCCGGTGAGGTAACCCGCCTTGTCGCTGGCACAGAAGGCGAGTAGCTCCGCCATCTCCTCCGCCTTGCCCCATCGCGGGACGGCGGCGTCGGCAACCATCGCACCGGCCCCGGCCTCCTCCTCGAGCCTGCCCATCTCGGTGTCGACGGATCCGGGGGAGATGGAGACGATGCGCATTCCGCGCGCGTTGAACCTCTCCGCTTGCGACTGGCTGTACCACTTCACGAAGTTCTTGCTGATGGCGTAGGCGATACCGGACCGCATCTCCTCGGGGGCGATGCTGCAAGCCGACAGCATGGCGTCCATGAAGGCGTCGCTGTCGTGAAACGCCAGCGGGAATTGTCCTGTCGGAATGATTTCCACAGGCAACAGGTGCGCCGCCATTGATGCCACGTTGACAATCACGGAACCCTCGCCGGCTATCGCGTGGAACGCCTCGTTGACGTTGAGCGTGCCGACTGCATTGGTTCGCATGACGTAGTCGGCGGAGCCCATGCTTGGGCTTACCCCCGCGGTGTGGATGACTGAGGCGATCGTGCCGAGGTCGTTCGCCGTCTTGAACAGGGCATCGACCGCACTCCGGTCGGTGACGTCACAGTTGACGACCGTGGGAGTGATCCCGAGGTCCTGCAGGGTTGTGGCCGCGATGGTCAGCCGGTCCTGCCTCACGTCGCAGAGCACCAGGGTGTGGTCGCGGCCGACGATCTTGGCCGTGGCCAGACCCATGCCGCCCGCACCGCCTGTGATCACAGACACTCGATTCATACCTGGGACCGTATACGCGGCGGGTGCTACCCCGGAAGTGTGGGGCTCTCCGACTCGTGGGGGTGACCGCCGTGCCGGATGGCCGTTCCGACGAATGGCGCCCGAACGGTGGCGGCGAGGTTGCGACGGTTGATGATCAAGCCCGCGATGGCCACCACCGCGTAGACGCCGCACAGCACCAGCCGCCCTTGGGTCGAGGCGAGCGGGAACTGGACGACGAACAGCACCAGTAGCGTCACGGCGCTCGCTCGGGAGAAGCGCAGCGCCAGGATCAGCGCGACGCCCATCAGCGTTTGGGTGGCCGTCAGCAGCACTTCCTCGACCTGACGGGAGTCGAGCCAGAGGGCGAATCCGCCACCGCCGAGCAGATGGGCGATCGGCAACGATCCGATCAGCAGCGTCCATTGGTTGACCTTGGACGAGATCAAGGTGGCGATGGCGGCCGTGCCCTTGCCGCGGGCGGCGAAGATGGTCGCGATGATGAACTCGGGAGCTTCGGAGGCCAGCGGGGCAAGCCACTGCACCAGCAGGAACCGGTCGATGCCCAGCTCGGTCCCGGCGCTTACCAGATTGTCGGCGAACGGTTTGGCGCAGAGGAGGATGACCGCGCCGGACACCAGCAACATGCCGAGGACGGCGATGCGCCGGCTGCGGTCGGGTAATTCCCCGAGTGCGGCGGCCGTACCGATCAAGTCCGGCTCTTCCACGTCGCCGTGGCTGACCTTGTAGAGGTAGAAGCCGAACCAGACCAGCAGCGCCAACCCGAGCACCAGGTGGATTTGGCCGGTCGCCGGTATGACGAACGCGACCACACCGGCCATCAGCAGGAACCCGAGTTCGACCCGGTTGGCGGGCTCCAGCAGCAAACCGGCGCGATCCTTGGCGCCGGCCTTACGGGCCGCCAGCATGCCGACCAACACCACAACCGGCCAGCCCAGACCCATCAGGAGCCGGTTGGAGCCGGTCATGTTGGCGGCGGCGTACTGGGTGTAATCCGGATTGTGACCAGACACGTACGCGTAGTACAGGTCTACGGCGTATTCGGGCAGCACCGCGACCAGCGCGAGCACGGCGATCGCGAGCCCACCGGACACGTCGATCTGGGCAGCTTCGGCGGCCCACGCCAGCAGGAAGCTGGCCGAGACCACCGCGGCCCCATAGATCAGCAGGGCGGCAACGGGATCCAGATGCCAACCGACGATCCGGAGCACCACGGCAGGAGCGATGAATAGCGCGGTGATCAGCGCCGACCGGGTCAGGGTCCGGCGCCGCGAGCGCGACGCGGTCGCGCGCGAGCCGGTGGGCCTTTCTGTGGCGAGCATCGTCATCCTTCAACTCAGCAACGGGTGCCGATTAATCGGTGGCGGTTTCGGCTCGCGGCGGCGGCCAACTGTTGACCAAACTACCTGCTCGCCGTCACGCCAGCAACGTTATGCGCATGCCAAGCGATCGGCGTGTGACAGCCTGTATTTGCTGGCCAGGTAGTGCAATCCGAAAAGTTCGGGGACGCTGATTTCAGAATTTGGCAAAGCTGTTGTCGGGATTGTGGCGGTGTTTTGGCCTGTCAGCACCGATAGCTGGGCACCCGCGCGGCTAGTGATCCGGGCCCATGGCCGCGGCCGCGGCTTGGGCAAAGAGCTCGACGGCCTGATTGCGGGGCAGCGAAGCCAGCATTTGCGCGGCGAAGCGCATGGTCTCGCCCGCCATCCAGGTCGGGCCGTT
>PLSK01000108.1:11513-22434 GCA_003165155.1 Mycobacterium sp. | reverse complement strand
ACGACCGGATCGTGATGCTGCACATCACCGGTTACGGGTTGACCGGGCCGAAAAGCGAGCGCCCGGGGTTCGGCACGCTGGGGTAAGCGATGAGCGGATTCGCGCACATCACCTGCCAGGCCGGCGGACCGCCCACGCTCCCACCGTTCATGTTGGCCGACGGGGTCGCGTCGTTGAATGCCGCGTACGCGGTCCTGATGGCGCTCTATCACCGCGATGTGCACGGTGGACCGGGGCAATTGATCGACATCAACCTCATCGATCCGCTGGCCCGGTTGCTCGAGCAAACGCTGTTGAGCTACGACCAGTTGGGGTTGGTGCCCGAGCGGTCCGGCAACCGGTGGGACATCTCGGCGCCGCGGAATACCTACCGCACCTCAGATGGACGGTGGCTGGCCATGTCCGGCAGTTCACCGGCGCTGGCGCTGCGGGTGTTCAAGGCGATCGGCCGCGACGACCTGGTGACCGAACCCGACTTCTCGGACCCGCAGCGGAGACTGGCGCGGGCCCCGGAGGTTGATGCGGTCGTGGCGGATTGGGTTGCCACCAAGACCCTTTCAGAGGCGATGGCGGTCTTCGAAAAGCACGAAGTGGCCGCGGCACCCGTCTATGACATCAGCGACCTGGTCGGCGACGAGCAGCTCGCGCACCGTGGGGTGTTCATCTCCGTCGAAGACGAGCAGCTGGGGCCGATGACGGTGCAGGCTCCCGTTCCGCGTTTCTCATCGGCGGTCGGCAAGGTCGGCCATCTAGGGCCGCGGCTCGGTGAACACAACGCCGAGGTGTACGGCGAATTGCTGGGTCTGAGCCAAGACGACATTGACGACCTGCGCGCCCGTGGCGTGTTGTGACAGAAAGAGATTGATGACTGATCTGCTGCGTCGCTCCGAGCTCGCGGTGCCCGCGAGTAACGACAACATGTTCGAGAAGGGCGCGCGCAGCGGCGCGGACCTGGTGTTCCTGGATCTCGAGGATGCGGTGCCCGCGGCATTCAAAGAGGAGTCGCGCGCCAAGGCGATCAGCGCTCTCAATGACATCGACTGGGGGCGCACCGCGCGCGCCATCCGGATCAACGGCCTGGACACCCAGTGGTGCCACGACGACATTATCGAAGTGGTGACCAGGGCCGGCGAGAACCTAGACACCATCATCATTCCGAAGGCGTGCAAGGCTCGTGACGTCTGGTGGGTTGATCTGCTCCTCACCCAGTTGGAGTTGAAACTAGGCCTGAACAAACGCATTCGGCTCGAGGTGCTCATCGAAGAAGTAGAAGGCCTGGCCAACGCCGAAGAGATCGCGGTGGCCAGCCCCCGGTTGGACGCATTGATCTTCGGGGTTGGCGACTTCTCGCTATCCCAGGGTGCACGGGTGGACACCAACTTCGACCCGATTGGCGAATACCCGGGTGATATGTGGCAATACGCGCGGAGCAAGGTGATCGTGGCAGCTCGCATCGCGGGCATCGACGCGATCGACGCGCCCTATCCCGACTACAGGAACGTGTCGGGGTACGAGCGCGACGCGCGGCGAGCATCGTTGATGGGTTACACCGGCAAGTGGGCGATACACCCCGACCAGGTGCCCATCGCGAACGAGGTTTACGCACCGACGGCCGACGAGATCGCCCGCGCCGAAGCCAATGTCGCCGCCTACCGGGAGGCCGAGGCCAGGGGCCGCGGCGCGGTCGGGGTCAACGGTGTGCTGGTGGATGCAGCGCACGTGAAGATGGGCGAGCAGACCCTGGCGCGTGCGGCGCTAATCAACGCCAGCCGTTAGATCCGTTTCGGCTTCTGCCGAACGCAACGCGACTACCATCCTGCGAATGGCGCAGAGTGTCAAGGTTCCACCCGGTCTTGTTGGCGGCGACGTCGACGAGGGGTACGGCAAGGTTGCCGACGCCTTCCGCCGCAACCTGAACAGCGGTAACGAAGTCGGCGCCGCGTTCTCCGTCTATCGCGATGGCCGCAAGGTCGTCGATCTGTGGGGCGGCTACCGTAACGGGATCACCCGAGAGCCGTGGCAACATGACACCCTCGTCAACGTGTTCTCGACCACGAAAGGTGTTGCTTCCCTTGCTGTCGCGGTGGCTGCCTCCCGCGGACTCATCTCCTATGACGCCAAAGTGGCCGATTACTGGCCGGAGTTCGCGCAGGCCGGCAAAGCGGCGATCACCGTAAGGCAGTTGCTTGCGCATCAGGCCGGGCTATCTGCGATCAAACCGCCGCTGACATTGCAGGACATGGCCGACCCGTCGGCCATGTCGGCGAAGCTCGCGGCGCAGGCGCCCGCGTGGGCCCCGGGGACGCGGCATGGCTATCACGCCGTCACGCTGGGTTGGTACGAAGGCGAACTGATCCGTCGAACCGACCCGGCGGGGCGCTCACTTGGCCAGTTCTTCGCCGAGGAACTCGCCCAGCCGCTTGGTTTGGACTTCTATATCGGTTTGCCGGCCTCGGTGGACCGTGGTCGCGTGGCGCTTTTGGATACCTGGTCCCCGGCCACGATGCTGCTGCACCTCAACTCGTTGCCGCCACGGTTCGTGGCATCGTTCCTCAGCCCGTTCGGCCTGAGCGCGCGGTCGCTGGTCATCGCCAAAGGGATCAGTCGTATGGAGCACTTCAATCGTGACGAGCTACGCGTCGTCGAAATGCCCGCCGCCAACGGCACCGGTACCGCACAGTCGGTGGCAAAACTGTACGGCAGTGCGGCCACCGGCGGATCTGAGATCGGTTTGAGTTCAGCTGTCTTGGATGCGCTCGAGAAGCCGGCGGTGCCTCCGACGAACGGGCTACACGACAAGGTGCTGCACATCGAGTCGATATTTTCCCTGGGGTTTTGCAAGCCCGTCCCGATCTGTGTTTTCGGATCCTCGGGCAACGCGTTCGGGACCCCGGGGGCGGGCGGCTCGTTCGGATTCGCGGACCCCGACACCGGCATCGGATACGGGTACGTGATGAACAAGATGGGCTTTCACTTGGTCAGCGATCCCAGGGAAGTTGCGCTCCGCAACGCTCTGTTCCGCGACACCCTAGGCGCCAGGCCGCAAGCTTAGCCTGCGCGACCCGACTTCCGTTTCCAATGCGGGCTCTTGACCGCTTCAAGGGCGTCGGTGACGTAACGGTCGAGGGGCCGCGGAGTCATAGCTTGGCGAACCCATTGCTGGAAGCCGAAATCGGCTGCGGAAAAAGCGAGTTGGACCAGTAGACCAGGACGGATATCGGTGTGTGTGTTCGCACCCATGCGTCCGGCGATCAGTTTCATCGCCCGGTCCCTATCGGCGGACGTGTGGATAGTGGCCTTGTCCAACAGGTCAGGCGCGCTTAGCAGGGCTTCCCGCCACTCTTCGCAGTCGGCCTGATCAAATGACCGGGTCCGTGTGACTATGGCGTTGATCAACGCGACATCGGGTGACTCGGCGGCGGGTCGCCGTTCGAGCAGGTTGACAATTGCGGCGTCACCGTGGCGAACGGGCGCAAGCAGCAGCTCCTCCTTGGTCGGCACGTGCCGAAAGAACGTGCGCGGCGAAACGCCTGCGGCAGTGGCGATTTCCTCCGTTGTCACGTCGTCATATCCGCGTTCCACGAACAGCCGGAACGCCGCCCGCCTGATATCCGCCTGGATCTGCGCCCGCTGCCGATCCCGCAACGACTCGCCTGTGGCGTTCATCGGAAGACACCGATCCCGCCGTCGACGTGGATGGTCTGCGCGGTGATGAACGACGCGTCGGTGCTGAGCAGGAAAGCCACCAGCGCGCCGACGTCGGTGTGAACATCCCCGATGCGCTTCATCGGGATGCGTCGGACTGCCTTCGCGTAATCGTCGGGTGCGAACTGTTTCCANNTCCTTTGCGGCGGCGTAGCCGCCCCACTTCAGATCGCCACCGGTGCCCGTGCCCGAGCCGAGGTTCACGATCGACCCGCCGCCGGCCTCGACCATCAACGGATATACGGCCTGCATGAGCAGGAATGTCGCGCGGGGGCCGACCTCGTAACCGAGCGCCAGGTCGCCGGTGGTGATATCAACGAATGCCTTGGGTTCGTTGGTGGCGATGGCATTGTTGACCAGGCCGTGCACCGTGCCGAATGCGTCGACCGCCGCCGCTACGATCCGCTGCGCGTTGTCCGGGTCCCGCAGATCGGCGACCAGCATCTCAACCCGGCCGGCAGTGCTGAGCTCGGTGGTTGTCGTGTCCAGGACGTCGGCCTGGATGTCGACCAGGAACACCGACGCACCGCGTTCGAGCAGAGCGGCGGCGATGCCCTTGCCTACGCCTTGCGCGGCACCGGTGACGATGGCGACATGACCGCGCATCGAGTCGGGGTGGGTATAGCTGGGGGGGAGCATTTCAGTCATTTGACGGGTCCCATCTGTAGCCGCACGCCGCGGTGCATCTCGTAGGTGCTGCGAACGCCGTTGGGCAATTCGATGAACTCGACGGGCGTCCCGTCCGGGTCTTTGACGAAAAACATACGAACTCCGCCGATTTCGAAAGGTGCCTGGTCGGGGGCGTAGCCGGCCGCAGCGATGCGGCAGTGAGTGTCATCGAGGTCGATCACCGACAACGACACGTTATGGATGCCGGCGATGCTGCGACGTGCCGGCTCGGCGGGGGCAGGGTTGACGGCAGGTTTGGGTCCGAGCGAGAGCAGCTCGACCATCAATCCGCCCAGCAGGCCGCCGACGACCCGGCCCTCCTGCTTACGGGTCGCGTGTAGCACCGCGTCGAAAGGCTCACCGGAGATGAGGGTCTCGAAGACGACCTCCATGCCGAGCGCATCGCGATAGAACGCGAGCGCCCGATCCATGTCGGTAACCCCGACGACGAGGTGACAGAAGGAAACGTCGGTCAGGACGGTCATGGTTTCAGCGGGCGAGATTCGGAGCCGGACGCCCGGCGAACAACGGCAGGTCTAAGTAGGTCTTGATGCCGGGCTCGGCAGCGCAGACATCTGGAATGGCATTCACGCAGTGGTTTGCCGTTACCACGACGCCCGGATTCTTCACCAGCCCTTCGGCGATCGTCTCGGGTTGCAGACCTTTGAAGGTGAGGCTCACGGTGGGGTCGCCGGTGATCTCGACTTCGAAGCGCTCGCCTCGTCCGCCGAAATTCCATGCTGGTTCCAGGTTTTCCTCGCCCATAAGCCAGTTGACCGCCGCAGTGATGACCGGCTCGCCGTCGACGAGGGCCTGCCAACGAAACCNNACGTCCTGAATGGTCCTGATGTTTGGCTCGATGCGAAATCCCATGTGGTCGGCAATCATTCGCACCGACTGCTTGAAGCCCGCCTCGAGCAGGCTTGCCATCGGTCCTTGCATGGCCTCCTCGGGCGTACCGCCGAAGCCCATGATGTGGCGCACCACGTCCGGGGCGTTGTAGGAGCGGATGTCGGAGAACTCTTCTGCGCGCACATGCGTGACCGCCGACGAGAGCCCAGACAGCATGAGCGGGAATCGCTCTGTAATGCCGCCCGGGTGGATTCCCGAGCCGTGCAGGGTCACCCCACCGGCGAGCGCAGCGTCGGCAACCGCTTTGTGGCGCGGGTTGCCCGGGTCCGGGTATACCCAGCCGACCGGGGTGACAACGTTCTTGCCGGACCGCAGGATGGCGATGACCTCTTCGTCATTGGGCACCAGCGGGCTGTACATGACGCAGTCGGCATCCAGGGCAAGCAGCTCATCGAGGCTGGAGGTGGCGGTGACGCCAAGTGCACCGGTTCCGATGATGTCACCGACGTCGAGACCATTCTTGTCGGCGCTGTGTACCCAGCATCCGGCCAGCTCGAGCTCCGGGTGATTCACCACGCACGCGATTGCGGCTTTGCCGACGCCTCCGGTCGCCCATTGGATGACACGAAGTTTGCCCGGGCTACTCACCGTTGACCTCCCGAATGGATGGAACGCAATTGAAATGGCACGGTATGACCGAATGGCAGTCACTGTCAATGGCCTGTAACCGGTCGTGCGCGAGCCGTCCTAGCCGGTTGCTTCCTGCTCGCGGAACTGGAGCGTGTCGAACAACTGGCCGCGGTTGAGTCTGCGGTGCAGTGGGGCGTTTGACTGAGGCAGTGGAAGCCTTGGTTCGCGGTCAGGGCGGTTTCGTAGTGGCGGTCGGCGCGGCGGCAGTGGTTGATCGAGCCGTTGGTGCGTTTAACCACGCATCGTCGCGGTTGGACGATGAACCCGTAGCCGGGTTTGGGCCCGGAGACCACGTCCACGGTGACACCGGCCCTGGCTGCGGGCCCGGCGACTGTCTGTCCGGTGTAGCCCTTGTCGACCAGGTCCGACATCGTTGCCTTCACTGGTCAGGGCTTCTGTCGGTGGGGTGTGGGACGCTGGCCGGTGATGGCTCGCTACACCACATTCCGGTTCTGCCTCGATCCCACGGTCGAGCAGTGCGAGGTGCTGGCCCGCCATGGCGGGGCGTCCCGGTTTGCGTTCAACCAGTGCCTACGCATCGTGAAAACCGCACTCACCCAACGCAAGACCGATCCGAGTATCGCGGTGCCGTGGACGGGTTTTGATCTGATCAACGCGTTCAACGCATGGAAGAAAACCGCGGAGGCGGGCCGGGTGTTCACGGTCGATTCGGGCGGCGTGGCTGACGCTACGGTGACAGGCCTGCCCTGGCGGCGTGAGGTGTGTCAGCAGGTGTTCGAGGAAGCCGCCGTCGACCTCGGTAAGGGATTGTCGGCGTGGTCGGATTCACGCTGCGGCAAGCGCAAAGGCAAACGGGTCGGCTTCCCGAGGTTCAAGAAGAAGACCGGGGACATTCCATCGTTTCGGCTGCGCAACAAACATCCCAAAGGCAAACCAGCGGCGATCCGCGTCGGCGACAACAGGCCCCGGTCGGTCACGCTGCCCGGCATCGGGCCGATCAAGGTGCACGATGACACCCGCCGACTGCGCCGCATGCTCGACAAAAACCGGGCGAAAGTCCTGTTCGCCACCATCAGTCGCCAGGGCGGCCGGTGGTGGATCTCGCTGAACGTCGAGGCTGCCGACCTGCACGTCAACCACCAACACCGGACCCGACCTGACGATGGTGGCGGTTGGGTGGGTGTGGACCGCGGCCTGTCGGCGTTTTTGGTGGCCGCTACCGCCGACGGTACCGAGGTCACCCGCATCAGTGATGCGCCCAAGGCGTTGTCCGCGGGGCTCAAACAGTTGCGACGGCTGTCGAAGTCGTTGTCACGCAAGCAGAAAGGATCACACAACCGCACCGATGCCGCCGCCCGGCTGGGCCGGTATCACCATCACGTCGCCAACGTCCGTCGCCATTTCCTGCATCAGGTATCCAACGAGTTGGTCAAGACCCACGACCGGCTCGTCATCGAAAACCTCAACGTGCAGGGAATGCTGGCCAACCACCGCCTCGCCAGGGCCATCTCCGATGCCAGCTGGTCAGAGTTCGCCCGGATCCTGGCCTACAAGCAGGCCTGGCGCGGCGGCCACCTCGTCGAAGCCGATCGCTGGTACCCCTCGACCCGCCTATGCCCCGCATGCGGGGTGGTCAACCGCGAGATGACGCTGGCCGATCGAGTGTTCACCTGCAGTTGCGGACATAATCGCCGACAGGGACACCAACGCCGCGGCCAATCTCGCCCACTGGGGTCACACCCACCAGTACGAAACCTCAATCGACCCCCGGACCCCCAAGCAACGGGGCCGGGACACCAAAGCCCGCCGACGGGATGGCGCTGACCAACACCCTCGTGTTGGTGAAACCAGCCCGAAAGACGCGGGAACCGACGTTCACACCGCACCCGCGGCCTGAACCGACGACGCCCGAGAAGGGCGGTGCCGAACACTCACCCGCGTTGTTCGACACGCTTTAATTGGTGGATGGAACTGATGATGCCCACCGATGCGATATTCCTGCTGGGGGAATCCCGCGAGCACCCTATGCATGTCGGTGGCCTGCAGTTGTACCAGCGGCCCGACGGTGCGGGCCCTGATTTCGTGCGGGAGTTCTACGAAAGCTTGCTCGCACAAAAGGATTTCCAGCCCACTTTCCTCAAGCGTCCGGCGACGTTTCTCGGCGGGATCGGGAGCCTGGGCTGGTCCTACGACAAGGACATCGACGTCGACTATCACGTCCGGCGAAAGGCGCTGCCCTCCCCGGGGCGCGTCCGGGATCTGCTCGAGCTGACCTCGCTGCTGCACAGCAGCCTGCTCGATCGGCACCGCCCGCTTTGGGAAACGCATGTGATCGAGGGACTGAAGGACGGCCGCTTTGCGCTCTACACGAAGTTTCACCACTCACTGATCGACGGTGTGTCGGCGTTGAAGCTGATGCAGCGCGCACTGTCGAACGACCCGGACGATCACGAGATTCGGGCGATCTGGACTTTACCCAAACCGCGACGCCCCAAGTCCGGTTCTTTGTCTCCGTTGGGTTCCCTGATGCGTACAGCAGGGTCTGTTGCATCGCTGGCTCCTTCGACGGTGTCGCTGACTCGTGCGGCGCTGTTTGAGCAGGAGCTCACGCTGCCATTCGGGGCCCCGCGCAGCATGTTCAACGTCAAGATCGGCGGCGCCCGCCGGTGCGCGGCGCAGTCATGGCCGGTGGATCGGATCAAGGCTGTCAAGAGGGCCGCCGGGACGACCCTCAATGACGTCGTCTTGGCAATGTGTTCGGGGGCGCTGCGTTACTACCTGCTTGAGCACAATGCGCTGCCGGATGCGCCGCTGATCGCGATGGTTCCGGTGAGTCTGCGTTCCGAAGCCGAGGCCGATACAGGTGGCAACCTCGTCGGATCCATGTTGTGCAACCTCGCCACCGACACGGACGATCCCGCGCAGCGGCTGGAAACGATTCACGACTCGATGCGCAGCAACAAGAAGGTGTTCTCTCACTTGCCCCGGTTCCAGGCGCTGGCGCTTTCCGCGATGAATATCAGTTCGCTGGCCCTGGCTGCGGTTCCGGGTTGGGTGTCGTCGACGCCGCCGCCGTTCAATCTCGTCATTTCGAACGTTCCTGGGCCCACCGAACAGATGTATTACGGGGGCGCGCGACTCGACGGCAACTATCCGTTGTCCACCGTTCTGGATGGACAGGCGCTGAACATAACCTTGGTCAACAACGCCGAGAACCTCGATTTCGGCCTGGTCGGATGTCGGCGCAGCGTGCCGCACCTGCAGCGGTTACTCGCGCACCTCGAGTCGTCGCTCAAAGATCTGGAACGCGCCGTCGGCGTGTGAAGGATCATGCCCAAACTCAGCGCGGGTGTGCTTTTATACCGGACCGGCGACGGCACAGGCGGCGTTGTTGAGGTGCTGATCGTCCACCCGGGCGGCCCATTCTGGGCCCGCAAGGACGACGGGGTCTGGTCGATACCCAAAGGTGAGTACGTTGACGGCGACGATCCCTGGGCCGCCGCGCAGCGCGAGTTCGCTGAGGAGATCGGATTGCCGCTGCCAGGCGGGCCGCGAATCGACTTCGGCCCGCTGAAGCAACCCAGCGGCAAGGTGGTCACTGGCTTCGCCGTCCTCGGCGATTTGGACATCACCGACGCGCGCAGCAACACCTTCGAAATGGAGTGGCCGAAAGGTTCCGGCAGAATGCGGGAATTCCCTGAAGTTGATCGAATCGGCTGGTTTCCGGTGGCGCAGGCGCGCATCAAGCTACTCAAGGGACAGCGCGAATTTCTCGATCGATTGATGACGCATCCGGAATTGGGAGGCTTAACCGAAGGGGCATGAGCGCGGTATGTTCAGTCATGCGAACACTGCGGACGCCAGACGAGCGCTTCCGAAAATTACCTGAATTTCCTTATGCGCCAAACTATTGCGAGGTTTCGGATGACGAGGGCGGTGTGCTGCGGATCGCCTGGGTGCAGGAAGGCCCGGATACCGCCGACCCCGTTCTGCTGCTGCACGGCGAACCCTCGTGGTCCTATCTCTACCGCAAGATGATTCCGATACTGGTTGCCGCGGGCCATCGGGTCATCTCCCCGGACCTGGTCGGTTTCGGTCGCTCCGACAAGCCGACTAATCGTGAAGACCACAGCTACGCGCGCCATGTGGAATGGATGCGAGCCTTGGCCTTCGATGTCCTCGATCTGCACAACGTGACATTGGTTGGACAGGACTGGGGCGGCCTGATCGGGTTGCGACTGGCCGCGGAGCATCCCGAGCGGTTCGGGCGGCTCGTGGTCGCCAACACCGGGCTGCCAGACGGTGAGCAGCCGATGGCCGATGTCTGGTGGCGCTTCCGCGAGGCCATCACGACGGCGCCCAACCTGAATATCGGCTGGTTCGTGCAAGGCGGCTGTCGCCAGCAGATGAGCGACGAGGTGCGCGCCGGCTACGACGCGCCATTCCCGGACGACGCGTACTGCGCCGGGCCGCGCGCGATGCCCGACCTGGTGCCGACTTCGCCGGATGATCCCGCCTCAGCGGCCAACAAGGCGGCCTGGACGAGGTTGTCGGTGAGCCCGACACCGATGCTGGTCGCCTTCAGTGACAGCGATCCGATCACCGGGCCGATGGGCGTGATCTTCCAGCGTGAGATGGCCGGCGCATACGGTGTCGACCATCCGGTGATCCGGGGCGCAGGGCATTTCTTGCAGGAGGACGCCGGCGAAGAACTGGCCGGCTACATCGTGGAGTTTCTGCGTCGCTGAGCCGTCAGCTACGCACCGTTACTGCCGAATGGGCGGTCGGTGGCCAGAGTGATGAAAATCGGTATGGGTGCGGCGATCTCGTCCGTGGCGTCGGCGTCCCGGTAAGCACCGATGGTGTACTCGCCTTCCGACTCGACCGCGAACGAGAAGTCGTATGAAAAGCATCTGTACTTCGACGGTTTCTCGTCGTCCGGCCAGTGCCAGATCGACCGGGCGGCTCCGCGACGCTCACCGGTGGGGTCTTTGCACACGATGAACAGTTCCGGGTCGTAGTCGCCACCGGCCGGCGCGTGCAC
>PLSK01000108.1:0-11482 GCA_003165155.1 Mycobacterium sp. | reverse complement strand
GTTGTCCCGTCATTGTCGAATGGCAAACACAACATAGCCGAGCCGACCCCCTGGTGGGCAAGTCTTAGGGATCATTTGCGTTGGCTGCACCGAGGCCGGGCAGGATGGCGCCAAGGCTGAAGGCCAGCGGTTGTTCGAGTTGCGCGTAGGTGCACGAGCGTGGGTCGCGATCGGGGCGCCATCGGCTGAACTGGGCGGTGTGGCGGAACCGGCGCCCTTCCATATGGTCGTAGCGGACCTCGACCACCCGCTCGGGTCGTAGCGGCACGAACGAGAGGTCCTTGCCCGCGTTCCAGCGGGAGGCTTCGTTCTTGCGGGGTGTGCGCTCACCCGCGTCGTGGGCCGCCCAGTTCCACGGGTGGCCGTCGAAACCGGTGACCAGCGGCTGAAGCTCATCGAACAGCCGCCGTCGCTCGGCCATCGGGAAGGCGCCGATCACGCCGACCGACGCCAGCTGGCCGTCATCCTGGTAGAGCCCGAGCAGCAGCGAGCCGATCACGTGACAGAGAGGGCCGCCGGACTTGTGCACTCGATAGCCCGCGACCACGCAGTCGGCGGTGCGTTCGTGCTTGATCTTGAACATGACGCGCTTGTCCGGCTGATAGGTGACCGTCAGCGGCTTGGCGATGACGCCATCGAGGCCGGCTCCTTCAAACTCCTCGAACCAGCGCTGTGCGGTGGAGATGTCGGTGGTTGCAGGCGTGACATGGATCGACCGGCCGGATCCCGCCCCCGAACCAGCTAAAGCGTCGACCAGGGCGGCGCGCCGCTCGCTGAAGGGACGCCCGGTGTAGTCGTCGTCGCCAAGGGCGAGCAGGTCGAACGCGATGAAGGACGCCGGTGTCTTCTCGGCCAGCATGCGCACCCGCGAGTCTGCCGGATGGATCCGCTGTTGCAGCGCCTCGAAGTCCAATCTGGGGCCGGTGGCTCGCATGGTGGAAAGGACGATCTCGCCGTCGATAACGCAGCGGTGCGGCAGCTCGGCCCGGACCGCCGCGACCAGCTCGGGGAAGTAGCGGGTCATCGGCCGTTCGTTGCGGCTACCCAGCTCGACTTCGTCGAGGTCACGGAAGCAAATGGACCTGAATCCGTCCCATTTGGGTTCATACGACGCATCTGGGGGGATGGTCCGAACCGGCTTCGCCAGCATCGGCGAGACGGGCGGCATGACGGGTAGCTGCATGGGCACATTCTCGCGGGCGTGCTGGAATCTGACTATGGCTGCTGCAGCGGAAGAACTCGACGTCGACGGCATTGCGGTTCGGCTGTCCAATCCGGACAAGGTGTATTTCCCCAAGCTCGGGGTGAACGGCACTAAGCGACGGCTCGCCGAGTACTACCTCGCCATGGCACGCGGACCGATGCTGCCGCCGCTGCGCGACCGGCCCACCCATTTGCAGCGCTTCCCGGATGGCATTGACGGCGAGGAGATCTACCAGAAGCGGGTGCCGCAGCATCATCCCGACTACGTAAAGACCTGCCAGGTGACGTTCCCGTCGGGCCGGACCGCCGATGCGCTGAAGGTGACCCACCCCGCGGCCATCGTGTGGGCGGCGCAGATGGGCACGATCACGCTGCACCCGTGGCAGGTGCGCTGTCCCGACACCGACCACCCCGACGAGTTGCGCATCGACCTGGATCCACAGCCCGGCGTCGCGTTCAAGGAGGCGCGCACGGTGGCGGTCGATGTGTTGCGGCCGCTGCTGGACGAACTCGGGCTGGTCGGGTACCCCAAGACGTCCGGGGGCCGCGGGATTCACGTCTTCCTGCGGATCGGCACCGACTGGGACTTCATCGACGTGCGCCGTGCGGGCATCGCGCTGGCGCGCGAGGTGGAGCGCCGCGCACCGGAAGCAGTGACGACGTCTTGGTGGAAAGAGGAGCGTGGCGAGCGGATCTTCATCGACTTCAACCAGAACGCCAGGGACCGCACCATGGCGTCGGCGTATTCGGTGCGGCCCACCCCGATCGCGACCGTGTCGACGCCGCTGACGTGGGACGAGTTGGCCGGCGCCGAGCCCGACGNNGAGATGGTCGAGGCCGACGAAGAGCGGGGCCTCGGCGACCTGCCGTATCCACCGAATTATCCCAAGATGCCGGGCGAGCCGAAACGCGTTCAGCCGAGCAAAGATACGGACCTGAAGAGGAAAGGCAAGTCGGAGTGACGCGGTGCGCCCGCTACATCGCCTGGAGTCGGGTGCCTACCAGAGCGAATTCCGGTTGCTGCACCGACATTGGGGCGTTGCGCGACCGCAGCACGCTGGAGGTGAGGAGCGCGATCAGTACCCCGGCCAGCCCGCCGATCGGTGCCAGCGTCGATGGCCCTGACACCAGGAAATAGCCGAATGCCACACCGCCGAAGAGCAAAATCATATGGATCGGCGTCCAGCGCGCAATTGGGCGCAGTCGATAGGACAAACCCATGCCCAGCAGCAACGCCAGAATGTGACCGAATGGCGTGAAGTCCGTCCCGAGCGCTGCGGCCACCCCGATGCCGAGCCACCAACCGATCCAGACCGCACGCCAGCGCGATGGTATCGATGCCGTCAGCGCGCCCAGAACGCAAACCGCGCCGTAACTGACCCCCACATCGCTGGCCCGCGCAACCGAGGTCGGCAGCCAGCCGGCCTCAACCGCGGCGACCAGCCCTACCGCGACGAGCAACGTGGCACCGACATGACCGACTACGAATGCGATGAGCAAACCCCTGCTGCGCCAAATCAGTTCACCCAGAGCAAGCAGGCAAACCAGCCCCGGCAACCAGACGAAGACGTCGCCGCCGTCTTCGACGAAAGCGCTGCCCACCAACGTGCTCAGGTGCCCGTGTGCCAAATTGTGCAGGTTGGTGCTCATGCGACTCACGACGGCGTCGCGTGCGTGGGGACCGAGCGCCGTCAGCGTTCCGGAGACCGCGACCAGCGCGAGGGCGTACGCCGTTGTGACCCGCAACGCGGCCGCGCCAGACAACGTTCGTGCCGCCGCCAACGCCCAGTGTTCGGAGCCATCACGAATCATTATGCTAGATACCATTATTCGCGACCTAACTCGCCGTCGCAGCGCGGCCCGGGTACGGGTGGCCCGGCCAGCCACGGTCGCGGGCCAACAGGTCGGCGACCGTTTCGCGGCGTACTAGTTCATGCGGCTGGCCGGCGGCGACGGCGACCAGTGGCGGGCTGCCCGCCAGGTTGCAGCTCGATCCCATCGAGTGGTGGTAGGCGCCGGTGCAGGCTATCGCCAGCAGGTCGCCGGGGTGGATGTCGGCGGGCAGATCGACGTCGCGCGCGATCTCGCTCCCGGCCTGCCTGTCCCGTCCCACTATCGTGGCGGGAGCCAAAGTGGCCGACCGATGCCGGTTAGCCAGTGCCACAGTGTATGTCGATCCGCTGACCGCGGCTCGCGGGTTGTCGGGCCTGCCGCCGTCCACCGCGACGAAGATGCGCCCGCCGGGCTGGCGTTTGGCGGCGGTCACCCGGTACAGGGTTATCCCGGCACGTGCGGCGATCGCCCGGCCAGGCTCGATGACGATTCGTGGGCGCGGGTAGCTGTATTCGGCACAAGCGAATTCCAGGGCGCCGTCGATGACGGTGGCGANNCCATCATCTGCCGGATCGCCGCGCCGTAGATCTTGGCGTCGGACAGCTGAGACCCAAGTTGGCAGTGCAGTCCGACCAGGTCCAGGCAAGGCTGATCGAGCACCCGCTTGACCGCACCGGCGGCCTCGCCGCCGGCCGGTGCGAAGCCGAAGGTCGGGTCGAGCCCCCCGGTTGCCCCCCTGGTTCCTAGGGCCGGAATCACGCGGACCAGCACGCGCTGACGACGCACGCGGCTGGCAAGTAGCGCGATCTCGCTCGGCGAATCGATCACGATCCGTCCCACCCCGGCGGCGGCCGCCTCGTGCAAGTCGGCGGCGGTCTTGGCGTCGCCGTGCAGGATGATTTGCGACGGCGGCACCCCTCCGGCCAGGGCGGTCGCCAGTTCACCGCCCGAGGAGACGCCCACGCCGGCACCTTCGGCAGCTGCCCACCCCGCCACCGCGGCGCTCAGTAACGCCTTACCGGCGTAGACCACGTCGACACTGGGGAGCGCGGCGCGAAAGCAGCGAATGCGGGCCCGAAAGTCTTCCTCGTCCACCACGTACGTCGGCGTGCCGAACTCGGCGGCGATATCGGTGGCTGCCACCCCCGCGATGCACAGTCGGCCCAGTTCGTCGATGCGGGTGCTCAGCGGCCAGACGGCGCGGTCGAGCTGCGAATTCAACCCACGCCGCAGCGGTGGGCGCAGCTCCGACAGGGTCATAACCTCATGGTGCTGGTTCACAGCGGAAATGGCCGGGCTCTTAACAAGGCCTTCACGCGGGGAGGCAAATATTTACGGATTCAAAACGGCGATGCGACCGAACACGCCTGACCAGCGCTCAACCAGCGAACTAGACCGCGGATCGCGTCTCGGCGATGCTGTCGATCGTGGCACCCAGCGACTGGGACGAGTAGTACCGTCCAGCCCGGACCACTCCAGCGATGGCGTGCAGGTTGGCCACGTCGTCGATGGGGTTGCCCGACAACAGGACCAGGTCGGCGTCCTTACCCGGTTCGACCGTGCCCATGGTGTCGGTCGTGCCCAGGAATTCGGCGGCGTTGACGGTGGTCATCTGCAGGATTCGCAATGGTGTGAGCCCCGCGGCGGCCAACTCACCGAATTCTTGATGAAGCGCGAATCCAGGTATTTCCCAGCCTGATCCGCTGACGTCGCTGCCGGCGAGCATCTTGACGCCTTCCGTGTCGAAGATTCGGACCATGCTCAACAGGCGGGCGTAGTGGTCGCGGTACGTGGAGCGCATGACAAGCGGACGGGAGCGCCACGTCTCGGCGGCCTTGTGCCAGCTTTTTAGGGTGCGCTTCGACGCGAAGCGATTGTTCGGGTCGTCGCGATAGGCCGGGTCATCGCAGAACTGTTGGGTGCGGGAGCGGATCAGGGTGGGGCACTGCCATGTTGCGTCGGCAGCGAAGACGCGTCCCAGCGCGTGGGCTTTGTCGTCGTTGAACGACTCGCCAGCGTCGGCGATTAACTCGGCGTGGGCAGGTTTGGCCAACAGCAGCGGGTTAATCACAATCTTGCCCACCACCCGCGCCATCAGCAGTTCCATCAGCCGATCGGCGAAGGGAACTCTGGGAATAGCAGGCAAGCGTGGGCCGGAGCTCCCCGCCACGGCTTGCTCGATGCCACTCTCCTGATCGCAACATGCCGCCACCATGCCCACGCCCGGGCCGAGGTGTTCGATCGAACGCATTCTGCCGTCCGAGGCGGCCCGGACGTCGAGTCCGACCGGCAGGTGCCCGACGGTGGTCAGCCCCAGCCGCGCGGCCTCGGCCTGGGCGGGGTAGAACACCTGCGGCGTCACCATGGTGACCTTGATGAAGTCGCACCCGTTCTCGGCCTGCTGTCGAATCGACTGCAGCGCCTGGGCTTCGGTGCCGGCGTTGAACGGAAGCAACACCTCGCCCGGCATGGACAACAGCGCGGGACCGTCCGCGGGCAGCCGCAACTTTCCGCCGTTGCGGGCCTGCAGAAGTCTCCGCGAGCCGCCCATCTGGCGGAACCCGGTAACGCCCATCGCGAGCATGAGTCGCAGCGCCGGCTCCGGGTTGTGCCGATCCGACAGCGGATGGGCGTGCATGTCGCAGTATCCGGGTACCGTGAAAGTTCCGCGGGCGTCCACCACCGTGACCCGATCGAGGTCGTCGGCCGTGCTCGGCGTGATCGAGGTGATCCGCCCGGCGTCGATGGTGATGTCGACATCGCGGTTCAGGACGCCGTCTCTTACATCGATGACGGTCGTGCCGCGCAGAACGGTGCGGGCGGTGCTCATTGACGGAGCTTAAAGCTCCCCGCAGCGGATCACTCCATCCTGTTGACGCTGTTGACGGCCTCGCCGTGGTGCTGCTAGACATGGCCTGCGCCACCATTTGGGCGATCGCTCAGAAAGGTGGGTGGGCGGCTTGGACGCCAAGACGGCGGTGCTGACCGTCATTTCCTACCGTGACGAGGACGAGGCGATCCGGATCGCCAACGACTCCGAGTACGGGCTGGCCGGCTCGGTATTCACCGCCGACACTGAGCGCGGGTACGGCGTAGCGGGGCGTGTGTGATCCGGCACCTTCGGCGTCAACGAGGGCTACATCATGGACCCGGCGGCGCCGTTCGGTGGTGTCAAGAACAGCGGTTACGGTCGCGAACTCGGCGTCGAGGGAATCGACAGTTACACAGTCAGTCAATCGATTTCGACGGCAGCCGCCAACTGAATTCTTCGGGCCGCGTTTAGATTTCTGCCGCAGGGGCAATAGATATGCGTGGCTAGCAGTGTCAAAGACAGTTTCAAGGACGTCATTCAATCCAAGTACCTGCTTTTGACGACGTTCACCACAGACGGCCGTCGCAAACCCACGGCGATCTGGGGAGTGCCCGACGGCGACAAACTCCTGGTCATCACCGACGTCGGGTCCTGGAAAACCAAGCGGATCAACAACACCCCCCGAGTGACGATCGCCAAGAGCGCGGCGTTGGGCAAGCCCAAGAGCGACGAGGTCGAGGCGGTCGCGCGGGTGCTACCGAAGTCCGAGACGCGGCGGGTCTACAACGCCGTACTCAAGCGGTACTGGTACCACGCCTGGTGGTTCTATGCGCACTCGATGGTGCGCGGCGGTATCGACAAGGTGCACGTCGGTCTCGAGATCAAACCCGCGGCATAGGGTTAACCGTGTGACGCACCCACGGACCCACACGGCTCCACCCGTCTTGGCATTGGTGGCTGCGGCCCGCGTCGGGGTGGGAGCCGCCATGCTGCTGGTGCCGGGCAAGTTCTTCAAGCCCGAATCGGGTACCGAGACGTTGCTCATGCAAACGGTAGGGATCCGCGACGTGGTCCTCGGGTCGGGCGCTTGTGTCGCCTGGATGCGCGGCGGCGGGGGCGAGTTCCGGGGCTGGGCGACCGCGGGTCTGATCAGCGACACCGCTGATCTGCTGCTTGGGCTGCGCAGTAGACCCCTCGTCGGTACCAAGAGCGCGCTCATCGCCACACTCGCCCCGGTGCCGTTCGTGGGCGCGGGTTTGCTCGGCCTTGTCCGGCGGGCTCAGCTGAAGTAGTGGCCCGTCTGGATATCCTCGACCCAGCCCGGACTGGTCGGTTCCCAACCCAGCAGGCTGCGTGTCTTGTCGTTGGAGGTCGGGTTGTCCAAACCGGCGAATCCGGCCAGGAAGCCAAGGTATTGCGGCGCCTCCGCATCGGTGATGCTCTTGGTCCCGATCCCGAGCTTGCCGGCGATCGTCTCGGCGATCACCTTGCGCGGAATGCCCGTGTCACCTACGCCATGCAGGGTTGAGCCGGCGGGGGCCTTGTCTAGCGCCAGGCGGTAGAGAACGCCGATGTCGTAGGTGTTGGCTGCCGGCCATCGGTTCGAGCCGTCGCCGGTGTAGGCCGCCACCCCGCTCTCGGCGGCGAAGCCGATCAGCGCGTGAGTGAAGCCGTCGCGGTCGAGGTCGCTGTGGACCATCGGCGCCAGCCGGACGACGGAGGAGCGCACGCCCTGCTGCCCCAGGCTGATCGTGTAGTTCGCCGCGTCGATGCGGGGACCACCCTCGGACTGGTCGTCCTCGGTACCNNTCGTGTTTGAAGGCGAGGTGGATCACTCCGTCGGCCGCCGAGGCGGCGGTCTTTAGGACGTCGAGGTCGTCGAGATCGCCGCGCAAGACCTCGGCACCCAGGGCGGCAACGGTCTCTGCGGAGGCGTCGGAGCGGGCAAGACCGACGACCTGATGGCCGTTGTTGAGAAGCTCGGGGATGACGGCGGCGGCGATGTGCCCCGAGGCGCCGGTTACGAATACGTGCATGGAAATCTCCAATCATTAGATTATGTCACCTGGTGTCATCACACTATCACTTCATGGCACTTGGTGTCATGGGCTAGGCTGACGGTCGATGGCACGCTGGAAGCCGGACGCACCGGGTCGCCTGATAGGCGCCGCGATCGAACTGTTCGACGAGCAGGGGTATGAAGCGACGACGGTCGCCGAGATCGCCGAGCGCGCCGAGCTCACCAAGCGAACCTTCTTCCGCTACTTCTCGGATAAGCGAGAGGTGCTGTTCAGCGGCAGCCAGGAACTCCAGAGACTCTGGCTTGACGGGGTCGCTGCCGCCCCGGCCAACGCAAGTCCGCTGGCGGTCGTGGCGGCCGGCCTCGACCCGGTCGCAGAGATGTTCGCTGAGCGCCACCCTTTCGCCCGCATCCGCTCGCGGGTCATCGAGGCCAATCCCGAGCTGCAGGAGCGCGAGCTGATCAAGCTGCAGAACCTCGCCGCCGTGCTCAAGGCCGCACTGGTGGAACGGGGTGTAGCTGTGAACGCGGCGATCCTGGCCGCCCATTCGGGCGTCACCTTGTTCCACGTGGCCTTCGCCCGCTGGGTGCAGCAGGATGACCCGACCGCGTTACGTCGACTGATCGACGAGTCCATGGATGAGCTGCGGACGGTGATCGCGCCCTGACTTCGGCGCTGCCTCAGTGGTTTAGGGCCGCGACCGTGTCGGCGATGGTTTCGTACGGGTCCCGGTAGGTGATGCCGAGTTCGCGCTCACTCGGCGAATCATCGGACGCCGGCATTTGGGTGTAGTACTGCATCCCGGCTGACGTAATCGGGGTGTCGAAGGGCAGAAACCGTCCCGCCCGGTCCAGTACGGCCCCCGCGACGCGTAGCGCGGTGTCGGGAATCGGAACGGCGACCACCGCAGTGTCGGCGACCTGGCCGAGCATCGTCGCCAGCTCGGATACCGAAACCCGACGACCACCGGCGGTGTAGCGGCGCGGGCCGCGTCCGGGCTCAACCAGTGCTGCGTGCAACGCTGCCAGATCGCGGACGTCGATGATCAGCCATGCCGCGCTGCGCCCGGGGACCGCGTGCATTTGCAGAGCCGCTTTGACGCCCTCGCCGGCCTCACCGAACTGATCGCCGACGGGCGGGCCCAACACCATGCCGGGATAGGTGATGTTCACAGGTGCACCGGCGTCCTGCAGGCCTCGAGCATAGATTTCGACCTGCGCTTTGGATGTTCCGTATCCGTCCGCCCCACCGACAACCGGGAGGTCCGCCGTCAGCGTCTCCAAGTTCGGACGGAACAGCGCGGTGAAACTCGACACGTGCAGGATCGGGTCCAAGCCGAGCTCGACGGCTTGACCGAGGACGTTTTGGGCGCCCTGCATGTTCGTGGTCAACATCTCGTGGGTCTGCCGCGGATCGGTCGCGACCAAGGCGGCGCTGTGCACCACGGCCTGACACCCGCGCAATGCCTCCCGTACCGAAACCCGGTCGGTGATGTCCCCGACGACATAGTCCGACACGTCGGCGCCCAGTTTGGCGACGGATGTTTGTAGCCGTGCGGGATTTCGCACNNCGGCTCTTCGCGGGGGCTTGCGACCGAGCAGAATCCGTCTGCCGTCAATCCGTTGTTTGAGCGGCTCTCAACTCCTGCTCGGCTCGATCCGTGAAGGTCAGCTTCTCGGCGGTGGCCAGGGCGATCCGCGTGCTCGTCTCGTGCTTGGACAAGGGGTGCATGTGGTCCCATCCCTCGATCACCAGCCGCGGAGTCTGGTCTTGGCCGCTGAACTCCTCCAGGAATTGATGGAGGGACTCACCTGTCGTGTGATCGACGAGAGGCACACGCGAACTCAAGTGGAGAAACACCGCCTGCGTACCGTGCGGAAGTTGCCCTAGCTCCCGAATCACGTGGAACAGGTTGAAACACACAAGGGGACCATTCAGGTACAGGTGGTAGGTGCCCTCATCGAATTCCCGCTGCGACACCGGATTACGAAATAGACTGAGGAAGCGGACGGCAAAATTCGGTTTCGCGAATTCCGAGCCGTCACTCAGTGTGTGCCAGAGGCCCACGTACCACAGGTTCAGTACCAACTCCAGGACAATGCCAGCGGCGATGCCGATGAGCAGGTCCGTCGTTACCGTCAGGAGCACTGTGGTGGCGAAGACGACGAACTGCTCCGTCCCAATCCGCGCGACCTTGAGCCAAACCGCGGGCTTACACAGCTTGTAGCCGATGAAGACGAGGATGGCGCCCAGGACCGCCATCGGGACCATGTCGATCACGTAGCGGCCGAGCAGGACGAACGTCAGCAGGAAGCAGGCGTTGTAAAAGTTGGCCCATTGGGTCCGGCCGCCGGCCAAGACATTCGCCGTGCTCTTGACTATGCCGGGGATGATGGTCAAGCCACCAAGCAGACTCGAGGCGCCGTTGGACACGCCCATGGCCAGCAACGTCCGGTCTGGGTCGGACCGGCGGCGATAAGGGTCGATGTTGTCCACGGCCTTGATCGTCGCCAGGGACTCGGTCGCGTCGATCAATAGCAGCGTGACAACCAGGTAGGCCAGGGGCAGCAACAGTGCGGCATTGGTGAATGCCTCACCAAACTGGGGGAAGACAATCCCGTGCTCGAGCGAATCGGGCACGTTGACCAGGTGGGATTTGTCCAACTTCAGGATGAATGTGCTGACCACCGTGCCGGCGAGGAACACCCAGACCGGAGGCGGCATGACCTTCAGCAGCCGCCCGGGCAGGGCCGACAGCACGAACAGCGCCGCCAGGCAACCGATCCCCAGGGCGAAGACCTGGTGACTCATTGACGAGACGTGGCGGGGTACTTCGCCGAGGACCGCCCAGAATTCGTGGGCCTCGAACTTCACTCCCATGAAGAGAGGAATCTGCTTGACGATGATCATCAGGCCGATCGCCGCCAGCATGCCCTGGATGGCCGCGGCCGGGAAGATGGCGCTCAGGCGAGCCACCTTCAACTTGGCGAGGATCACTTGCAATACGCCCGCGATGGCGATGGCGACCAGGACCAGGGGGTATCCGACGGCCAGCAACTCGGATGTCGAGGCGCCTCGGCCCAGGCGGGCGTGTCCCAGGTGGATCATGCCGGCGAACAGGACCGGCGCCAGTCCCGCGGCCGGGCCGCTGATGGTCACATACGAGCCGCCCAAAAACGGCAAGACGAAGCCGGCAATGATCGCCGACATGATCCCGCAGATCGGCGGCGCGCCTGAGGTGATCGCGATTCCCATCGAGAAGGGCAGCGAGATCATGGCCACCGTGAAACCCGAGCGGAGGTCATAGCGCCAGTGTTTGAGACCGCCCAGGCCATTGCGGGGCTTTTCGGCCGGAACGGTTAGATCTTGTTGCATGGGTGAGCCCCTCTCAACAGCGGCTTGAATAGGCTGCGGGTGCAGTTATCGCAGAATTCGTGCAGCATCGATCAACTCCACGACGGGATGAGGGAAATACCGGGTACGGCAGGGACTATCGCGTGACAGTCGTCGCTGCGGGGTGCTCCTGTTCCCCGCGATCACCGTGGAATCCGCGCTGCAAATGGGGACGCCGAGCTAGCGGACCGCCACAACGACTAACCCCAACCCGGCCCGG
>PLSK01000233.1 GCA_003165155.1 Mycobacterium sp. | reverse complement strand
TGCAAAGGGGGTGTTTTTGCATTTAACACCCAGTCGAACCTAGTCGAACCTAATCGAACAACGTCAAATTAGCCCGTTGCTTCTCTAATTCGAGTAGGGTTCGTTTTCGGTCGAGTCCGCCACCGTAGCCGGTGAGGCTTCCGCTGGCGCCGATTACCCGGTGACACGGAACGACGATCGCGATCGGGTTGTGGCCGTTGGCCAATCCCACGGCGCGTGCGGCACCCGGGGCTCCGATCTGTTCGGCGATCTCCCCGTAAGACCGGGTTTCCCCATACGGGATCGTCAACAGCGCCTGCCACACCCGGCGCTGAAATTCGGTGCCCCGCAGATCGAGCTCCATATCGAAGTCGACGAGCTCGCCGGCGAAATAGGCGCCAAGTTGCTCGACGGCAGTGCTAAACGCCCCCTGATCCAGTGACCAGCCGGCGTGGCTCGGCTCGTGGGTCTGATCGACCATCCGCAGATTCGTCAATGCCGAGCCGCTCCCGGCCAGTGTCAACGGTCCGATCGGGCTGTCGATGGTGCGGTAGCGGATCATGCAACCTCCTGGGGTGGCCATTGGTTTACCGGATGATCGAGGGTGGTCCACAAATGCTGGGTGGCGTACGAGCGCCAGGGCCGCCACCGCGCGCTGTGCTCGACGAACGCCCGTTGCCGGGTCGGCAAGCCCAGTTGCCTGGCCGCCAGCTGGAGGCCAAGGTCGCTGGCAGGGAAGGCATCCGGGTCCCCGAGTCCGCGCATCGCGATCACCTCCGCTGTCCACGGGCCGATCCCTGGCAGGGCCAGCAATTGCCGGCGCGCGCTGTCCCAGTCGGAACCGGCATCCAGGATGAGGCTTCCGTCGGCAAGCCCGGCGACCAGCGCACTCAACGTCCGTTGCCGGGCCTTCGGCACGGCGAGATGGACGGGATCGATCTCGGCAAGCTGTTCGACCGACGGGAAGGTGTGGGTCAGTGCGCCCTGACGATCTTGGATCGGCTCCCCGTAGGCCGCGACTAGCCTGCCCGCGTGCGTCCGCGCGGCCTTGGTCGACACGTGTTGCCCCAGGACTGCGCGTACGGCCAGTTCGGCCTCGTCAACGGTGCGGGGAATTCGTTGTCCGGGTGCTTTGGCTACCACGGGAGCCAGCTCGGGGTCGTGGCTGAGCGCGTCGACCACCGCCTCGGGATCGGCATCGAGGTCCAGGAGCCGCCGGCACCGGGCGATCGCGGTGGTGAGGTCCCGGAAGTCGTCGAGCACGAGCAGGCAGCGAACGTGATCGACAGCCGGCGTCAGGCTGACCACGCCGTTCCCGGACGGAAGTCGCAGGCTGCGCCGATATGAGCCACCTCGGACTTCTTCACAACCGGGTACGGTTCCCGCGGCCAGATGGCCGAATACACCCTCATGCGCGAAGGGTGTGCGCACCGGAAGCCGAAGGGACACCGTCCCCGGTGAAGTGGATTCCGACCCGAACCGGGATGCCGCGCGCTTGCGTAACACCGACGGCGTGTTCTCGAACACCAGGCGCACGGTGTCGTTGAACTGACGGATGCTGGAAAACCCCGCCGCGAATGCAACGTCACCGAACGGCAGGTCCGTCGTCTCGATCAGCACCCGGGCGGTCTGCGCGCGTTGCGCGCGGGCCAGCGCGAGTGGCCCTGCGCCCAGCTCGGCCTGCAATAGCCGCTCCAGCTGGCGGGCGGTGTAGCCGACGTGGGTGGCAAGGCTGCTGACGCCTTCGCGGTCCACGGTTCCGTCGGCGATCAGCCGCATAGCCCGCGCGACGGTGTCCCCCCGGACATTCCATTCAGGAGAGCCCGGTGACGCGTCGGGGCGGCAGCGCTTACACGCCCGGAAGCCGGCCCGTTGGGCGGCGGCCGCCGTCGGCAGGAAGCGCACGTTGCGGGCAAACGGAGGCCGCACCGGGCAGCTGGGGCGGCAGTAGATCCGGGTCGTCAGCACCGCGGTGACGAACCAGCCGTCGAACCGGGCGTCCTTGGACTGGACCGCCCGGTAGCAGCGTTCGAAATCTTCGTGCACGCCTCCACAGTTACACCTACTGACCGACAAAACTAGCGGAAAAGCGACATCGTAGTGACTCGCCTCACCTCAGCTGCAGCGTGACTCCAGCATCGTCGAAGACATCCCGTACCGAATCGAAAAACGGGCGCTGCCCTCGTCGCACGTCCATCAGGAAGCGGCGCGATACAGCGCTGTGCTCCCATTCAAACTTGTAAGCCCGATTCTCCGGGGTGCCGAATCCGCCCCGCAGGCAGTCGGCGAGCGCATCGAGATTCCGTCCGAAGTATCCACCCGGGCCGTTGACGGAACACCCGATCTCTCGGTAGAAGTCCTTGACCGACTTGACCTTTCGACCGTCGATCCGAAAGATCACAGGTACGTCTGAGGCTGGTTGTGGCTTCATCATCACCGTCCCGCATCAGTGATCAGACAGAATGAGTCATAGTGGTCGCCGGTGTAGAAGTACTGGAGCGGATTGGTCAACGGAGATCCACCGGTGATGATGCGCCTCGTCGACCGGCTTTGGGCGCCCGGGGTGACGACGGTGTACTCGTGGTAATACCCCCTGCCCTGGCCGGGTAGGCGGCCCTCGAAGTTACTGAACACCACACCGTCGTTGTGTGGAAACGGGAATGGGCCATTGGAGCGGATCTCCCGCACCGTGTCGGCCACGCCGCGCGGCAGAGTGGCCAGTGGGCACGTCGGCACTCCCGCCGTCTTTGTCGCAGGGCCGGATGTTCGCAGCAGTGCCCATCCGCCGGCGATGACGAATAGCGCGCACAGTGCGACAATCACGAACCTGCGTCGACCCACCTGCGTTCCTCGCTGTCGGGCTCCTGTCGACTACATCATCACCCGCGGGCCGGGCTAACCGGGCAACCGGGCTAGCCGGGCGGGCTCGGCTCGGTTTGATTGAGGTAGCTGACGCCCGTCAACTCCTCGCCGACGCTCCATACCAGGCGGGCCAGCGCATGGTCGTTGGCTGGGGCCACCAGTTCGTCCGCGTAGACGCGTTCGTCGCGTTTGCTCAGCGCGGGGCCGAGAAAGCGGCCTGCGGGCGCGTCCCCGGCGACGGCGGCATAGAGCATCGGCAGTGCCCCGGCCTGCGGGGTGCGTCCCAGTGCGATGCTGAGCACCTTCGCGAGGATCCGCTCCGGCATCGAGGAAGCACTTTGTTGCATCGGCGTATTCGCGACACCTGGATGCGCGGCGAGACTGCGCACGCTCGACCCCTGGGCGCGCAGCCGGCGTTCGAGCTCGACGGCAAAGACGAGGTCGGCAGTTTTTGCCGCGATATAGGCTTTCGCGCCGGAGTAAGACTTCTCAGCGCGCGGATCGTCCAGCGGCAGTGTGACCTTCATTCGCTTGTAAAAGTTCGAAGCGACCGTAACGATCCGCGGCTCGTGGCCACCTTCCAACATCGGGAGTAGCCGGCCCGTCAATGCGAATGGTCCGAGGAAGTCGGTGGCCCAGGTCAATTCATAATTCTGGGGGCTCAGTCGCCGCGGACCGCCGCCCATGCCGGCGTTGTTGACCAGAATATCGAGGCTCTGGATCTGGGAGCCCAGCTCGTCGGCGAAGCGGTTGACTGAGTCGAGGTCAGCCAGGTCAAGTAGGCGCAGCTCCAATGATGCGGTCGGATGTGCTGCAAGAAGCTCTGCTCGTACCCGCTCGCCCTTGGCGAGATCCCGGACTGCCATCACAACATGTGCACCGTGGGCCGAGAGGTGCTCGGCGACGACCAGGCCAAGGCCACTGCTGGCCCCCGTCACTACTGCGATCCGTCCGGACTGGTCAGGTATGTCAGCGACCGTCCATCGCTTGGGAAAAACGGATGATTTATCCATATCGCCAGCCTAGCATAACCGGATAACTCATCCGATACGCTTGGATCGGGATGACAGCACCGACCGACGCTTCGAATCCAGCTGTGCCGCGTTTGCGTGCCGACGCGGCGCGTAAACGTGCGACGATCCTCGCGGCTGCGCGGGTGATGCTGGCCGAGCAGTGCGGGGAGATTCCATTGAACCGGCTCGCGGAGCGCTCGGGCGTCGGAGTCGGCACGGTCTATCGCCATTTCCCGGATCAGCAGACTTTGCGCGAAGGCCTCGCGTCTGCGTCGCTCACCGAGCTCGTCGATGACGCCAAAGCGGCGGCGGCCGACCCTGATCCGCGGTCCAGCTTGGAGCGGCTGCTGCGCGCCGGTCTGCAACTGCAGCTGCGCGATCCCGTTTTGGCTGATGTGCTCTGTGGGCCATCGCCGGTCTGCGTCGAGACGCTCACGCTCAGCAGCGAGCTGATGATGTCGATCACCGGGGTCATCGCACGGGCGCGCGATGCCGGAATCATCGAACCGGGGATCACCGCCGACGATCTGCGTCGACTCATCGGCGGTGTCCTTTTCGCTGCGCACGCGGGTAGCGATGTCGAACACAACGCCGAGCGCTACTTCCAGCTGATGCTGACGGCTTTAACGTATACGGGTTCCGACGCCGACTAGCCCTGTGTCGGCGCGGCCAGCCGGGTGGGGTGTTCGTGACCGCGAAGTGTCACGGTCTCGCCCAAAGTCCAATGGGCGCGCTCATTTTCGCTGGCGCCCTCTAGGGCGCCTGCCGTCGCCAACAATCGTCCGGGCCAGGACTTGGCCAGTTCGCATAGCCGGGCGGCCTCGTTGACCGGCTCGCCGATCACGGTGTATTCGAACCGTTCCTTGGCGCCGACGTTGCCGGCGACGACCTGGCCCGCCGCCACACCGATGCCGGCCTGGCACTCCGGCATCTCGCCGGCCATCCGGTCAGCGATGGTTCGGGCGGCGGCCAGCGCCTCATCCTCGGGCCAGTCGAGGTGATTCGGCGCCCCGAAGATGGCCAGGGACGCATCACCTTCGAACTTGTTAACCAGCCCGTGGTGGCGGTCCACTTCCTCGACGACGATCGTGAAAAACCGGTTGAGGAACGCAACCACCTCGGCGGGAGCTTGGCTGGTCACCACTTGCGTGGATCCGACGATGTCGATGAATACGACGGCGACGTGGCGTTCTTCACCGCCCAGCGTCGGTTTCTCGCGCTCGGCGGCCAAGGCGACCTCGCGCCCCACGTGCCGGCCGAAGAGATCGCGCACGCGTTCGCGCTCGCGCAGCCCGTCCACCATCGCGTTGAAACCGCGCTGCAGTTCGCCGAGCTCGGTGCCGTCGAATAC
The DNA here is from genome assembly GCA_003165155.1 of Mycobacterium sp. Lineage (GTDB taxonomy): Bacteria > Actinomycetota > Actinomycetes > Mycobacteriales > Mycobacteriaceae > Mycobacterium. The sequence goes on along the minus strand of PLSK01000233.1, from coordinate 907 downwards.
CACCAGGTCGCCTCGTAGATCGCCCTGCTCGGCGCGCTTGAGTGCCGCGCGCACCACTCGCACCGGAGTCGCGATAAGCCAGGACTGGATCCACGTGAACATGTAGCCGAAGATCAACGCTGCGGCCGACACGATCACCACGCCCACCGCGAATTGGGTCTCGGTCAAGTTCCGCATCATCAGCTGGAAGAACGCCACCAGGCCGATGCCGATGATCGGCACGCCCGAACCCAGGAACCAGACCATCATCGTTCGGCCCATGATGCCCGCGGTCAACCGCAGTGGTGGTCGTCCGGCCTCCAGCGCTTGAGCCGCGACCGGTCGCAGCGCGAATTCGGCGATCAGATAGCTGCAGGTGGCAACCAGGAGGCCGCAGATGTTCACTGCGAACAGGAACCGGGGGATGAACTGGGTGTTGACGAGGCCGTAGAGGGTTGTCAGCAGTGCCGCCCCGACGCCCCACAGGACGAGGTCGACGACGGCGATTCGCCATGGGGCCAAGAAGGTGTTGCGTTCATCGATGCGGCTGGGTTTGCGCTCTTCGATCGCCCAGCGCAGCGTCATCACGGTCCTGCGGGTGATCCAGTAGGTGCCCACCGCCATGGCGAGCGCGATATAGGCGGGCGCTGCCCCGAAAGTGATCCACACGGGTGCGTCGTCGAAGATGCTCGGCTCGGGAATCGCGACTATCACCACCAGCAGGGTGACGGCGATCCCGAGCAGATTTGCGGCCATCACCATGGTGGTCAAGATGAGCTGGATGCGTATCCGCCGGCGCCGTTGGCTCTCGGACACCCGCCCGAGCAGCAACGAGCCGTATGCAGGGGGATTTTCTTGCAACCGGCCATTCTGGCGGGTCACCTTCTCGAGCACCCGGCCCAAGCGTTGCGCAAGGGTCTCGTTGGCC
>PLSK01000340.1:6159-6315 GCA_003165155.1 Mycobacterium sp. | reverse complement strand
CCGAAGGGCGTACCACCGACCTGGGTCGTGACGGTAAGTGAACCGACCTTTATCGTCGCTGGGTAGGTGCTGGGCGGAACTAGGAGCCCATCCAAAGGAAGGTCAATGGTCGTGGGGTAACCCGAAATGTTGAAGTTTATCGGCAGATACATATGA
>PLSK01000340.1:0-6135 GCA_003165155.1 Mycobacterium sp. | reverse complement strand
AAAACCGACCGAGGGTGGAATGATCCTGATGACGATCCCGGCGTTGGCAACCAAGGACGTGTCCAGGCCGGTGGCGAGCACGTTCGTGAAGTTCTGCGAGATCTGCGCAGGCACGGAACCCGTGGGCAGAAGGTCGGTGAAGTCCTGCGCCATCTGTACAGGCACAGTGAGTATGGGCAGCAGGGAGCCCACAGTTCCCTCTGGCGTAAGGGTCGCGATGGTGGCCGTGATCGGACCCGTGGTTTGGACATCGAGGCCGGTGTAGAAGAGATTCACGAAGCCGCTCGTGATGTCGTTCACCGCCCCCGAGACGTCGCCCGTCTGCAAGGCCTGGAAGGCCGATTGGAAGCTCGCGGGCAGCGCCTGCAGCCCGGTTCCGAAGTCCATCGCGGCATTTTGCAGCGCGGTCCCGATCGTCTGCGCGTAGCCGATCTGGTGTTGCACGAACGTCTGCAGGAACGCGGCCAGATCAAAGTTCTCCAGGCTCTGGATGAATGCTTGGATGGCCGGCTGCACGTTGCCCGGAAAACCCTGGATGGCACTCTGGATTTCCGCGACGATGGTCTGCGCGTAGACCCTCTGGTTGGCGAGGAACTGCCTCAGCAAAGGCGTCGGATTGGCTTGTAATTCGCTGCCCAGTACTTGGAGGTTGGCGCTCGTATTGGCGAAGAGCTGTTGGTAGGGGCCGGCAATATCGCCGGTGCCACTCGCGGCGATCGCGCCGAAGGCAGCGCCCGTTGCCCGCGTGGACCCACTCACCGCGCTCAGCAGACCTTGCCGAACGTTGGCGGCCTCGGTGCTGAGATAAGACGCCGCGCCCGAATTCAGCAATTGGACGAACTCGTTATGAAACGCTTCCGCGTGCGCGGTGAGGGTCTGGAATTGCTGGCCATGCGTGTCGAACAGCGCCGCGATTGCTGTCGACACCTCATCGGCGGCGGCGGTCGCAACGCCTGTCGTCGATGGGGCCGCCGCCGCGGTTGCCGCACTCAACGTTGAACGAATACCCGCCAGATCTCCGGCCGCCGTTTCGATCAGGTCCGGCACAGTGGTAACGAATGACATTGCGCGTTCCTCCGGCTTCGTTGCCGCGCCCGGCGGGCGTCAAGGTGGAGCAGAGCCTACTCAGCACGATCGGCGCGCGTTGATTATTTCGCGATTTGGTGTGGCGGCGTCGATGTATCCCCGCCATAGCCGAGAATCGGCATGGGTTCGCGTAGCTTCGCCCCGCCCAACCCGGCCTGTGGAAGACGCGATGTTGATAGCACCGGCTGCACACTTCGCCGTCAGCGGGCGTGAGTCCCAATCAGTGGAGATACCAGATGGCCGAGCTCCCGTCGCACCCAGAGGGAATTGTGCTGGCCCACTTCATCGTCTCGGACGATGTCGAACGCTCTCGGCGCTTTTACACCGAAGTACTCGGCGGCAGGGTGGCTTTCACTGGCGAGGGAGGTGACGACGTCGACGCCGCCGAAACAGCATCAGTACGAGATCCGTTGCTACATCCGCGATCCCGACGGTCATCTGATCGAAGTGGGGCAAACCACTGACCCCAAGGGGGACTGGGCGCCCGCGCATTGGCCATCGGGCACGCCCGGTCAGGGGTCAGTACGCTGAGCGAACTAACGGGATGCGCTGGGCCGCCGTTGTTGGTACCAGGACGTCGAGGAGGTTTCGATCATGACCACCGCGATCGTCGGTACCGGAGGGCTCGGATCGGTCATCGCCCGCCATCTCTCCGCACCCTCGATGGGCCGTGTCGGGGCGACAACGCCGCCATGGAGAGCTTCTTTAGCCTGCTGCAGAAGAACGTCCTGGACCGCCGTCGCTTGGGACACCCGAGGAGCTGAGGATCGCAATCGTCACCTGGATCGAACGGACCTATCACCGTCGCCGACGCCAGGCCGCGCTCGGGCGGTTGACCCCGATCGAATTCGAAGCAATCATGACCACACCGGCCAGTCAGGCCGCGTGACCAAAACTGTCACCTATTCGTGCAGCAGACACAAGAACTTCGAGGCAGGCTTGTAACGGGCCACGACTCGCGGCAACGGGTCGGGCAGGCTTCCAATCAAGCCACCGAAGCAAGACCGGGCCGGCGTCGCCGCCCTCGATCGGGTGGACAGATCCCGGGAAGGGCATCCTCACGGGGCCAGACGATTCAGGAGTCACACCCAATCAGGACGACGACACCGATCCTTTCAGCCAGCACCGGGCCAGCCACGTAAGACTTACAGGCGATTCAGGTTGCCGCCGAGGCACGTGTGGTGGGTAGCGGTCGGTTTTGGCTCGGTTGCCCTGGTGCAGCGGTTTTGGCGGCGGCGAGGCATAGGCCGGCGATGATGAGGCAGCCGATGGTGTACCAAAGGCTGCCGGTGGGATCACCGTTTGGTGTCACGCCGCCGACCGAGCGGAAGTAGGCCGGGAGCGACACCGCCCACAGGATGGTCAAGACCGCGAGGTACGCCGCGGCGTAGGCCAGGATCAATGGGTTGGTATAGCGCACGGTGTCGTCGTCGCGGCGCAGTCGGAGCCATTGGCTGGTGAGTGCCCAGATTGCGACGGCACTGAGGACGGCTAGTTCGGTGGCAAAGATAAAACCCGCCACAGTGGTGCTGTGCGACAGTGCGCCGACGATAGTGGCGGGCAGCGGCAGCACCGCGGTGCCGATCGAGGCGAGAACACCGACAGCGATCGTGCGCCACAGCAGTTGCACGCCGGAGAAGGTTCGGTCGTCGTCGACGTGGCGGCCGACGAAGAATTGGACACAAAGGGCCAGCGACATCGGCCACAGGGCGGCGAACGCCACGACGCTGGGCAGGGGCACCGAATCGAAGAACGGTCGGTTCATCGGATTGTCCAATGTCCATTCCCACCAACGTAGTTGGGGTCCGAGCTGGTCGAAGATCTCGTAGAACGCATGGTGCACGAAGCCGACGCAGGCCGCGCCGACCAGTACGCCGTAACGCCGGAAAGCCCCGAGCATGCGGACGATCTCGTAGGCCACGGTCGCCATCATGGGATAGATGGCAACAATGTAGAGCGGCAGCCGGCCCCACAAGAAGTCCACCGTGAATACGTTGTGGGCGAACATCGTATCGACGTGGTCACTGATGCCGAAGGCTGCGGGGAAATAGAGCGGCGGTTCGATGATGAGCAGGTAGGCGATCGCCCCAAACCACAGCACGAGGTTGGTCGGATCGTTGTGGCGACGCAGTCGCACGATCGCATAGACCAGCGTGAGCACCGCCCCGACGATCACCGTGACTTCCAGCACTGGCAGGGTCCAGTTCTCCAGCCCGAACGGATTGCGGAACTCGACGAGACCGCCCGCGGTCTCGCACGAAAAGCCAAGTCGTGATGCGAGATCAGCGAACGTCGGTGTGCATAGATCGGACATAGCCATCCTCACGCACTCCGCTTACTGGCTGCGGTGTACCACTGAGTCACTTCGTAGCCGGCCTCGTAGCGTCTGAACCATTCATCGGCTAGGGCTGGCAATTCCTCGCGTGCGGGGTTGTGGCCTGGAATCTGGCTGCGCACAATGCCCGACAAAGCGACGAGCTGATCCCGCACGGGAAGATGCTTGAACGCGTCGGCGATTGGGCCGTCGTAGGGGGCGTTGACGAACGGCAGTCGTTGCATCAGCGCCCGCCGTCGGCTCAGGACCGCGAACATCGACAGCGCGTCGATCTTGCGTTCCCCGATTGGCACATGCTTGTTGAAGCCTTCGGAGGCTACCCGCAGGACCGCCCACACATGTTTGAAAATCGACGGCGCCATCCGCATGCGATACCAGGGGTCATCGACAACGGAGTTGTAAATAATCAGTGCCGAGCTTCGGTGCTCGACCTCTTCGACGAAGTGCCAGAGAAACAGTGACGCCACCCGATCGTCTCCTGGCGCGAACAGCGTGTTGTCGTGATCGAGCATCAGCTTGAACGACGGGGTGAACGTCGCCTCAAGATCAGCGGTGTAGGCCAGCCGGTACTTCACCGGTGTGTTCTCGGTCAAATCGTCGAACATCGCGGTCACTTCGTCGAGGGTCTCCTTGAGCGCCGGATAGGTCTTGATCAATCCCTTTGCGTGCTGGCGATGAGCCATCGAATGCTGGCCCTCCTGGCGCACAAATGCTTGTGCTTCCTCTGCCACCGCGGGGTCGGCGATCAACGGCATAGCTTCGGTGATCATGTGGCCGATCATCTTCTCGAAGGCGATCGCCAGGAACGAGACCGCATTGGTCATGCTGGAAAACGCTGGATTGTCCTCGTTCCACAGGAACGGAACCTCGTGGTCGGCGAACGCGAACCGCATCTTGCGCACAATCAAATCCGTCATCAAGCTGCTCCCCACTTCTTCTGCGTGGCGCCGGGCGGCGACCAGTTATCATACGATACTGCTACAGACTGTATGATGGTTGCGACTTCTCGTCAACGCCATCGACGGCGGAGAAGGGTCATGGCCGCAGTGTGGAGGCGATATCCTGCGGGAATGTTGCTTCAAGGGGCGGTCAATCGTGGCGGGTAGACGGGGCTGGGATGGTCATCCGCCGGCGACTGACGAGGACGCCTCGCAGCGCATCGTGGCGACCGCGGTCAAGCTGATCGCCGACAGTGGCTCAGATGTCAGCATCGCTCAGGTCGCCGAGTCGCTAGGGGTGATTAGGCAGACGGTGTATCGGTATTTTCCGACCGCCGAAGCCCTGATGCACGCGGCGGCGGTGGCCTCCGTCGACGCCTTTCTCGACCGGCTCGCTGAAACTGTTAGCGGCATCAATGATCCGGCCGAAGCGATGACCGAAGGCGTGCTGTTTACCCTCGAAGAGATAAGGCGCACACCGCAGTTGGGCATCCCGCTGTCCGAGCCATACCGCAACGCCCACCCCAAAACGCTGGCCTCTGATGAAGCTCAGACGTTCGGGATGCGGATGATCACGCGCTTCGATGTCGACTGGGCGCACTACGGCTACGACGAGGCGGCGCTGCGCGAACTCGTGGAGTTCACCCTGCGCATGATGCTGTCGTTCTTCGTCGCGCCCAACGAGCCGGCTCGCAGCCGAAAAGACCTGCGCCGCTTCATAAAAAGGTGGCTAGGGGGCGCCACTTTGGCCCAACAAAAATCCGCTACTGTCCCCGGCGGTTGATAATCATCCCGTTTGGGTGATTTTCGGACGGCACCCAGGCTGGGTTCACTTGATGGATGCGTATCCGGTCAGGGGCGACCTCCAACGGCGGATACCCCACACATCGATATCACCGGCAACTCTCGCTGACCGGTGTGTATCGGTGTGGACTCCGACGCTGGTGCAGTGAACTCGAACCCGCACAGGCGTATTCGTGTGTCATAGCTTGCCCTCGAGGAGCCCGCCCACAACAAGCCGCGTGTAGTACCACGCGGTCTCGTAGATCGTCGGGACATCGATTGTGCTGAAGATGCCGTCGGCGATTCCAACGGGCATCATGCCCGGTATCGGCCCGCGTGCGCATTCCAGCATGACCGCCTCACAGTGAAGCTGGAACGCTGACGTTCGATCCAATACCTGCCAGATCCGATGCCGCCGAAGTCATCAACTCCGAATCCACATAAGACATGTCCGTTAGCCAGGTTGTTGTCGCGCAATCGTGAATGAGGTGGTGACGGTTGCACGGGTAGTCCCCTACCCCACTTGGATACCCGAACGTCAGGCTCTTAGAGCACGGCCCCATTCGATGCTGTCGACCATGTCGCGTAGGTCTTCAAGGTCCGCCTTCGAGTGAGTGGCTGGATTGGTTGTCTCGTGACCGATGCGCTGCAGGAAGTAACCGCACGTACGGTCGCAGAAGATCTCGAAACCCAGCCTTTCTGCTCGCGCGGTCAGATCGGCAAGTTCTTCGTCGTCAACGTCGCACATTATCTTTCTTCGGGTATTCTTCGGGTATTCGTTGGCCCCAGACCTTTGGCGGCTGGCCGTAAGTTCACAACTGTTGAACTGTTTCACCGATAAGTCAATACCCGTTCAACTCCATGTGGCCAATCACACGCCGCTGTCAGAGCACTGCGCCGTAGATGGTGGCGGTGGCTTGCAAACCCGCACCGGCACGCGAGGATGAGACCATGCATCCCAGGTTGACCGCGCGGGTGGAACAAACTCGGTCG
>PLSK01000013.1 GCA_003165155.1 Mycobacterium sp. | reverse complement strand
CGCGTCCGGGTGATACGGCACGGCGCGAGGGGTGTACACCTCGGGCGGTCGTGGCCCTTCGACCTGGGCGTGGTAGCTGAACGTCCCGCGAATGACTTCGTCGCCGCGTTCCATCGGTATCCGCTCGATCGCGCCGCTTTCCCAGCCGGCGGCATACAACTGCACTTGCACTGCGTCCGGTCCGATCGCGCCGAGCGAAACGAGGACTCGTAACTCGTGCCCGGCTCCGGCCGGCTCGACGTGGAGCGCGCCGAACGACACGTCGCTCCAATAGTTCGCGATCATTTCCCGCCAGCGTTGCACGTCGATCCCGACCCGGCACTGGTCGGCCAGGCGCGTGCGGTAGGCGACCGCCGCAGGTGCGTAGAGCTCCTCGACGTACTGCCGGACCATGCGCTCCGACGAGAACTGGGGCGTCAGCGTCGCCATGCTCTCGCGCACGCGCCCCATCCAGTCGTCCGGGATCCCGTTCTCGTCGCGCGCGTAGAACATCGGGACGATCTCGTTTTCCAACAGCGCGTAGAGGCCGTTCGCCTCCTCGACATCCCACTGCGGGTCGTTACCGTGTTCCCCTCCGTCGCCGATCGCCCAACCCACCCGCGGGGTGTACGCCTCGGCCCACCAGCCGTCGAGCTCCGACAGGTTCAGGCCGCCGTTGACGAGCACTTTCATCCCGCTCGTCCCGCTGGCTTCCCACGGCCGGCGCGGCGTGTTGATCCAGACGTCGACGCCGTCGACGAGCTGTTCGGCCAGCAGCAGGTCGTAGTCGGCAATGAACGCGACGTGCGAGCGAACGTCCGGGCGTTGCGAGAAGGCATACCAGCGCTGGATCATCGCTTTCCCGAATGTGTCGGCCGGATGCGCCTTGCCGGCAACGGCAATCTGAACGGGCCGTTCCGGATTGGTCAGAATGTGCGCGAAGCGATCGGGATCGTGCAGCAGCAGTCCGGTGCGTTTGTACTCGGTGAAGCGCCGGGCGAAGCCAAGCGTCAGGGCGTTGGGATCGAAAATGCGCTGCGCTTCGTCGATGCGATCCGCGCCGGAGCCGGCGATCGTTAATTGACGTGCCAGCCGTTGGCGTGCCCAGAGCACGAAGCGCTCGCGGTTGCGGTTGCGCATCCGCCACAACTCGGCCGTCGGGCGCTTCTCCATCCGCTCCACGATTGGCGTCGGGACGCCCAGCCACTGGTCGCGCAGTTCGGCGTCCGTCCATAGCTCGTCGGCGGCCGGTGAGTCCCACGATGGAACGTGCACGCCGTTGGTGACATGCCCGACCGGAACTTCCTCGATCGGCCAGCGCGGAAAGAGATTCGCGAACAGTTCGCGGCTCACCTCGCCGTGCAGCCGACTCACGCCGTTGATGCGCGACGCCCCACGAATCGCGAGGTACGCCATGTTGAACGGTTCGGAATCGTCGTCCGCCCGCATGCGGCCCAGGCTGAGGATCTCGCCGATGCCGACGCGCATCTCGGCGGCGAACGGCGAGAGGTAACCGACGACGTAGCTGGGATCGAACCGGTCGAAGGCCGCGGCGACCGGCGTGTGGGTGGTGAACACGGTGCCGGCGCGCGCGACGGTCAACGCGACATCGAACGGTACGTTCTGTTCCCGCACGATCCACCGGGCGCGTTCCAACACGGCAAATGCCGCGTGCCCTTCGTTGAGGTGACAGACGTCCGGATCGAGTCCCAGCTCGCGCAGCAGCCGCCAGCCGCCGAACCCGAGCGCCATCTCTTGCTCCCACCGGACTTCGGGATCGGCTTCGTAGAGTTGCGCGGTGATACCGCGGTCTGACGGGTCGTTGGCCGGATCGTTGCTGTCGAGCAAGTACAACCACAGCCGGCCGACGTTGACGGCCCAGGCGCGCAAGTACACGGTCCGGCCCGGAAACTCCAGCGGGATGCGAATCCAGGCACCGTCCTTGCCGCGCAGACGCTGCACCGGAATCTCGCTGGGATCGCTAAACGGGTAGAGCTCGCGCTGATTGCCCTGCGAGTCGAGGGCCTGACGAAAGTACCCCTGCTGGTACAGCAAGCCGACGCCGACCACCGGCGCGCCGAGATCGGTCGAGGACTTCATGTGATCGCCCGCGAGGACGCCGAGCCCGCCCGCGTAGATCGGCAACGCTTCGGAAAGACCGAACTCCATGCTGAAGTACGCGATCAGATTCAGGGTTTTCGCCGCCGGCGACTGAGGAAACCAGAACGGGTCGCTGTTGCGCCTGCGGCGATCTTCGATCAGTGTGCGCACCTCGGCGCAGAACGCGTCGTCGTTGCCCAGCTCCTCGAGCTCGGGCTGGCCGATCGACTTGAGCACCGCCCAGGGATTGCGCGACGCAGCCCAGAGCTCCGGATTCACGCGATGCCAGACGCGATCGGCACGGTGCGACGAGATGAGCCGCATGTCGAGTGCGAGGTCGTCCATACCATGCAGCGAGTCCGGGAGATTGATTTCCGTGCGATGATCTGCCATGAGTGCGCCTACGTAATTGGTTGGGAAAGTGCCTGCGAATGTACCTTGGACGTATTAATCCAAGACAAAGCCTCAGTGACCGTACGGCTGCACGATGCGCGGCATTCGTGTGCGACGCTGACCTACCGCGATAGCGAGCGGGCCGGGAGCGTGCACCCGAAGGACCAAGGCCGTCGTCGGCCGCGACGATCAATGCAGCGATGGCCGAGATAATCCGGAATCCGACCGCAAGCACGGGAACGATAACGAAGTACACGGACACGAAGGCGACGGCCTGGACTCATAATCCGTAGGTCGCGGGTTCGAGCCCCGCCCGCCCCACCGCTTGTTTTTGCAGCTAGACGGCCTACAGGTGAGTGGGAACCACTCACCCGAAACGGGCCGGTACGGCCCTACGTCCACACCGCGTCCACATTCGATCTGTACCGCGTTTTGCAACGTCCG
>PLSK01000269.1 GCA_003165155.1 Mycobacterium sp. | reverse complement strand
CCGGCCGCGACCAGCGCGATCAACCAGGCCACCCGCTTGACCTGCCGCTCGAGCGGGCTGTCTTCACGGGTGGTGCGCTGGGTCAGCGCCGCGATCCGGGCGAGCTCGGTGTGTGCACCGGTCGCGGTGACCACCGCCCGGGCCTCGCCCCCCGTACAGGCTGTGCCGCTGAACATGAGGTTGCGGGCCTGCAGCTTGGGCCCGGCGGCGTCCACCTGATCGGCCGAGCGGGCCGCGGGAAGCGACTCACCGGTGAGTGTGGACAGGTCGACCTCCACGTCGCCGTCGATCATTCGCGCGTCGGCGCAGACGCGATCACCCTCCGAGATCACCAGCACATCACCGGGCACCAATGTGCGGGCCTCGATTTCGACCCGCTGACGGTCCCGCATGACGTGGGCGTGGGTGGGCAGGTAGGCGGCCAGCGCCTCCACGGCGCGTTCGGCCTGCAGTTCCTGGACGAACGCAAAACCAGCGTTCAGCGCGATCACTGCAACGATCGCCGCCGCAAGGATCGGGGTTCCCGTCAACCAGGCCAGCACGGCCGCGACGACCAGCACCAGGGCCAGCGGGTGGGTGAATTGCTTGAGCAGTTGGCCCGGCCACTGTCGGCCGGATCGCTGCGGAAGCTCATTTGGCCCGTACACCAGTAGCCGCCGCTGCGCCTCGCGGCCCGACAACCCCGATGCAGACGTGCGCAGATCCCGATACAACGTGATCAGCGACTGCCTGGGATCAGCTGTCGTCGAGGCCTCGTCGGCCCCGCGTATGTCGGTGGAAGTCACTAGCGGCCAACAACGTTGTTCATCGCTCAGCCACATCCATCGCGGTGAAACCTCAGGACGTCGCGCAGTGGCCGCCGCGGCGTCATGGGAGGTAGCTCGCCAAGGACCCGGGGTTCGCCGACGCGGATTAGAAGTTGCGGCATAGCTGCGCTTCCGATCATGGTGCCGATGAGGTGGCGGCTGGACCATAGCTCCGTGAGATGGCTCAGTGTGCAGGTCGCCATGCCGGCCAACGTGCACTCCAACAATACGGCGGACAATGCTTCGCCGCACCGGAAGGCGTCCTCGCGGGTGTCCTCGTCGGTGGACAGCACCAACACCGTGGACTGGTCTCGTCCAATGCCGGCGGGCCGCTCGCTGTGAGCGCTAACCGGGAATCTACGTCCGACATCGACCCGATCTCTTTCGGCCGCCGACACCAGTGAACTGCGCGGAACCCCGTCGGAATTCTCGAAATGACCAGTACACCAGTCTAATTCGGAATTATATGAGGAATCGTAGATTCGCAGCGTTTCAGTAAGTCGTGACGCCCTCGCCAGTTCCGGGCGACGCTCGTCGGGTATCACGTCGAGGTGAACTGTTCCAGCATCGCCGGCGTTGCGCAGTAGAGGTTCGAAGGACTCCCAGTTCCTCGGTCTGGCGAAGGGGAGCCGATCGGTGCGTCGGTGCAGGATCGCGTCGGCCCGGCGGCGTTGGCCATCGGTGACGAGGCCCAGTGGGCTGAAATCGAGTGACGCGAGATGATCGAGGTAATGTGGATCGGGAAATCTGTCGACGTTGGATGCCCACCCGGCCGCCGCCATCGCGACGCACAGATGGTCGAGCGCGGCGCCGCAGCTGATGTAGGCCTCCCGCCCCGACTTGTCGGTAGAGGGAAGAGCCCGGCTGTGATCGACGTAGAGGTGCAGCCCCGAACCCTCGGCGACCCATTGCCAGGGTTGGCTGTTGTGCAACGACGGGGCACGGCACGCTAATTGCACTGCGGCCCTGAGGATATCGGTCCTAATCAACGTGTCCTGCATGGTCAACCTCCAGTTCCTGCTTCTCGAGTGCGAGCGCTATTGAGCCCTCGCCGGCCGCCGACTCCCTGGGTGGGTAATGCTGTGGTGTGGCGTTGTCGGGGTGATGGTGGTCCCGGCGGTGCCCGCGAGCAGTGCCTGCGCGTCGGCCAGGGCGCCGACGGTGGCCGGGTGCCCGGTCGCGGTGACGAACCGGCGACAGGCCTCGATCTTGGGTCCCATCGATCCGGCCGGAAATCCCATGCCCCCCAAGTCATCTGGATGTAGGACCGTCAGTGGTGTGGCCTCCGGTGTGCCGTAATGCTGCATGACTGCGGACACGTCGGTCAGCACCAGCAAATGCTGGGCTCCAAGGACGGTGCCCAACAACGATGCGACGTAGTCCTTGTCCACGACCGCGTCGACACCGCTTAACTGGCCGGCGGCGTTCTCGGTCACTGCCGCGCCGCCCCCACCGCCGCAGATAACCACCGAACCGGCGTCCAGGAGCCCGGTGATGGAATCCTGCTCGACGATGCGCAGCGGTTCGGGTGAGGCCACTACCCGGCGCCACCGACCATTGTCGGTCGCGATGGTCCAGCCATGCCGGTGGGCCAGCAGCTGGGCCTGGTCCTGTGCATAGCCGGGCCCGACGAACTTGGTCGGGGCGGCGAACGCCGGGTCTGCGGCGTCGACCAGCGTCTGCGTAATCAAGCCCACGACCGGTTTTTTGACCCCGGCGTTATGAAGTTCCTGGGCCAGCCAGTAGCCGATCATGCCCTGGGTCTGCGCGACAAGGTCATCGAGCGGGTAGGGGCGGGTCAGGGCGTGGTCGGTTTCGCTCTCCAGCGAGAGCATGCCGATCTGCGGGCCGTTGCCGTGACAGATCACCACATCGTGGTGCGCGGCCAACGGCGCGATCGCCTCCGCGGCAGTCCGCAGGTGCGCAAGCTGGATGGCGGCGTCGGGCTTGTCCCCGCGCGCCAGCAGTGCGTTACCCCCTAGCGCGATCACGATCCGCATCGACACCACAGGTCACGCACCGAACGCCCGGTTCGTCACAGTGCCCGATCTGCTCGAACAGGCCGTCATGGTGTTCGGTCATGGTCTTGTTCGTCATCTGGCGCCCACCCGGCCTGCGTGAGCATCCGGCGCAGGTCGACGACCACCTGCTCATCGATGTCTTTGCCCCGCGGGGCTTCGAATACTTCTGTCTCGGTTCCCAGGGTCACAGTGAACTTGCCGTTGTGTTCGTGGTTTACGGACCCGAGGTCCTCGAGCAGAGAGACGACCTGGCGCCACTCGATATTGCCGCCCGCCGGGTGCCTGAAGATCTTCTCGATCGTCAGCCGATGGTGACTGCTCAAGTGCGAGTTCACTAGTTGGTCCTCTCGTTGTTGTCCCACTGGATCATTCGTGTCACGCACGCGCGGGGGCTAGGTGGTGAACTGATTCGAATTTTTTCTTCGCCTTCTTTGCCGGGTCGAGGATGCGGTAGGCGAGAAGTTTGATGCGGTCGTTGATGAGGAACCACGTCAAGGCGTATGCCCAGACCACGGCTGCCCACCCCCAGCCGAGTGGGGTCATGAACAGCCCGTAGACGGCGATGAGTGTGGCGACGGCCTGCGTGCCGAGAACGGCCACCAGCAGGATGCGGGCGGGCCGGATGGACCAGAACGGTCCGCGGGTGCGGGTCAGGAAGATGGTGAGGTGCCCGGCGACGGAGAGTTTCAGATACATCAGCGTCTGGATGTGGTGGCGGTCGAGACCGAAAACGCGTTCGCCGAGGTAGAAGAGAACAAAAGCGGAGACGACGCCTAGGACGCCCAGCACGGTCGAGATACCGAGCACCATCCGCATATTCCAGGCTTCGGGTTCGTTGCGGTAGCGGACGTTGTCGTAGGCGATGGACAGGATGGCGCCGTCGTTGAGCAGCGCGAGCATCACGATCATGATCGCGGTGAGCGGGTAGAAGTTGAAGACCAGGATGGCGGCGGTCATGAATAGCAGCACCCGCAGNNTAGATCGCGTAGCTGTTCATTCGCTGAAAGATCTTGCGGCTCTGTTTGATCGCCTCGATGATCACCGAGAGGCCGGGGGTCAGCAGCACGATGTCGGCGGCCGCGCGGGCGGCATCGGTGGCGCCTGACACTGCGATGCCGCAGTCGGCCTTCTTCAGGGCTGGCGCGTCGTTGACCCCGTCGCCGGTCATTCCGACGATGTGGCCGTGCTTCTGCAGCACGTCGATGATGTGGTATTTGTGCTCGGGAAAGACCTGGGCGAAACCGTCTGCGGTCTCGATGGATTCGGCCACCGCCGCCGATTCGTTCTTCTTCGCCTCGCCCAAGGCTGCGGCGTCGAGAATGTCGGTGCCCAAGCCGATCTTGGCCGCGGTCTCCTTCGCGATGGCCAACGCGTCGCCGGTCACCATCTTGACGGAGACGCCCATCGCTGCGGCGGTGGTGATGGTCGCTGCAGCGTCGTCGCGGGGCGGATCGAACAGTGGCAGCACACCGACGAACTGCCAGTCGCCGTCCCCGTCGGCTCGGGCCACGCCTAAAGACCGGAAGCCGCGGGCGGCGAAATCGTTGACTGCCCTATCCGCGGCGGGTTTGATCTGCGCGGCGTTCGCGGCCAGCGCCAGGATGACCTGCGGGGCGCCCTTGGTGACCCGGAAGGTGGTTTTGTCGGCTCCGGTGACGGTGGCCTCGGTCCGTTTGTGCACGGGGTCAAAAGGTTCAAAGTGGGTGACGGTGTAAGCCTGCAGGACCTTGGTGTCCTCGAGGCCGCCGAGCACCGCGCGGTCGATGGGGTCGTCGTTGTCGGCGCGGGAGGCCAACGCGCCGGCGAGAATGACATTGGCGGGGGTGGAAGTGTCGATGCTGAACGGGGTGCCCAACGTCAGCGCGTTCTGGGTCAGGGTGCCCGTCTTGTCCGCGCACAGCACGTCGACGCCGGCCAGTTCCTCGATGGCGACCAGCCGGCTCACGATGGCCTCTTTCTTCGCGAGCAGCCGTGCGCCGACGGCCATCGTCACCGACAGCACGGTGGGCATCGCCACCGGGATCGCGGCGACGGTCAGCACCAGGGCGAACTGCAGCGTGGTCAGGATCGCGTCGCCGCGCAGGATCGCGGTGACGACGATGAGGGTGACCAGCGCGACCGCGAGGATGATCAGGTAGTTGCCGATCTTGAGCACGGCGCGCTGGAAATGGCTGACGGTGTGCGCGTCGGCCACCAGTTCGGCGGTCTTGCCGAAGTAGGTGCCGGTGCCGGTGGCGTAGACCAGGGCACCGATCTCACCTTGCCTGATGATGGAGCCGGAGAACACGGCGTCACCGCTTGTGCAGGTCGCGGGCAGCGACTCCCCGGTGAGCGCGGACTGATCGACCTCGATCTCGTCGCCGTCCAGCAGCCGGGCGTCGGCGGGGACGATGTCACCCAGGCGCAGCCGGATCACGTCACCGGGCACCAATTCCCGGGCTGGCGCGCTGATCCATGTGTCGTCGCGTTTCACCCGCGCGTTGATCGCCAGCTTGGCTTTGAGGGCCTCAATTGCGTTGCCGGCCTGCCGTTCCTCGGTATAGCCGACCACGCCGTTGGCCACCAGCAGCAGCAGGATGATGAAGAAATCCGGCCAGTGCCCGACCGCGCCGGACAAGATGACGGCGATCTCGATCATCCACGGAATCGGGCCCCAAAAGTAGCTGAGGAACTTCAACAGCGGGTTGGTCTTGTGGTCGGCGATCTCGTTCGGCCCGTACTGTGCCAGCCGTCGTGTTGCCTCGGCCGTGCTGAGCCCGTCCGGCGAGTAGCCCAGGTCTGTCTCGACCTGGGCTAGCGGCGCTGACTTCAAACCGGCATCCGTGCCGGCTGCGCTAGCAGCGGGCGACGGCGTGGCATGCGGTGTGTCGGTGGTCATGGCGCGGGGTCCGTTTGCCGTATGTCAGCGGCCGGTTCGCGCGGTGCGCGATCTTTAGCGTAATGCCGGACAAGGCACATGACGCTGTCGATGGGAAAATATTGCGCAGCAGCCGGTTTCGGCGTCTGCGGAGTGGCTGCGGTGGTCATGGTGATTCCCGGGTGTGCGGTTGTCACCGGAGCGTTCGGCACGAGCGACTGCTCAGAGAGGCGGCAGCGGACAGCCACTCTCATCCCGGACTGGTTGAGCTTCCCAACGTCGTTGACGTTACACGCTGCGGGTGTTGCCTGCCGCGGTTGGTTTCAGGGTCAAGTTGCCAGTGGGCTTGCCGGGGGTGCAAGTGCGTCCGATGAGGACAACGAGTGTTCATCTTGGAAGCGGTGCACGCACGTTCACGTCGCGCCAGTGCCGAGGTTGGCATGGGTGTTTCCGGCGATGAGACACCTATGCGTGAATGGGCCTGCGGCTGACTTTTCGGAAGGATGCCTCGATGCCGAAGGACAATGCGACCATCGCGGCCAAGACACTGACGGATCCGAGGCTGCTCATGGCGCTCTAGCGGGGCATAGCCGACGCTCTCGGAGAGTGGGAGTGCCCAGTTCCGAGACGGGTCGGGCGGCGCAGGTCCATGAGTTGACGGCATTGCAAGGATGGAGCAATGCATCCGATGGCAACATTCGCGACTCGGGTGCGGGGGGCACGGTGGATGCTGTTGTCTTCGCTGCAGGGC
>PLSK01000074.1 GCA_003165155.1 Mycobacterium sp. | reverse complement strand
GAGGACAGCGGGGTGCGATCATCTCTTCATGCAAGACTGCGACCCAGCTCAGGCTGCGGAGCTGATCCGCGCGTTACGTGATCATCTGCGCGAGATGACCCAGCATCTGGCCCGGGTTGAAGGCCGCTATGTCCCTGGCCCGGACGGCCATCCAGCGCGGTTGGAGGCAGTTGCGCTGCGACGCGACATCGCAGAGGCACAGATGCACGTTGACCGGCTATATCGCCGCTACCTGAGCGACGACGAGCGAATCCAACAGCGTCCCGTCGGAGGACAGCCTCGAGCCATGGTGGGTCTGCAAGTCAGATAACAGGTGAAATGCCAACGCCGATCCGCGAACCTACGCTCCGCAGCATGCGCGACCTCGAGGTGATCGACTCCGAGACTCTCGCCCTAGAGTCGATACGCACACCAATGAGGCGAGGAAACAGGAGGCGCCCATGACGTCGCGAAACATGTCGAAGTATGCCCGCAATGCGGCCCTACTTCGAGGTCGTACCGTCAACGGCAACCGGACTCACCTGGCGAAGAGCAACCGCTGAATATCCCCTGCATGCCGATGGAGCTGCCACAGGTTCGCAGCGAATCCGGCACCGAGGATGACTGTCGCCAAGCCCCATAGGAGGAGATCGAGCCCGCTGATGCACGCGAGGACGATCACGGCGATGTTCAGCGGGAGGGTGATCGCCGCGGTGATGCTGCCCGGATTCCACGCCTTCACCCGTGCGGCGAAGACCAAGTGGCCGACAAGGTGAATTGAGTTCAGGGTCGCGGCCGCGATGATGACTGGAAGCGCCCCCGCCCACACTGCGGCGGCGAGGACCAAGCTGAGCAGGATGATCTCCTCACCGATCATGACCGCGATGGCTTCAGTCGACGGATAGGATGCTTTCCGCCGAATCCAGACGTCTCGGGCTAACCGAGGGTCGTCCCGGTGACGATCGATCCAGGGCCGGATTCGGATGATCTCTTCGAATTCGTGCACCACGAACAGAACGATCACCCAGAACGCCGCAGCTCCGACATCCATCATGTTCCTGCTTCCTAACCTCCACTGCCGACTGAGTCATTCGCTGCGATGATGTCACGCTGGTCTCGCCTGGCCCCTTGTGGTGTAGGCAGCTGGCCGCACTGCCGACATGATCAGACACTCCGGTCTGCGCTATGTACCCCAGCCCGCTACGCTGCCACCCGTACACCCAATGAACGACTCTCGTCCGCCGTGGACTAGTTCACGGGGTCCGATCAGGAGCGCTCGTCGTGGGCGTATTGCCACCGATGCCCAAGGGCTGGGTCGATTTAAGGGCGTCATCCTTGATCGCTTCTCTGAACTATTCCGGTTGCGCGCGGCCTCCATTGGCGCGCGCCCCGATTGAAATCAAGAACACGATACAGAATTTCAGCCCGCCCATCTCTGCGAGACGCACTGGGGTAACGTCGTTAGACCCGTTTCTCTTGAAGTCGCTTAAGGAGCTGCATGACCCTTTCGATGGCTTGGATCCGTACCGTCAACCAGGTGACTGAATTAGTATTCGCATCCGACAGCCGGCTTCGCGGGGGCGAAGCTTGGGACTATGGGCCTAAGATTTTCACGCTTCCGCGGTCGGACTGCCTCATTTCATTCGCGGGCGTAACCGCGCGCGCATACCCGCTAATCCTGCAGATGGCGCACGGAATCGAGTTCTTTCCCAAGTCTCATAATCGGAGTGCTGATATCACGGTCGCAAAAGGCATTGCGATAGATGTCTTAAATCAGATGAGAGAAGCAATATTCGACTTTCCTGTCGGTCAAACTGCTGCTGGTGATCCAGAGGTGTCGTTTATCTTCGGTGGGTTTTCGTGGTGGCTGGATCGTTTTGTGATCTGGACATTGCACTACGATCGCGAAATTGACCGATTCACGTTCCGTCCTGCCACGTCCTGGGGTGGGGGGAACGAGGCGAAGAAGATTGCGATAGTCGGCAATGCCAAAGACGAAGCCAAAGAACGGCTGATCAAATTGTTAAAAAATCGCGGCAAACTTAACGGTGATGGGTTCGATATGGAACCATTCGAAGTTCTAAGAGACATTATTCGCGACGAAGTTGATCCAACCATTGGTGGGGCACCGCAAGTTGCAAAAGTATATCGTTACATGCGCACCCAACATTTTGCCGTCGAATGGCCACAGTCAGCCGACCGACCGCACGCTCTCGGGCGACCTGCAATGGATTATGAGCAGTTCGGGCTCCCCATCATCGACCCAGATAGGCCTGATTTCAAGCCAAAACGTATGCGACAGGAAACTGAAGACTTGTCCGAGATCCAGACCGGCGATTTGTGACGCGAGGGTTGGTGAGCGAATACTGCGGCCTAGGGAACTACGCCACGAACCCACTTTCAATTCAAGGCGATATAACCAGCCGCGGAACAGATCCGAACGTGGAACACTTGAGTGTGTGACCCCAGGTCCGTTCGCGCCCACGAAGCCAGTACGTTTTGAGGGTAATTTGCCGCTGCTGGGCCCAAGCAGCTCTGAGCCCTGCCCATGTGGGTCCGGTCGATTGCCGAGTAATTGCCACGTCGATATCGCCGTCGGCGGTTGGGTCCTGCCCCCTTACGGGCCTCTGTTGACTGATTCGCGAACGGGCATTGCCTGTGAGGGCTGTTACGCCTCGTCCACTAGTGACTGCCGACCTCCATTGACCAAGGAGCATTGGCTTTCGGAAGGTGTGCTCCGCGCAGCGGGCGACGGCGAGCCTCTCCGTTTGCTCGGATTGAGTTGGGCGCAGAGCCAAGAGATTTCCTTGCATCCACCGTCGTTGGTTTCGTATATCCTTTGCGATCGCCACAATAATGCGCTGTCGCGACTGGATTCGACCGCGAAGGTAGTCTTCTCGGCGCTGCGTCGGTATCAGCAGGACTTAGTCAAGCAATCCGATCCGCACGGCAATGAGTTCTTGTTGGCCAGCGGAGAAGAGCTTGCGCGGTGGGTGTTGAAAACCCTGTGGGGTGCGACTGCGGCGAAAGTCATCGCAGTTGACGGGCGGCCAATATCGCGACTGCATCGGGCAGCTGATCCAGAGATCCTGGCGGAATATCTGTTCCGGGGTGGGGTGCTGCCCAGTGGCTGGGGACTCCACGTTGTTGGTCGCCCGGGCGCTCCGTTCAGTGCGGAGGCAGAGGCAACCATACGAATGCAACGAGACACCGAAGGACACTTGGTATTTGGCACTGCCGATATGGGGGTGGTGAGCTTCGGCTTCTCGCTCAACACGCTACAGGCAGGCAGTGGGCAGGTCATAAGGCGGCAACCGAGTGGCGTCTACCTGGTTGATGAAGGTCGTTCTACGCAGAAAGTGGTTGCGCTTGCCTGGGACGATCGGCCAGAAGAGCCATGTGTTCTAACTTTTGTGGGGAGGCAAAATAAAGGCGCCCCCAAAACGATCACCTGACGGGCTTCTGCGGCGCTGCCGCCGAAGTAGATCGACGTAGGTGAGTGGAGCATCTTGGCGAGCCGGCAAATCGCACCGATGACCCCCACGCCACGAAGAATCCAGCGCTGCCGTTGTCGCGACGTTGTCACATATTGGCGCAGATCGAGAGCATTACGCTGAGACAACCAGAGACGCTCTTTGCTGGTCGGCAGACTTTGCGATACTTTGCAGGACAACGGAATTCGCCTGATGTCCGACTCGGGGTCAAGTGGTCGCAGGTCAAATCCTGCCAGCCCGACACTGTCAGCCCGACAGAAGGAAATGGCCTGTGAACTCCGGCAATGGCGTGATCGAGTCCGCATTATTTGTTTCCTCTGGTGCTTGTCTTGGGACCGCGCCGGTCTCATCGCGGTGCGGAGCGCACTTGACCGTTCGACGGCGTGGCGTTGAGGACACGATATGCGCGCTGGTGCACGTAGCGCGCGTTATTCACTGAGGGTCGGAGACGGTATCCCTGGCGCCCTTGTCCGATGGTCAAGTGGGATCTGTGCCTTGCCGGCGAATGTTGGCTAGTTGCCGACGGTTTCGCGCAGAAGTAAGCAGAACGATCCCGTACGGGCGAGTGGCGGGGGACGAGAACGGGACTGCTGGGCGGGCTGGCTCAGTTCGCCAGTTCGTGCTCTACCGCCCGTCGAATCCACGCCGATATGGAGCGGTCATCATCCTCGGCGGCCTTGCGAACACGCTCAAGCAACTCGGGCGGCAGACGCACGGGTATGGGAACGGACATGCGTCCGCGTCGGCGGATCGGCGGCCCCTGTGGTTCCTGGTTTTCGGGTCGTGCGTAGAACTCGTGTTCCTGATCGGGGGTCATGTCAGTGTTGGTCATCGGTCTTTCCTGTACTGGTCGGCAAGGTGTTGGGAGGCGACGTAGCATCCGATGGGCCTGCACTTGCGGGGGTCTCCCGTTCGGGACGGCGCTATGGGTACGACGAGAACATCGCCTGCTACTTCTGCGCACATCAGCCAGTGCGCGGGTGGGTTGGCCGGATAGAACAGCGGGTCGGACACCCACACGTCGAACACGTCATCGATACCGAGGTGAGGGTGTTTGAACAAATGTGCAGCCTGGGTGTCTATCTCAAAGGGGTCGTAGTCATCAAG
>PLSK01000028.1 GCA_003165155.1 Mycobacterium sp. | reverse complement strand
CCGGTACCAACGAAATCCAGCGCAATATCATCGCGGAGCGTCTGCTGGGGCTGCCGCGAGAGAAGAAGTGACCGTGGAATTTGAACTCGACCAACAGCAGTGCGACTTCGCGTCCAGCATCGACGCGGCCTTGGGAGCCGCCGACGTGCCCGGCGCGGTTCGCGCCTGGGCCGCGGGCGACGCCGCACCCGGCCGCAAGGTGTGGGAGCAGCTGGCCAACCTCGGCGTCACCGCCCTGATCGTGCCGGAACAGTTCGACGGCCTGGACGCCCATCCGGTTGACCTGGTGGTCGCGCTCGAGCGTCTCGGACGATGGTGCGTGCCCGGCCCTATCACCGAATCCATTGCGGTTGCGCCGGTTTTGCTGGGCGAAGATGACCGCTGCGCGGGCTTGGCCGCCGGTGAGCTCATCGTGACGGTGGCGCTGCCCCCACACGTGCCGCGAGCGGTCGATGCTGACATCGCCGGAGTGGTGCTACTGGCTACGGAGAGCGGCGTCACCGAAGCAACGGTCGGTGAACAGCACGCGTCTGTCGATCCCAGCCGCCACCTTTTCGAGGTCACCGCTACCGGCGCGCCCTGGCAAGCAGATGTGCACCGCGCCTTTGATTTCGGGGTTTTGGCCACGGCCGCTCAGCTGGTCGGAGCCGCCGAGGCGCTGTTGAGCGCCGCCGTCGACTACGCAAAGCAGCGAACCCAGTTCGGCCGGGTGATCGGCTCGTACCAGGCGATCAAACACAAACTCGCCGACGTACACATCGCGATCGAGTTGGCCCGCCCACTGGTCTACGGCGCAGCATTGTCGCTGCAGCCCCGTGACGTGAGCGCGGCGAAAGTGGCAGCATCCGACGCGGCTCTGCTGGCGGCGCGGTCGTCGCTGCAGACCCACGGCGCCATCGGCTTCACCCAGGAACACGACCTGTCCCTGTTGCTACTGCGGGTACAGGCATTGCGGTCAGCATGGGGTACTCCCGAGGCGCACCGGCGCCGAGTGCTGGAGGCGCTATGAGCGGAATCTCTCCCGCCGGCGACGATACAGAGCGAAGCGATGGGGAGGAGCGGCGCAATGAGTGAAGAACGGCAGATGCTGGCCGATACCGTTGCTGCCCTGGTGGCAAAGCACGCATCCCCGGCGTCGGTGCGTGCGGCGATGGAATCGGAGCACGGCTATGACGAGGCGCTGTGGCAGCTGCTGTGCGAGCAGGTCGGCGCCGCCGCACTGGTGGTACCCGAGGAGCTGGGCGGTGCCGGCGGCGAACTAGGCGACGCGGCAGCGGTTTTACAGGAGTTGGGCCGCGCGTTGGTACCGTCGCCCCTGTTGGGTACCACCCTGGCCGAGCTGGCGCTACTGTCGGCAACCGAGCCGGACGCCGAAACGCTGGCATCGCTGGCGGCGTTGGCTGGGGGTACCTCGATCGGCGCGTTGGTCCTCGACCCCGATTACGTGGTCAACGGGGACATCGCCGATGTCGTGGTCGCCGCTGCCGATGGCCAGCTGAGCAGATGGACCACATTCAGCGCGCGGCCCGTCGCCACCATGGATCCCACCCGCCGGCTGGCCCAGGTGCAACCCGAAGACACCGTGGCGCTGGGGCCCGACCCGGGAATAGCTGAAAGCGCGGCCATTCTGCTGGCGGCCGAGCAGATCGGCGCCGCCGAACGCTGTCTGGAACTAACTGTCGAATACACCAAGAGCCGAGTCCAATTCGGCCGGCCGATCGGTAGCTTTCAGGCACTAAAGCATCGAATGGCCGATCTGTATGTTGCGATTGCCGCGGCGCGCGCCGTCGTGTCCGACGCGTGCGACGACCCGACACCCACCAACGCGGCCACTGCGCGCCTCGCTGCCAGCGAGGCGCTCTGTAGTGTGGCGGGCGAAGGCATTCAGCTACACGGTGGTATCGCGATCACCTGGGAACACGACATGCACTTGTATTTCAAACGAGCACACGGCAGTGCACAACTGCTGCGATCGCCGCGAGAGCTGCTGAGCCAACTCGAATCCGAGGTGCTGCTCGGGCCGGCGAGGCCCGAAACTCCGTGAACGATTCTGTCGCGCTGCGCGCCGGCATCCCGCCGTTCCACGTGATGGACGTCTGGCTGGCGGCCGCGGAGCGCCAGCGCAGCCACGGCGATCTGGTGAACCTGTCGGCAGGCCAGCCCAGCGTGGGCGCTCCCGAACCGGTGCGGGCGGCTGCGGCCGCGGCATTGCACGCCAATGAGTTGGGCTACACCGTGGCGTTGGGCATTCCCGAGCTGCGGGCCGCGATCGCGGCGGATTACCAACGCCGGCACGGGATCTCCGTCGAGTCCGATGCGGTGGTGGTCACCACGGGCTCCTCGGGCGGGTTCCTGCTGGCTTTCCTGGCGTGCTTCGACGTGGGCGATCGAGTGGCGTTGGCCAGTCCTGGCTACCCGTGCTATCGGAACATTCTGTCGGCGTTGGGATGCGAGGTGGTGGAGATCGAATGCGGGCCGGAGACGCGGTTTCAACCCACCGCCCGGATGCTGGCCGAGCTTGACCCGCCGGTGCGCGGCGTCATCGTCGCGAGCCCGGCCAATCCCACCGGGACCGTCATACCACCGTCCGAATTGGCGGCGATCGCGTCCTGGTGTGAGGACTCCGGAGTTCGCCTGATCAGCGACGAGGTCTACCACGGTCTGGTATACCCGGGCGCCCCACAGACCAGCTGTGCCTGGCAGACGTCACGAAATGCAGTCGTGGTCAACAGCTTTTCCAAGTACAACGCGATGACGGGCTGGAGACTGGGCTGGCTGCTGCTGCCGAGCGAGTTGCGCCGCGCGGTGGACTGCCTGACCGGCAACTTCACCATCTGCCCNNATCGACCGGCTGGCGCCCACCGATGGTGCGTTCTATGTCTACGCCGACGTGTCAGACTTCACCGACGACTCGATGGCGTTCTGCTCAGAGCTGTTGGCCGACACCGGTGTTGCCATCGCACCTGGCATCGACTTCGACACCACGCGGGGCAAGAGGTTCGTCCGGTTGTCATTCGCCGGACCAACCGGCGACATCGAAGAGGCGTTGCGCAGAGTCGGGCCCTGGCTGTCGGGGCGGCAGGGTCAGGGACCGTCGATCAGCGGTTGAACCGTCCGGCGATGTAAGCGGCTCGACAAGCGCTGCGGGCCAGCTTCCCGCTCGTCGTGCGCGGAATGGCACCAGCAGCGACCAGCCGTAAGTCGGCGAGCCGGATGTGGTGTTGCCGCGAGACCGCCGCCCGCACGACCTCGGCGATCTCCTCCGGGTCGGCACGGCCCGCGCCGGCGCCGCGCTCAGCAACGACGACCACCTGCTCGCCGGCCTTACCACCCGCCGAGTCGGACGCATCGGAAGGAACGGAAAACGCGGCGACATAGCCGGTGCGGATCGCGCTCGAAGCCTCGCTGACCGTGGTTTCGATGTCGTGCGGGTAGTGGTTGCTGCCGTCAATGATGATGAGGTCTTTGATCCGCCCGGTCAGGTACAGCTCGCCGTCGACGTAGACGCCGAGGTCACCGGTGGCGAGCCAGTAGCTGTCGTCCGGAGCGCCTTCGGCGTGGCTGCCGTTGTGCAGCCGTGACTGCAACCGGTTGGCGAAAACCCGTCGCGTTTCCTCCTCACGACGGAAGTATCCGCGGGCGATGTTGTTGCCGTATAACCAAATTTCCCCCACCGTACCGTCGGGCACCTCGGTGCCATCCGGGTCCGCGATCACCACCCACTGATCGGGGATCGGCTGGCCGCAAGACACGTGGGCTACCGCGCCCGGCGCCTCGGGCGCAACGGTGACTGCACGGCCGGAGCCGAGCTGTTCCCGGTCGAGGAAGATGGCGCTGGCCGCGGCGTTCTGGTGGATGCTGGCGACCGACAAGGTCGCTTCCGCCATCCCGTAGGACGGCTTGATCGCCGTCGCGGGAAGTCCATACGGCTCGAACGCCTTAGTGAATGTCTGGACGGCCGATATCGTTACCGGCTCGGACCCGTTGAGCAGGCAGACAACGTTGCTGAGGTCGAGGTCATCGCCCGCTGGAGGCAGTCCACGCGCGGCCGTTAATTCAAACGCGAAGTTCGGCGCGGCCGCAAAGGTCCGGCCTTTCCCCGACTCGATGCCCAGCTGTTTGATCCAGCGGTAGGGCCGACGAAGAAACGCCATGGGATCCATCAACGTGAGGTGTGGCCCACACAATGCCGGGAACATGATCATCATCAGGCCCATGTCGTGATACAGCGGCAGCCAGCTCACGCTGCGGACATCAAAGTCCAGACCGCCGGTGAGGATCATCTGCATTGCGTTGGTGTAGACGGCGCGATGGGTGATCTCCACTCCGGCCGGCGTACGCGTTGAGCCAGAGGTGTACTGCAGGTACGCGACATCGTCGGTGCTGATCGCCGCGTCGGTAAACATCGAACCGAGTGCGTCGGGCACCGCGTCCACCGCGATCAACCGCGGCCGCTCTTTGGGCGCCAGCGTCCGAATGAATGTTCGAGCGGACTCGGCTGCCGCGGTCGTGGTCAAGATCACCGCGGGGCGGGCGTCGGTCAGCACCGCCGCCAACCGCTCGGCGTGGCCCGACAAAGTCGGCGCAAACAGGGGGACCGGGATATTCCCCGCGTGCGCGGCACCGAAGAATGCCGCTACGTAGTCGAGCCCCTGTGGCGCCAGGACCGCCACCCGGTCGCCGGGCTTGGTGACCTGCTGCAGGCGGGCGCCAATCGCGCAGACGCGCAACCACAGCTCGTTCCAGGTGAGCTCGACGGCCCGTCCATCCTGATCCTGCGAGTAGTCGATGAAGCGGTACGCCAGACTGTCACCGAGCTGGTCTCGGTTCCAAGCCAAATTCGACGTCAACGTCACGCCGTCCGGCACCACGACCAGACGGCCGCGGAAAGCGGAAGGGTCTACATCGTTCGACGCGGTAGCAATGTTGTTCAACGTTGATCCCGACTCACGGTAGGACAGGTTAGTAGGCGTATCTGGCATTTGCGCCTCTGGCCCTGTATCGCGCTCGTCACGATCGGGTCTGACGTCGACCCATTTGACATTACTAGTTTCCTTGGAGGCGCCGCACGGTCAAGCGCGGACCGGATTGCGGACCAATACAGCATGCCAGACCGGCATGGCGTTGTCGAAAGGCGCTCCAAGTCTGGGAAGAATCCGAAGTCTTGGGATCCGGCCAGTTTCGGCGCCCTGAACCTCTCAGACCCCGCATGACGCGGTTCCAAAATCCCTTTGCGGGAATACCTTTTGACGGCCAACCGCCTCTCGTTGATCGCGAGGTTTAAATTTGCTGCGTTGCAATGGGTTTCGAAATTCTCATTTCTAAATTCGGTGTTTCTACGGTTCGAGAATAGCGTCGATGCGCGCTTCGACCGCACGCCGCTCGCCGGCATCGTCGATGTTGATCCCGAACCGGTCTCGCAGGGTATCGAGGACCGCGGCCGCGCCGTCCAGAAGGACTTTTTCGGT
>PLSK01000153.1 GCA_003165155.1 Mycobacterium sp. | reverse complement strand
TATGCGACGCACCTTGACCCAAGACGTCGAACTCAGCGGCACCAAGATGGCGGCCGGAGACAAGGTCACGCTGTGGTACAACTCGGCCAACCGCGACGAGTCAAAGTTCGCCAATCCGTGGGCCTTTGACGTGTCGCGCAACCCCAATCCGCACGTCGGCTTCGGCGGTGGGGGCGCCCACTTCTGCCTGGGCGCGAACCTGGCTCGTCGTGAGATCAGGGTCGCGTTCGAGGAATTGCACCGCGAAATACCCGATATCGTCGCGACGGAAGAACCCGCACGACTGCTGTCGCAGTTCATTCACGGCATCAAGACGCTGCCGGTTGCCTGGACACCGAGAGCCTGAGGTCCGGCCGCCGTGACCATCCCCGCGTTGCCCGAGAGCCAGGTACTGGCCGCGCGCCAGAAACTCGTGCTCGATCACTTCCACGACGAGGTTCGCCACGCCTGGGACGACGTGTTGTCGACCTTCCCGCATCCCCGCTACGAGCTGATCCCGCAGATGCTCGTCCACGACGGCGACGAGGCGGTGCGTGGCTACTACACCTACACCCGCACTGCGTTCCCCGACCAGGACCACGAGATCATCGCGCTGCGGCACAGCGCCGATGCGGTGATCGTCGAGTTCTGGTTGATGGGTACCCATCGGGGTTATCTGGGTAAGGTTCCGCCGACCGGCAGCCGCTTCCGGGTCCGGATGACCGCCTACTTCGTCTTCGACGACACGGAAACTCTTGTCTGCGAGCGCATTTACTTCGATACGCTGACCATGATCAAGCAACTCCTGGGCGGCCTGGACATGAAGAAGCCGGCGAACTGGCTGCTGGCCGCTCGATGCGTGCGGGGCCTGCTGTCGATGTCGGCAGAGAAACCGGATCCGGCGCTCACCGACACCGTCGCGCCCGCGTTCACGCCAAAAGCGCCGTGACCTAGCAATCGCACCGCGTGGACCCTGGCCGCGCACGATGGGTCCCACCCACCGCGCTGACGCTCTAGCAGCCCAGTTGTTCCGCAAGATCGAGGAAGTCAGACGCGTTGATGTCGAACTCGTCCGAATAGGCCACGTCCACTTCGCCGTCTACCCCGAATTCCAGCGGGCGCGCGACGAAGGCCGTCCGGAAACCAAGACCGCCTGCGGCGCGGATGTCGTATTTGTGGCTGGCCACCATCATAATCTCGGCGGGTTCCAGACCGAGATAGGTCGCGGCCATGCGGTAAATCGCCGGATCGGGTTTGAACACCCCGGCCATCTCCGCGGCAAAAATGGCATCCCAGGGCAGGCCCGCCCGCTTGGAGATATTGACCACCGCGGACACGTCGGCGTTCGACAGGGTCGCCAACGTGAACTCAGCCTTCAGCCGACGCAGTGCCGGCACCGCATCCGGCCATGGCTTCAGGCGCTGCCATGCCAGCGTGAGCTCCTCGCGTTCGGCATCCGAAAGCCCCACGATGCCGCACTCCTCCAGGACCGGATCCAGGGCGTCGCGGTATACCGAATGCACCGAAACCCATCCCTTTTGGCGACCCCGCGCGGCATCCAGGGCGGCGAAGTAGCCTGCGCGCCAACGCCGCACCACATCGGGCCAATCGACGCCGGGGCAGCGACCCGCACTGATCCGCTGTGCCTCGCCGCAGACAGTCGAAACAAAATCCGTCGCGGTTCCCTGCACGTCGAACAGCAGCGCCTGCACCACAAGCCCATCATGCAACCGTCTCGAGGTGCCGCTCCCCGCGGCCCCGCAACGGGCGTAACGTTACTTAAAATCTCGGGCGTCGAAATGCTTGTCCCCGATACGACCTGCGAGGTATTCCGTGGCCAGTCAGACTAGCGAGACCAGTGCCGACGTCGGCGAGCTCGACTACCGCTTCACCCTCGCCAACGAGCGGACTTTCCTTGCCTGGCAGCGCACCGCGCTGGGACTGCTCGCCGCGGCGGTTGCCCTGGTACAGCTCGTTCCAGAGATGGCGGTCCCCGGCGCACGCCGCTTCCTCGGCGTCGCGCTCGCGGTGCTGGCACTCTTCACCAGCGGGATGGGGTTGCTGCGCTGGCAGCAGACGGAGCGCAACATGCGCAATGGCGATCCGATGCCCCGTCAGCCGTCGCCCGCCTACCTCGCGGTGGGTCTGATCCTGGTGGGGATTGTCGCGCTAGGGCTGGTCATCGCCAAGGCGGTTATGGGTTGAGCCAGCCCCACCAGTTGCGAGCGGTTGCGAACACGCTGCCCGCGGAACGCACGACACTGGCCTGGACCCGGATGTCTTTCGCGTTTCTCGGCAACGGCGCGCTGCTCGCGCTCAAAGACCTGCGCGGAACCGCGGGGCCGGCAGCCCTGATCCCGTGCGTACTGGCAGTAACGGTGGCCACAGGTACGTACCTGATCGCCCTGCGACGCCAAAGGACGCTCCGGCAGAACCCCTTGCCGACGCGAATCTCCCCGCGTCGCCAGGTGTACACGGTCGGGATCGCGGTGCTGCTGCTCATTGTCGTGACCGCGATTGCCCAGCTGATCTAGCGAGCCAGATGGTGCGGTCCCCGCAGGTGGGGTCTTCCACGACATGGGCTACCACGTCGAACCCGTTGTCGTGCAGCAGCATTCGATATTCTCCGCTGTCCAGGCTCGCATGGAACAGCGGCTCGCCCTGGAAGCTTCCTATCACCTCACCGGCCGATGGACCGCTGGTGAACATCAGCGCCGCACCCGCCGCGGCGTGGCGCTTGAAGATCGGGAACATCTGGCGTTGATCGTCCTGGGTTAGGTGAAAAAAGCTGTCCCAGGCCATAATTCCGTCGAACCTACGATCCAGCGCCAGCGTTCGCATATCGGCGACGTGCCAGGTGTGCTCGGGGAACCGATCCGCGCATCTGGTGATCATTGCGCTCGACGCGTCAGCCCCGGTCACCTGGCAGCGCCGCTCGATGAGGTAGCGGGCAATCGGCACGCCGGTTCCGCAGCCGATGTCAAGCACGGCGGGATCGGCCGGTAGCAAAGCGAGAAATGAATCGAGCCAGTCCAACCCCGACATCCGGTGGGCGGCCACGCACGGCCAATACGTGATGGGCGTTGGCAGCCCGCGCGCGTTCCTGGCCTCCTACCTCGACTACACCCTCGGCGACGGCATCGCCGAGCAGATCACCTGTCCCACGCTGGTCTGCGACGCGGACGAGGACACCTTCTTCGACGGGCAGCCAGAGATGCTGTTCGACCACCTCACCTGCCAGAAGGCGCTGTTGGACTTCACCGCCGCCGAAGGCGCGGGAGCGCACTGCCAATCCGGCGCCCAGCGCCTTGCCTTCGGGCGCATCTACGACTGGCTGGACGACGTTCTTCGGGTTGGCTAACCGGCTTTGACGTTCAGATACGCGACGATCCCCTGGGTGACAGCGGCGGCGTACTTTGCCCGACCGTCGGCGCTTTCCATCCGCGCCGCTTCGTCCGCGTTTTTCATGTTGCCAAGTTCGACGAGGACTGCCGGGTACTGGGCCAGGTTGAGGCCGGCCAGGTCGTCTCTGCCGTACAGTCCGTCGGATCCGATATAGGTGGCCGGGTGAAAGCCCGCTTGCACCAGGGCATCACGCATCGTATGGGCCAACTGGATGGCGCCTCCAGATTGCGCGTCGTTCAGCGGCGGGCTGGAGTAGTTGACATGAAATCCCGAGCCGGACGGGGGGCCGCCGTCGGCGTGGATACTCACGATCGCGTCCGGGTGCATCGCGTTGGCCAGGGCGGCGCGTTGATCGACACAGGGCCCGGTGGAGCTGTCGTCACCCCGCGACGACTGGGTGCGCACGCCCAATTGTTCGAGCGAACCGCTGATCAGGCTCACGACGGCCCAATTGAACGCGTGCTCCGCGTAGCCGTCGTCGGTGGCCGTACCCGAGGTGTTGCACGCCTTGGTGCCTCCCCGGCCATTGGGGACTTGTTCGTTTATCGAGGCGTCGTTGACGGCGTTGTGGCCGGCGTCGAGGAAGACGGCCATCCCAGAGACACCGGCGGCCGCGCGTGGGGCGCCAAGTGTTGCGCCGACGGTCAGGATCGCCGGTGCGACGCCGCCGTATTTCAAGACGCGGCGCCGCGAAACAGTCACCGCGCGATGGTAGCAATCGGGCGGCTA
>PLSK01000015.1 GCA_003165155.1 Mycobacterium sp. | reverse complement strand
AGCCTGAGCGGCTGCAGCTGGTCGGAAGCGCTGGGCATGGGCTGGCCGGAGGGCATTACCCCGGAGGCTCACCTCAACCGTGAGTTGTGGGTCGGAGCGGTGATCGCCTCGCTGGTGGTCGGCGTCATCGTGTGGGGCCTGATCTTCTGGACGGCCGCCTTTCACCGGCGCAAAGCCACCGACACCGAGCTACCCCGCCAGTTCGGCTACAACATGCCACTGGAGCTGGTGCTCACCGTCACACCGTTCCTGATCATCTCGGTGCTGTTCTACTTCACGGTGGTGGTGCAGCAGAAGGTGCTCCACCTGGCCAAAAACCCCGACGTCGTCATCGACGTCACGGCCTTCCAGTGGAACTGGAAGTTCGGCTACCAGCGGGTCGATCTCAAAGACGGCACCGCGCCCTACGACGGCAGCGACCCGGATCGCAAGAAGGCCATGCTCTCCAAGCCCGAGGGCAAGGACGAACACGGCGAGGAGCGTGTCGGGGCGGTGGCCGGTCGCAACAAAGAGGACCGGACCTACCTGAACTTCGACAAGGTCGAGATCCTGGGAACCAGTTCCGAGATTCCAGTGCTGGTGTTGCCCGCCGGCAAGCGGATCGAATTCCAGCTGGAATCGGCCGACGTCGTCCACGCGTTCTGGGTGCCGGAATTCCTGTTCAAGCGCGACGTGATGCCCAACCCCATCGCGAACAACTCCGTCAACGTCTTCCAGGTCGAAGAGATCACCAAGACCGGGGCGTTCGTCGGCCACTGCGCCGAGATGTGTGGCACTTATCACTCGATGATGAACTTCGAAGTTCGGGTGGTGTCACCCAACGACTTCAAGGCCTACTTGCAGCAGCGGATCGGCGGAAAGACCAACGCGCAGGCGTTGCAGGCGATCGCCCAATCCCCGCTGGCGACGACCACCCACCCGTTCGAGACCCGCCGCGGCGAAATGGCCGTCGGAAGCCAGTAGGTTAGGACACTCCATGCATATCGAAGCGAGGCTTTTCGAGTTCATCGCCGCGTTCTTCGTCTTCACGACGGTGCTGTACGGGGTGCTGACTTGGCTGTACGCCACCGGGGGAGTCGAGTGGGCGGGCACCACCGGGCTGGCGCTGACCTCTGGGCTGGCGCTGATAATTTCCACCTTCTTCCGGTTCGTCGCCCGTCGCATCGATACTCGGCCTGAGGACTACGAGGGCGCCGAGATCAGTGACGGCGCGGGGGAATTGGGGTTCTTCTCCCCGCACAGCTGGTGGCCGATTCTGGTCGCGTTGTCCGGCTCGACGGCCGCCATCGGTATTGCGCTGTGGCTGCCGTGGCTGATCGTTGCCGGGGTGGTGTTCATCCTCGCTTCGGTGGCCGGACTGGTCTTCGAGTACTACGTCGGGCCGGAGAAGCACTGATCGGCATCCCCAAGGTCACAATCAGGGCGTCAGTTGATCAGTGGCCAGGTTGCCTTGACCGATTTGTCCCACTTGGTTCTGTAGGGTTTGCCCAGGCAAAACCGAGAATCTCTCCGAGGCAAACATGAGCGGGCCGAATCACCCGGGGCGGGAAACTGAAGAACCCGATTCCGTCAGCGAGCACAGCCGCGAACCGGGTTCCGGTGGCGATCCCGGCGACAAACCGGAACCCGACGGTGAAGTCGAGGAAATCAGTCCCTATGACGCATTGGATTCCCTCGACGACAGCGCCGAAATAGCGCGTGCAGACCGAACCGGCCAGACGGATGCGTACTCACGGGCCTACTCGGCCCCGGAGGTGGAACACTTCACCAGCGGCCCGTACGTGCCGGCCGATCCCAGGCTCTACGATTACGACGCCTACCAGGAGTCGCCCGACTCAGGCGACGAACATGGCGCGCCGCGGTGGCCGTGGGTGATCGGCGTGGCCGCCATCGTGGCCGCGGTTGCGCTCGTTGTCTCGGTTTCGCTGCTCGTTGCGCGCACAGACACCAACAAATTGGCCAACCCTGGCATCACCACGACGCCGTCCGCGCCGCCGATACAGGACGAGATCACCACCACCACGCCGCCCCCGCCGCCACCGACCACCGAGATCCCAACAGCTACGGAGACCCAAACAGTGACGGTGACGCCTCTGCCACCACCGCCCCCGCCCGCGCCGGCCCCTGCGCCGCCGCCGGCAACCACAACGACGGCGCCGCCTCCGCCGCCAACGACCACCACACCGGCCGGGCCACGCCAGGTCACCTATTCGGTGACCGGCACCAAAGCGCCGGGTGACATCATCTCGGTGACCTACGTCGATTCCTCCGGCCGGTCACGCACGCAGCACAACGTCTACATCCCGTGGTCGATGACCGTGACACCGATCTCGAATTCGGACGTCGGATCGGTCCAGGCGTCCAGCCTCTTCCGGGTGAGCCGACTCAATTGCACCATCACCACCAGCGACGGAGCGGTGCTCGCGTCGAACACCAACGACGCACCGCAGACGAACTGCTGATGGTCAGCAGATACTCCGCGTATCGGCGCGGTTCCGACACCATCCCGCCGGATGTCATCGATCGCATTCTGCTGGGGGCGTGTGCCGCCATCTGGCTGGTCTTGTTGGGCGTCAGCGTGGCCGCCGCCGTCGCTCTGGCGGATCTGGGCCGGGGCTTTCG
>PLSK01000075.1 GCA_003165155.1 Mycobacterium sp. | reverse complement strand
GCTTCGCCAACCTTGTCGAAGGGGATGGTGTGGCTGACGATGAGCGCGTACTTCTCCCAGTTCGCGACGAGATCCTTGGTCACCTCAAAGATCTCGTCGGGGTATCCCATGGATCCGATGATGGTGATCTCGTTGCTCATCACGTTGACCAGCTCGACCGGAACGGGCTCTTTGTGGAGGCCGACGATTGCCAGTGTGGCGCCCATCTTGGCAGCCGCCAAAGCGGTGTTCACCACGGCGGGCACACCGGCGGCGTCGAGGTAGATGTCGGTGCCGGCCTTGCCGGGAAACCTGCTCTCGCCCTTGCCGTGCAGCGCGATGAGGCGCGTTACGACGTCTTCGTCGGCGGAATTGATGACGGCGTCGGCGCCGATCTGCAAAGCCTTGTCCAGACGGGAGCCGATCAGGTCAACGACCACCAGATGTTGCACGCCAAGGGATTTGAAAGCCAGCGTCGCGCCCAGTCCGATCGGCCCGGCGCCGAATACGACGACTTTGTCCGACGGTTTGGGTTTGCAGCGGTTGACGCCATGGCGCGCGACGGCCATCGGTTCGTTCAGCGCGGCCACCTCCCACGGGATGTGGTCGGGGATGACTTCCAGGCTGGTTCCACGGATGGCGTTCTCGATGAGCAGGTAGTCGGCCAGTGCCCCGGTGGCTCCGCCGTTGCCGATGATGCCGCTGGGGGCGGCCATCGGGTTGATGACAACGTGATCGCCCACATCGATGCCGGCCACCTCGGCGCCGACCGCGGCGACTTCGCCGGCGGGTTCGTGTCCAAGCGGCGTGTGGCCCTGGCGCGGCGGGACACCGCCGATGGTGATGTAGAACGTGTCCGAGCCGCAGATGCCGCAGGCGCGCATTCGCACGAGGACGTCGTGCGGGCCCACCTCGGGACGGTCGGCGGCGACGACCTCGGCCTTGCCCGGGCCCGTGACCATGGACACTTTCACGGTGTGCCTTCCAGTTCGATGTCAAAGGCGTCGAGGTATTCGGCGAAGATCGGTTCGAGTTGTTTCACGGTCAGGCCGTATTGGTCGAGGCTGTAGGTGTTGAGGGCGAACCGGTCCTGGGGGTGCGCGGCGAGCCAATTCCGCATGGAGGCTTCGGTTTCAGCGGTAAGCGGGTCGTCGGCCCATTCGTAGATGCGACGCATGACATCCATCGGGTCACGCATCATCTCGTGGTAATACATGTGAAAGAAGCGCTCGTCGCCGATGCGATCACGCACCCGCAGCGGCCGTTCGACGTGGTACCGCATCTGTGCCGCCGCGTCGCGCCCCATCGCCTCCAGGTCGATGGCGTCCGGCTGCAGCACCATCCCTTTGGGAAGTTTCCACAGGTTGGCCAACGATCCCGTCGCCTTGTAGGGGTCGCGATGCGCCCACACCAACCGGGCGTCGGGGAACACCTTGAGCAACGCATCAATGTGCACCGAGTGCGACGGCATCTTCAGGCTCCAGGTGCCCGGCGCCCTTGACTGCAGGACCTGCAGGTAGCGCTTCTGGTACTCGTAGGTGCTGGTCATGTCCGTCTCGTCGAACAGCCATTTGTAGTAGCGCGAAGTCGACAGGAAAGAGTCCCAGGACAGGCCCTTGAAGTCCTGGTTGTGGATGAACATGTCCTCGGTGGGGCCGTCGGCGTCCTCCCAGTGCGGCAGCGGCACATTCGCCTGCTTGACCATCTCCAGGATCTTGCGCTGTTCCTCCAGCAGGCCCACGCACCGCGGGTCGGTGCGCAGCGTCTCGGTGCTGGCCGGAGGTATCGGGTCGACGCACTGCCAGTGCAGCAGCGACCGTCGTGCCGGGTCCTGGTCCAGCAGGTAGCTGATGACCGTCGTGCCGGTGCGTGGCATACCCAGCACGATCAGCGGTCGCTGCACGGGTGCCTCGAGCACCTCGGGATGAGCCTGGATGTAGGCGTGAATCTGCAGACGCCGACCCAACGCGCCCGCGGCGTCGTCGAGAATGCGTTCCCGGCCGTACGGCGTGAACGCCGGCGAGTTGTTGAGGTCGTCGAGGATGAGGGCCAATCCCTCACGCCAGGAGTCGGATTCGGTCTCGGTGAGGCCGGTGCGTTGGGCGGCCAGCTTGAGGACATCGTCGGTGGTCGCGATGTTGTCGTATTCGCTCATGATTCCGCCTAGACCGTCAGGTATCCGCCGTCGACGGCGATGCTGCTCCCGGTGATGTACGACGCGGCGTCGGTGCACAGGAACAATGCCGCGCCGGCACAGTCCTGAGGTGTTCCGGGTCTGCCCAGGGGAGTGTGGAAGCCGATCTCGACGTCCATGATCTGCGGGATGCCCATCGCCGGGTGTGTCATTCGGGTGTCGATGAGGCCCGGAGCGACGGCGTTGACACGAATTCCGTCGTTGGCCCAGCGGCGGGACAGGTTCATCGTCAACGCGATGAGGCCCATCTTCGATGAGGCGTATCCGGGGACGAAGACCGCCGAGCGGAACGCGGACATCGAGACGATGTTGACGACGCTGGCCCCGCCGGGGGTTTTACTTGCCTTGAGCCGGTCATAGCAGCGCATCGTCAGCCGCATGGGACCGAACATGTTCTGCGTTACCGACGCGATGTAGCCATCGGGGTCGTATTCGTCGCCCGCCGGGTAGGGGCCGCCCGCATTGTTGACCAAAATGTCCAGTTCGCCCAGCGAATTCACCAAAGCGTCGACGGAGTCCGGATTTTCGATCCGGCACTGCCGGTAGGTGAAGGCGCTGAGATCGTCATCGTAATCGGTTGGCGCGGCGCGCGTTCCGGTGATCGTGACCGCCGCACCGGCCTGCGCGAAGGCGGCGGCGATGCCGTTACCGATGCCGCTGGTGCCGCCGGTGACCAAGACGTTGGCGCCGGTGAAGTCGAAGTTGACGGTGTTCATTCGGCGGTCCTCAATTCGTCGATGGATCTCAGATCGTTAATGGATTTGGTGAGCCAGGCCTTTTCCCAGAAATTCTCGGTTTCGCCCAGCAGCGCCTCGTGCGCGTCGGCGGCCGCCACTTGCGCACCCGGGTGGCCGGGCTCGGCGGTGAGGACCAGATCGGTGAGGTGTAGCGCCTCTACCGGCCGCCCACTCGCCAGCTGTGCACGGGCAGCGTCGACGAGCGCGTCGGCTCCGGCCGCGCGAACCACGTCGGCGGCGACGGACGCCGGTGCCACACCGTAGAGCTCGGTGGTGGAGCGGTGATGGAACCAACCGGTGTACATCTCCCAGATGGCCCGCACATTCCAGGCGGTCTTGCCGTAACCCTCACCGACATCGAGATGTTCGGGTACTCGGACTTCGCGCATCGCTGTATAGAAGTCAACCCCGGAATTCATCAGCTCGGCTGTGTGATCGTGTACGGCCTGCATGGCGTCACGCATCGCGGTGACCTCTTCGGCGATGCGGTCGGCGCACTCGATCGGAGCGAAGTGGCCCGTGATCAGCCGCTGCGGTGCGTATGCCAGCACGGCGTTGAGCGACTCGATGTAGAGAAGCGGATCGCGATACCGATCGCCGCGGATGGTCATGAGGTTTGGAACGTGGCCGAACAGTGGCCCGAACAGGTTGCCGCTGAAAAGGATTCGATCTTCCGGTAGCCACACCACCAGCGCGTCGGTGGTCTCACCGCCCGGTGTCCACGTCAGCTCGAAGGCGCGCCCGCCCACCTTCATGTCGTGGCGGCGGTCGAATGTGGTGGTCGGTTCGGGAAACGAGAAGTCGATCGTTGCGGGATCGATGGTCTTGAAATGCTCGAGCACCGCGTCGGAGAACTTCTGGAAAGCAAACGACGTCTTGGGCACGCGGTAGCCCATCAGCAGATCGTTGTCGTCGCGCCAGTACCTGTAGTTGCGGTGCATCACGATGTCGGTGTCCGCGTCGCGCACCGAGTTGACCCCGCCCCAGTGGTCGGCGTGCCCCTGGGTGACGATGATGGCCCGCGTCGGGCCTGGCACGTCGGCAAAAGCCTTGCGGTGCAACGAGCCTTCGAACACCAGCCCGCCGTTGACAATGACTCGCCCGTCGCCGGTTGCTACCGCGTAGGAATTGGACACGCCGGGCGACATCCAGACGTCGTTGCCCAGGGGTGTCGCGGGAGTGTCGGTCGCCGTCGCGAGGTCGGCAGCTCCGGGACGCTCCCGATGAATCCCCGCCATGACGACGCCCTTCCTCTTGAACGGCACACGTGATCCTCTAGAACGCTCGAGGCGATCCTCTATAGTTCTAGAGGTAAAGTCAATATCTTCTGTCGCCGAAGGGGTTTCCATGGGACTTCGCGGTCTTGCCGACAGGGTTGCGGTCGTGGTCGGCGGCGCCACCGGCATCGGCGCCGCGACAGCCGCTCGCCTCGCCGAGGAAGGCTGCCGGGTGATTATCGGCGACGTCGCCGTGGACGCCGCGGAGCAGACCGTTCAGCGCATCGTGGCGGCGGGCGGAACCGCGACTCACATCGCCTTCGACCTGTCTGACACCGCGTCGGTCGCAGACCTGATCGACACGACTGTACTTACCCACGACGGAGTCGACCTGCTGTTCAACGTCGGCGCCGACATGAGCACGCTCCGGGCCGATACGGATGTGGTCGATATCGATTTCGACGTATGGGACCGCGTGATGGCGGTGAACCTGCGCGGATACGTGGCCGCCATGAAATACGCCATCCCCGCCATGCTTGGTCGGGGCGGCGGAGCGATCGTCAACATGTCCTCGGCGGCGGCGTTCCAGGGCGAGCCCGCGCGACCGGCCTACGCCACCGCGAAAGCCGGTATCGGCGCCCTCACCCGGCACGTCGCGTCGCGGTGGGGAAAAGAAGGTATCCGGTGTAATGCGGTCGCGCCGGGATTCACCGCGACAGGACTCATTCGCTCGGTTCCGCAATGGCCGGAACTGGAGGCCGGTGCGCTCAAACGCATACGCGGAACCCGCGTCGGCGAACCCGGCGACATCGCCGCGCTGGTCGCCTTCCTGCTCTCCGAGGAAGGCGAGTGGATCAACGGCCAAGTCATCAACATCGACGGCGGCACCGTTCTCCGCTGACGCACCTGGATACAGCCATGGCCACCACCACACCACGCAAACGCGACGGCGACGAACGCCGGCGCGAACTGTGCGACGCGGCAATCGAAGTCCTGGCCGAGCACGGATCCCGGGGACTGACGCACGGACAAGTCGACCGCTACGCGGGAGTCCCCGAAGGCACGACGTCGTATTACTACCGCACCCGGTCGGCCCTGCTACGGGGCGTCGGCAAGCGCGTCGGTGAAATCGACGTGGCCAACCTGCGCTCGGTGATCGACGAGCCGCTCGATCCCCGATCGCCATTCGCGCACCTGGCGGAGCTCACCATGATGCAAGCCGACGGACCCGGGCTCATGCTGAACAGGGCCCGCCATGAACTGCTGTTGGGGGCCGCGCGTGACCCCGATCTGGCCGAGATGTCACAAGATTTCGTTGGCCGGATCAACACGATGACCCGCGACGCTATCGCCCACCTGCAGCCGGGCACCGATGACCCTGCCCTGCTCGCGGCGCAGACCACGGCCGTGACCACCTTCATCGCGGGCGTGTTCACGCGGCTGGTGTCCGGCGACCGCACCATCAACAGCGCCGAGCAACTCGCCGCGCTACTTCACGCGGTCACCACCGCGGTATCGCTGCACCGGTTAAAGCAGACCCCGTAATTGCAGATCGGTGACGTATTTGTCGATCAGAGCAGCCGAAAGGTGCGGAATGTCTTTATCTGCACTGCCGCAACGATGTGCTGCCCAGGGCGGTATCGACGGCAAGGTCGAGATATCCTGCGCCGGTTGCGATTACCCGTGGCTCGATCTCGGCGATGATCGGTTGTAACCCGGATGCCGCGGCGTTGTGCCGCAACGGCACCGCGACCAGTCCGAGATAGCCGGATACCAGATCGATGGTCAGATACTCGTGGCTCGCGAAGCCCACCGGGTGCGGGCCTTCCATCCGGGTGGTGTGACTCCGGTCGCACCAGGTAAGCGTTAGGCCACGACGTTGATGGGATCGCCGACGTTGACGTTGTCGAAGTACCAAGCTGCGTTGTCCGGGCTGAGGTTGATGCAGCCATGGCTGACGTTCGAACTGCCCTGCTGGTCTACCGACCATGGGGCCGAGTGCACATAGACGCCGCTCCAGGTCACCCGGACCGCGTACTGAGCCGTGATCTTGTATCCCTCAGGTGAACTCAGCGGTATGCCGATGGTCCGTGAGTCCATCACCACGCTGCGCTCCTTCTCCAGGGCGGTGAAGTTGCCGATCGGTGTCGGGCGGGTGGGCTTGCCCATTGACGCGGGCATGGTGCGGAGGACTTCGCCGCCCCTGCTGACTGTGAACGTGTGCGCGGAGATGCTCGCAACGCCGACCAACGCGTCACCGGTACCAAAGCCCGTCGTCAGCGCCTGCACCCCCACCGAAACGTGACTGTGGGCGGGCCAATAGTG
Source organism: Mycobacterium sp. (assembly GCA_003165155.1). Taxonomy (GTDB): domain Bacteria; phylum Actinomycetota; class Actinomycetes; order Mycobacteriales; family Mycobacteriaceae; genus Mycobacterium. The sequence continues at coordinate 7,248 of PLSK01000075.1, read as the reverse complement.
GTCTGGAACCCACTGCACTGCGTTGTCGTCGACCCAGTCGAAGTGTCCGGTCATGTTGCTCGGCGAGCTGACCCGGATGGACCGCTCGGCGCCGACACGGTCGATGACCGGCGCGGTGAACGTCACCACCACCGGGTGCGCAACGCCCACGACGGCACCATCAGCTGGCAAAATCGACGCTACGCCGGGAAGCGGCTCGGGCGCCGGGACCGCTGCCACGGCGCGGCTGCCCGATCCCATGAAGCCCAACACCGAGATCCCAACCATAACGAATAGATAACGAACCGCTCGGCGCATTCCGTCTGCCCTTCGAGATCGTGCGATCAACACATCGATATTCTAGTGGGTGGTTTACCCATTGCGCGTTTCAGCAAATCACCACGTCTTGAGAGGTTCGACCCCGTCGTCATGGTAACGACCAGATCATCGCTCGAGTTCGATCCCGGCGAGCGGCCGTGACGCTCGAAGATCGCTATACGCGTCCAATTGCGGGATCGGCAGCATTGGTGCTAATCGACGTGCAGCATGACTTTTATGCCGACGATTCTCCGACGCGCATTGCGGGAACACGTGCGGCAATTCCGGCAATGGCGAAGTTGGCGAGAGCCTTCCGTGAATTTCGGCTCCCGATCGTGCATGTCGTCCGGTTGTACCGCCCGGACGGTTCGAACGTCGACCTGGTGCGACGGCAATCGGTAGAGCAGGGTGCGCGAATCGCCGCGCCGGGCAGCGCCGGATCCCAGATCGCCCCCGAGCTGTTACCCAATGTTGTTGAGCTGGAACATGAATTGCTGGTAGACGGCGGCCTGCAACAGCTGGGGCCGGCTGAGCATGTTGATATACAAGCCTTGCAAAAGGCCCAGGGGTGCCTTCTACCGCACCGAACTCGACCGGCATCTGCGTGAATCTGGCAGCAATACAGTTGTTTTCGCGGGCTGCAACTTCCCGAACTGCCCTCGGACATCGATTTACCAGGCTTCGGAACGCGACTACAGAATTGTCATGGTCTCCGACGCGATATCTGGCTTGTACGACAGAGGTATCGACGAATGCCGCGCTATCGGGGCGCACGTTCAAGACCTGTCGGAGACACTGGATTGGTTGGCCCGAAGGGGGTCCTGTTGAGCTGACGCCACGTTTCCCCAAGCGGCGCGCGCACCCGAATCGCCGATGCGATAGGTCTGTACCACCGTGGCTATGCCGGCGGCGATGACAAGCACCCCGACCAATGCATGCATGGCGAATTTGACCGTACGTCCGCGTGCCTGGCGGACGTGGACCGCGGCCAGCAGCGCGATCGCGGCCAGCTGTGCCGCCACGATGTAGACGAGGGTTTCGCCGAGTTGCTCGTGGTTGGCTAGCACGGGCGAGGTAGTGCCCACCCGACCGCCCAACCACTCGCCCGCGCCGGCGGTCACGGGGGTCAACACCAGCGTGATCAAGGCCAGCAGCAGAACCAGCCAGATCAGCTTTTGTCGTGCCGCGGGCCAGAGCGCACAGAGGATCGCCAGGACCGCTGTCAGCGGACCCAGGACAACGATGAAGTGGTTGAGCAGGATGTGAGCGGGAAGTCCGTTAACGGTCGACATGGGTCCACTGAATCAGATGGCGATCTTCCGGCATGCGTTCCGGTCAGGTGTGCCAGCTTGACCAGCGGGCCACCGTCACCGCAATCACCGGACCGTCCAACGGAACCGTTTGGTACTGAGGGTATTTAGCTCGCAGCCGCCGATGCCCGGTGTGTAGCACGGCACCGTCTCGATGAATCGCGGCGACTCCGTCGACTCGGACCCACCACAGCTGCGTCCAATCATCGGCGTAGTGGTCGACCAGCAGGCTGACGTGTGGATTGCTCTCGATGTTGGTGAGGCGACGTAACCGTTGGGTGGTTTTGGGCTTCGCGTCGACAGCCGTGTAGATGACGTCACCATGAACCGCGAATACCACCGGCACCAGATGCGGCACACCGTCGGGCGTGATTGTGGCCAGTCGCGCGATCGGGGACNNACACTCGACGGCTCGAGTACTGCTCCCGGTCGAATGCCACAGCCGAGCCTGCGAACTGTCCCCGATAGTTATCTGGACTACGGTGAGTTAAACCATCGTGACGCAGGAGGTATCGGGATGAGCAAATTGCACCACCGCTCCGTCTGGTGGTCATGGTTAGTCAGTGTGCTGGCCGTGGTCGGATTGGGGCTGGGGCTGACCTCGGTGCCGGCGTCCGCCCGGCCAATGCCGCCGCTGGACCCCTCGGCAATGGTCGGCCAGGTTGGGCCGCAAGTGGTCAACATCAATACCCAATTCGGCTACAGCAACGCGATAGGGGCCGGCACCGGCATCATCATCGATCCGGCCGGTGTCGTGATGACCAACAACCACGTGATCGCGGGCGCGACCGATATCAGCGCATTCTCCATCGGGACCGGTCAGACTTACGCCGCTGACGTGATCGGCTACGACCGCACCCAGGATGTCGCGGTGCTGCAGCTTCGTGGCGCCGGTGGCCTGCCCACCGCCGCAATCGGCGGCGGGGTTGCGGTCGGCCAGCCCGTCGTCGCGCTGGGCAACGCCGGCGGCGAGGGCGGAACGCCGAGCGCGGTGGCCGGCCACGTCGTCGCGCTCAACCAGGCCGTTTCGGCAACTGACACGTTGACCGGTGCCGCAGAGAACCTGGGCGGCCTGATCCAGGCCGACACCGCGATCCGGCCCGGCAACTCCGGTGGGCCCTTGCTCAACAGCAGCGGGCAGGTGGTTGGCATGAACACCGCCGCCACGGACAGCTACAAGATGTCCGGCGGGCAGGGCTTCGCCATTCCGATCGGTACGGCGTTGGGGGTGGCCGGCGCCATCCGGGCCGGTGCCGGCGGGGGCACAGTCCACGTCGGTCCGACGGCCTTCATCGGGCTGGGCGTTACGGACCACAACGGCAACGGCGCGCGAGTGGAACGGGTGGTCGGTAGCGGTCCCGCTGCCGCGGCCGGGATCGCCGCCGGCGACGTCATCTTCTCGCTCGACGGCGTGCCCATCAACGGGCCCACTGCAATGACCGATGTGCTCGTCCCGCACCACCCCGGGGACAACGTCACGTTGTCCTGGCATTCCGCTTCGGGCGGCGACCGCACCCTGACCGTGACCTTGGCGGACGGACCGCCGGCCTGATATCTGTCCGGATAATGCCGGCCGACCAGTCAATTCGTTTGCTGGGGGCCGTGATTCCGGGCGACACGCCCCGGGTACCCGTGGCATCGTGGAACTGATGAACGACGCAACGGCCGCTGCCGAGCACCCTCCCGCGGGAGGCAGCCACGTCGAAGGCGGTGTGGTCGAGCACCCGAATGCCGAGGATTTCGTCAATGCCGCCGCGCTGCCCGCCGACCCGACCTGGTTCAAACACGCCGTTTTCTACGAGGTGCTGGTCCGGGCGTTCTACGACGCCAGCGCGGACGGTTCGGGCGATCTTCGTGGACTTATCGAGCGCCTGGACTACCTGCGGTGGCTCGGCATCGACTGCATTTGGCTCCCCCCGTTCTACGACTCACCGCTGCGCGACGGTGGCTACGACATTCGGGACTTCTACAAGGTGCTGCCCGAATTCGGCACCGTCGACGACTTCGTCGCACTGATCGACGCCGCTCACCGGCGGGGTATCCGGGTTATCACCGACCTGGTGATGAACCACACCTCCGAGTCGCATCCGTGGTTTCAGGAGTCGCGCCGCGATCCCGACGGGCCGTACGGCGACTACTACGTGTGGAGCGAAACCAGCGAGAAGTACACCGGCGCCCGGATCATCTTCGTCGACACCGAAGAGTCGAACTGGACCTTCGACCCGGTCCGCCGCCAGTTCTACTGGCATCGGTTCTTCTCCCACCAGCCGGATCTGAACTACGACAACCAGGCGGTGCAGGAGGCGATGATCGATGTTCTTCGCTTCTGGCTCGGGCTGGGTATCGACGGTTTCCGGCTGGATGCGGTGCCCTATCTATTCGAGCGTGAGGGCACCAATTGCGAGAATCTGCCCGAGACACACGCCTTCCTCAAACGCGTCCGCAAAGTCGTCGACGACGAATTTCCGGGTCGGGTGCTGCTGGCCGAGGCCAATCAGTGGCCGAGTGATGTCGTCGAGTATTTCGGCGAGGCCAGCACCGGCGGCGACGAATGCCACATGGCGTTTCATTTCCCGCTGATGCCGCGGATCTTCATGGCGGTGCGCCGCGAGTCGCGGTTTCCGATCTCGGAGATTATGGCGCAGACGCCGCCAATCCCTGACATGGCTCAGTGGGGGATCTTTCTGCGTAATCACGACGAGTTGACGCTGGAGATGGTCAGCGACGACGAACGCGACTACATGTATTCCGAGTACGCCAAGGATCCGCGGATGAAGGCGAATGTCGGAATCCGCCGGAGGCTAGCGCCACTGCTGGACAACGACCGCAATCAGATCGCGCTGTTCACCGCGCTATTACTGTCGCTGCCCGGCTCCCCGGTCCTGTATTACGGCGACGAGATCGGCATGGGCGACGTGATCTGGCTGGGGGATCGCGACGGCGTGCGCACCCCGATGCAGTGGACACCGGACCGCAACGCCGGATTCTCCACCGCAAACCCAGGCCGCCTCTACCTGCCGCCCAGCCAGGACCCGGTTTATGGCTATCAGGCGGTCAACGTCGAGGCGCAACGCGATACTTCGACGTCGTTGCTCAACTTCACCCGGATGATGCTTTCGGTGCGTCGTCGACACGATGCATTCGCCATCGGGACGTTCCAGGAACTGGGCGGTTCCAACCCGTCGGTGCTGGCTTTCGTGCGCGAAGCGACCGATGATGGCGACACTGTGCTTTGCGTCAACAACCTCTCGCGATTCCCGCAGCCCATCGAACTGCACCTGCAGCATTGGAGCGGCTGCATCCCGGTCGAGCTGACCGGACACGTCGAATTTCCTCGCGTAGGCCAGCTGCCCTACCTGCTGACCTTGCCAGGACACGGGTTCTACTGGTTTCAGTTGACTGGATCTGAGGAGAGCTCATGAGCCTGCGCGCCGGCGACGATGCAGAGCGAAGCGATGAGGAGGAGCGGCGCCAATGACTTCCGCCAAACTGCCTTCAAAACTTCCTTGGTCTGAGTGGCTGCCACACCAGCGTTGGTACGCCGGACGCAACCGGGAGCTGTCCAGCGCTGAGCCCAGCCTCGTCGTCCCACTCAGGAATGACCTCGATCTGGTGCTAATCGACGCCGAGTACACCAACGGCTCGTCCGAGCGCTATCAGGTGATCGTGGGCTGGGATTCCGAATTGGTCTCCGAATACAGCGGCGTAGCCGCTATCGGCTCGGCGGACGATCGGGACGCCTTTGACGCGCTCTATGACGCGGGTGCGCCCCAGTTTCTGCTGTCGCTGATGGACGCGTCAGCCGTGCGGGACTCGTCCGGCGCCCAAGTGACGTTCGCCAAGGAACCGGATGTGGAGCTGCCGTTGCACGAGCAGCCGCACGTCTCGGACGCCGAGCAGAGCAATACCAGCGTGATCTTCGATCGGCGCGCCATTCTCAAGGTGTTCCGGCGGGTGAGCAGCGGTATCAACCCCGACATCGAACTGGGTCGCGTGCTCGGCCGAGCGGGCAACCCGCACGTGGCCCAATTGTTGGGCACCTACGAGATAGCCGCACCGGCTGGCTTTCCTGACGGCGCTTGCCCGCTGGGCATGGTGACCGAGTATGCGGCCAATGCTGCTGAAGGCTGGGCAATGGCTACGGCCAGCGTTCGTGACCTGTTCGCCGAGGGCGACTTGTATGCGTATGAAGTCGGCGGCGACTTCGCCGGCGAGTCCAATCGACTCGGCGAGGCGGTCGCGTCGGTGCACGCCACGCTCGCCGAATGCCTGGGGACCGCGCAGGCAACCTTCCCTGTGGACAACGTGCTGGCGCGGTTGTCGTCGACCATGGCGCTGGTTCCTGAACTGGCGGAATACGCGGCACCGATCGAACAACAATTCCGCAAGCTCGCGAGTGAGCCGATCACCGTTCAGCGGGTGCATGGTGACCTGCACCTGGGACAGGTGCTGCGCACCCCGGAAAGCTGGCTGCTGATCGATTTCGAGGGGGAGCCGGGCCAGCCGCTGGACGAGCGGAGGGCGCCGGATTCGCTGTTGCGCGACGTGGCCGGCGTCCTGCGCTCTTTCGAGTACGCGGCCTATGGTCCGCTGGTAGATCAAGGTGCCGATAAACAGCTGGCGGCCCGGGCCCGCGAATGGGTCGAACGCAATCGCACCGCGTTCTGTGATGGCTACGCCGCCGCGTCGGGGGTCGATCCCCGCGATTCAGCGCAGCTGCTGGCCGCCTACGAGCTGGACAAGGCCGTCTACGAGGTTGGCTACGAGGCGCGGCACCGGCCCGGGTGGCTGCCGATCCCGTTGCGGTCCATTGCCCGGCTCACCGATGCCTAGGCATAACCGCACCGCTGCGCGCAGGGGCCGGTCTCTGAAAGCATGTGCTTGTGGCGAGTGAGATGTACGACAGCGAGGCCCGGTTGTCGTGGGTGCTGGCGGCCCTGGCGGGTGTGCTGGGGGCGACGGCGTACACCCACTCGGCCGGGTACTTCGTGACTTTCATGACCGGGAATGCCCAACGCGCCGTTTTAGGTTTTTTCCGCGGCGATGTGGTGCTGTCGATCTCGGCGGGGCTGCTGGTGCTGTGTTTTGTTGCCGGCGTGGTGATTGCGTCAGTGTGCAGGCGGCATTTCTGGGTGGCGCATCCACACGGACCGACGGTGCTGACCACCTTCAGCCTGGTGGNNCTGAACACGTCCTTCGTCAAGGATGGCGAGGTGTCGGTTCCCCTGAGCTATGTAACCGGGACCTTGGTCAAGATGGGGCAAGGCATCGAGCGCCACATCGCCGGTGGAACGGCAGCGGATTGGCTCGGCTACTTTCTGCTGTTCGCCAGCTTTGCGCTGGGCGCCGCGTTGGGCGGCTGCATCAGTCTGGTCGTCAACGGGACCTGGATGCTGGCGGTCGCTTCGGGGGTGTGCGCGTTAACCACCGGCTACACGTACTTTCACGCCGATCGCCGCTCCCTGTTCGATTAGCGCGACCAAAAGCATCGGCAGCAGCGCTGACCGGTGCGCTGCTGCCGATGCCGGCTCGGGCGGTTTCTACGCAGAGTTGTTCACGGCGTTGAGGACCTGCAGCATGTCGGGCTTCATTGCCATCAGCTGCTGGTTCCAGTAGGGCCACGAGTGTGTCCCGTTGGCCG
>PLSK01000251.1 GCA_003165155.1 Mycobacterium sp. | reverse complement strand
GTGATCGCCCTGCACCGCAAGGTGGGCACCAACGTCGTTATCGACCTGCGGCTCAAAGGGCTGAAAGAACCCAGGGAGAGTGACATCTGGCTGCTCGGCGCGATCGGGCCGCGGATGGTGTACTCCACCAATCTGGACGCGGCCCGGCGGGCCTGCGACCGGCGAATGGTCACCTTCGCGCACACCGCACCCGACTGCGCCGAGATCATGTGGAACGAGCAGAACTGGACGCTGGTCTCATTGCCTGTCACCAGCACTCGCATCCAATGGGATGAGGGCCTGCGCACCGTGCGCCAATTCAACGACCTACTGCGGGTTCTGCCACCGCTGCCTCATGAGACCGCTCAGGAGGCGGGCGAGCCCGCCGCCCTCCGCAACGCGGCACCGAGCCGTCCCCTGGCGCCGGCCGGGCGCGCCGAGTTGCCAGCCAGGCGCCCCGATCAGGACGTGGCCGGGCTGCTCGGCTCGGATGTTCAGGCGGCGCGCCATAGCCCTGAGCCTGTTCGCCGCGACGAGAGTCGCACGGAGATTCGCAAAGAGGGTCGCCCCGGAACTGTCCGGCGCCCGCCGCCGGCGGGGCGTAATGGCAGTCAGGCCAGTAACTACCAGCACTGAGAGCAGTACGCTGTCGCCCATGGCTGCACCTGAGCACGCGGAGTTGGCTGATCTGGTGCGCCGGCTATCGGTCATACACGGTCGAGTCACGCTGTCATCGGGCAAGGAGGCCGACTACTACGTCGACTTGCGCCGCGCCACCCTGCACCACCGGGCCTCTGCCCTGATCGGCCAGTTGATGCGCGAACTCACCCAGGACTGGGACTACGCGGTTGTCGGCGGGCTGACGCTGGGGGCCGATCCGGTCGCGACCGCCATCATGCATGCGCCCGGGCGTCCGATAGATGCGTTCGTGGTGCGCAAGTCCGCGAAAGCCCATGGCTTACAACGCCTTATCGAGGGGTCCGAGGTTGGCGGTCAGCGCGTGCTGGTAGTGGAAGACACCAGCACCACGGGTGGATCTGCGCTGACAGCGGTTCACGCAGTCCAAGACGCGGGCGGCGAGGTGATCGGCGTCGCCACCGTGGTGGACCGCGCCACCGGCGCCGCCGAGGCCGTCCAAGCCGAAGGGTTGCTCTACCGCAGCGTGCTGGGCCTTGCCGATCTCGGGCTGGGCTAGGCGGGCTTGCGCACTCTGCTTGCCCTAGCCGTGTTGGCCGCCTGCCTGGTGGCCTGTTCGAGCTCCAACCACTCCGTGCGTCCCTACGGCGCCGAGGGCGCCCGCTTCGGGGAATCGCTGGCGTTGCTCGGCTGGAACATGTCGGTGTCGAACTTGCGCTGGGACGGCGACTATGTGCTGATCGACGTAGACGCGTCTCCGGCCGACCCGAAGGCGCCGCACGCCAAACCCGAGGACATTCGCTTCGGGCTCTACGGCGCGCTGGCCCATCCGCTGGAGGCCACCGGGCTGGGCAGCTGCGACACCGCGATGACGACAGTGCACGACATCACCTCGCCGCTATCGGCGCCGCCCGACCGGCTCACCGGCACGGTCTGCCTGGGCCCGCTGAAAGAGCGAAGCCAGGCCCGCGGGGTGTACAGCTACTCGGCGCGGGACCGCATCCCGAACACCTCGGCCGCGTATCCGGTGGCGTTTCCGGTGGGCCTGCTGCCCACGAACGCAAACGACACCGGCATGGTCGTCAAGACCATCAGCCTGTCGGCCTGGCGCGCGGACGGAACCCCGGTGACCAAGGCGCAGCTCGGCGACGCCGGGGCGTTCCACGGCAACGGCTACATGCTCTTGGGGCTGGAAGCCGATGCCCTGGCGGTCCGGTATCGGGACGAGTCCGCAAGCCGCGGTGGCCCGATGATGCTGCTGGCCTCGCCGACGCTTCCGGGCGCCGGACTGAACCCGGCCTGCGCTGTGTACGGTGCGTCAGTGCTGATCCTGCCCGACGCGTCGTTGGACGCGGTGCACGTCGACGCGTCGTTGTGCACCCAGGGCGAAATCAGCGAGGCATTGCTCTACGCGACGGTGGCAGTCGTGGGCACCCACGCCGGCGTGTGGACGATCAGGTGAGCGAGCCAGGCCCCACCGAGTGGGCAGCACCCGCCACCGGCGTCGGGCCATGGCCGGGAGATGTCCCCGACGACCCGCGTTACGACCCAGTCCTGGTGCGCGACGGCGATACTCGCAATGTCGTCGACGCTTACCGCTATTGGACGCGCGAGGCGATCATCGCCGATATCGATACCCGACGGCACCCGCTGCACATCGCGATCGAAAACTTCGGCCACGACGCCAACATCGGTTCGGTGGTGCGCACCGCCAACGCATTCGCCGTGGACACCGTGCACATCGTCGGGCGCCGACGCTGGAATCGCCGCGGCGCCATGGTGACCGACCGCTATCAGCGGTTGTGTCATCACGACAGCACCGCCGAATTGCTGGACTTCGCGGTGGCGACCGGTCTGAGCGTGGTCGCGGTGGACAACGTGCCGGGGGCCGCACGGCTCGAAGAGACCGCGCTGCCGCACGAATGTCTATTGGTGTTTGGTCAGGAAGGTCCCGGCATCACCGACGACACCCGGTTGGGCGCGGCCATCACGGTGTCGATCGCCCAGTTCGGTTCGACGCGCAGCATCAACGCCGGCGTTGCCGCCGGCATCGCGATGCACGCCTGGATCAGGCAGCACGGGGACCTGACCCGCGCCTGGTGACCGCTTCAGCGGCCGACGGGCCAACGATGGCAGGATCTGCAGGCATGGATCAGCTATGGGCGAACCGGGCGGCCAGCGCCGAAGCCGCTGTTGAGCAACGACACCTGAAACGGCTATGGGCACTGCCCGGAACTCAGCTCGGAGTGGTGGCCTGGCCATCGGAGCGGCGCGACCGGCTGTTCGGCACCTGGCACTACTGGTGGCAGGCGCACCTGCTGGATTGCCTGGTCGACGCCCAAGTGCGGGACCCGCAGCCAGAACGCCGCATCAAGATCAACCGGCAGGTCCGCTCACACCGGCTGCGCAACAACGGATCGTGGATCAACAGCTATTACGACGACATGGCGTGGCTGGCGCTGGCCCTGGAACGTGCCGCGCGACTGGCCGGTGTCGAGCGCAAGCGCGCGCTGCCCAAGCTCACCGACCAGTTCGTCAAAGCGTGGGTGCCCGAGGACGGCGGCGGCATCCCGTGGCGCAAGCAGGACCAGTTCTTCAACGCCCCGGCCAACGGCCCGGTGGGACTCTTCCTGGCCCGCTACGGCGACCGGCTACGGCGGGCCCAGCAGATGGCCGACTGGATCGACAGCACTCTGATCGACCCGGAGACGCACCTGGTGTTCGACGGCATCAAGGGCGGCTCCCTGGTCCGCGCGCAGTACACCTACTGCCAGGGCGTGGTGTTGGGGCTGGAAACGGAGCTTGCGGCGCGCACCAGCGACGACCGGCACCCCGCCCGGGTGCACCGCCTGGTCGCGGCCGTCAGCGAGCAGATGGCGCCGGCGGGGGTGCTGAGTGGCGCGGGCGGCGGGGACGGCGGACTCTTCGCGGGCGTTACCGCCCGCTACCTTGCATTGGTCGCCACAGCGCTCCCCGGTGACTCGGCTCCGGACGTCGCGGCCCGCGACACGGCCCGCGCGGTGGTGTTGTCCTCGGCGCAATCGGCGTGGGACAACCGTCAGACGGTCGACGGATTGCCGCTATTCGGGGCGTTTTGGGATCGCGCGGCTGAGCTCCCCAGGGAGGGTGGTCAGGGGGCGCAGTTCGTCGAAGGTGCGGTGGACGCTTCCGAGATCGCCGAGCGGGACCTTTCGGTACAGGTTTCGGGGTGGATGCTGATGGAGGCCGCCTGTAACGTCACCGCCGTGAGCAAGTCATGAGTGAACTCGACGGCGGCTGGCACCCCGACGAGGCGAGTCTGGCCGCGGCGAACCTCACCCACTTCATGGCCTGGCTGGCCGAGACCGGACGCGGTCATTACGCCAATTACCAAGAGCTGTGGGCGAAGTCGGTGGATGACATCGAATGGTTCTGGGACGCCGTCTGGGAGTACTACGACATCCAGGCGGCCAGCCCACCGACCGCGGTGCTGGCCAACTCGACCATGCCGGGCGCCGAGTGGTTCCCCGGCGCCACAATCAATTACGCCACCGAGATATTTCGGCACGCCACAGACGAACGCCCCGCGATGATCGTCGCCGGCGAGGACGGCTCGACCGAGTGGTCGTGGGCCCGACTGCAGCGCGAGACCGCCGCGTTCGCGGCCTACCTGCGGGGTCTCGGGGTGAAGCCCGGCGACGGTGTCGTCGGGTATCTGCCCAACGTCGGCGAGGCCGTGGTCGCCGCGCTGGCCGCGGCGAGCGTGGGCGCGATCTGGGCGGTGTGCAACCAGGACGTGTCCGTCGACGGCGTGATAGCCAGGCTGGGCCAGGTGGAGCCGAAAGTCCTAGTCGCCACCGACGGCTCCCTGTACGCCGGCAAGCGCATCGACCGGCGACCGGAGCTGACCACGATCCGGGCGGCGATGCCGACGCTGCGGGCCACCGTGGTGGTGCCCCGCCTTGGACTAGACCTAGAGGACTCCAGCGATCAATGGGTTCCATGGTCGGCGGCAGTCGGAGCGGACGCCCCGCTGGAGATCCTGCCGGTCCCGTTCGCGCACCCGCTCTGGGTGATGTTCTCGTCGGGAACCACCGGCAAGCCAAAAGGCATCGTGCACGGTCATGGCGGTGCGCTGCTGGAGCACCTGAAATACCTGGGCCTGCAACTGGACCTGCATCCCGGCGAGCATTTCCTGTGGTACTCGTCCACCAGTTGGATGATGTGGAACCTGCTGGTGTCCGGGCTGCTGGTCGACACCACCATCGTGCTCTACGACGGCAGCCCGACCTACCCGACGACGGACGGCCTGTGGCGGGTGGCCGCCGACGCCGGGGTCACGGTGTTCGGCGCCGGGGCCGGCTACCTGCTGGGCTGCGCCAAACAGGGTCTGGCACCAGGCAAGTCGTATTCGCTCGATGGGCTGCGAACGGTGGGGTCGACCGGTTCACCGCTGCCGGCGTCCGCATTCGGCTGGGTGCAGGAGGGGCTGGGACGGCGGGTTCCGGTGATCTCGATGTCCGGTGGCACCGACGTCTGCACGGCCTTCATCGGCGGAAGTCCGATTGTGCCGGTGGTCGCCGGCGAACTGAACTGCATCTGCCTGGGCGCGGCCATCGAGGCCTGGGCCGGCCCGGGGACCCCGATCATCGGGGAAGAGGGCGAACTGGTCCTGACCAAGCCCATGCCGTCGATGCCGGTGTCCTTCTGGAACGACGCCGACGGCAGCCGCTATCGCGCCGCCTACTTCGACAAGTATCCGGGTGTCTGGTGCCACGGTGACTGGCTCACCATCAGCGACCGGGGATCCGTTGTGGTGCACGGCCGTTCAGATGCCACCCTGAACCGGCTGGGTGTCCGGATGGGCAGCGCCGACATCTACGGCCCGGTGGAGCGCATGCCCGAGGTGCGCGACTGTGTGGTGGTCGGCATCGAGCAGGACGACGGCGGCTACTGGATGCCGCTGTTCGTGGATCTGGAAGACGGTGTTGAACTGGACGAGGAACTGCGTTCGAGGATCGTCACGGCAATCCGCAACGGGGCCTCCCCGAGACACGTGCCGGACGACATCCTGGTAGTTCCCGGCATCCCGCGAACCTTGACCGGCAAGCGGCTGGAGATCCCGATCAAGCGCATTCTGCTCGGTACCGCGCCGGCCGACGCGGTGCAGAAGAGTTCGGTCGACAGACCGGAATTATTCGACGGTTTCGTCCAGTACCGCAGGACGGAAGTCTCCTGAAGTGCTCCTGCGACGGGCCAGGTAGCCACGCCCGGCCGCGATGAACGCCGGCAACATCGACACAAACAGGATGACCAGGACGATCTTTTCCAGATTCTGGTGGACGAACGGTACGTTGCCCAGGAAATAGCCGGCAACCGTCACACCGCCACCCCATAGGACGCCGCCGACAATGTCGAATCCCAGAAACACCGGATAGCGCATGTACGACACCCCGGCGACCACCGGCGTGAACGTGCGCACGAACGGCATGAACCGAGCCAGGATGATGGCCGGCGGCCCGTATTTCTCGAAGAAGGCATGCGAGTCGGTCACGTGGTGCTGCTTGAAGAAGCGCGAGTCCTCCTTCTTGAACAGCGCCGGCCCGATCCGGCGCCCGATGAAGTAGCCGGTCTGGTCGCCGAGGATGGCCACCACCGCGACGGCAGGGGCCAGCACCCAGATGTTGGGATTGCCATGGGCGGCCAGCAACCCGCCGGTGAACAGCAGCGACTCGCCTGGCAGCAGCGGGAACAGCAGCCCGGTCTCGACGAAGACGATGACGAGGATCGTCGGCAGGACCGCCGACCCGAACGGGCCGTCGCCGCCGAGCCAGAACATCGGGTCGAGGATGTTCCCCGAGGCCATCACGGCGGTGCTCACGATCTCACAACATACCGGCCCCGTCCTGGCTGCCCACATTCAACGGGATCTTGCGATACTGATTGGACCCAGTCTTTGGAGGAGGAAGTTTCATGCCGATCGCAACTCCCGAGGTCTACGCCGAGATGCTCGGACGCGCCAAGGAGAACTCGTACGCATTCCCGGCCATCAACTGCACCTCTTCGGAGACCGTCAACGCCGCCATCAAAGGCTTCGCCGACGCGGGAAGTGACGGCATCATTCAATTCTCCACCGGTGGCGCGGAGTTCGCCTCCGGCCTTGGGGTCAAGGACATGGTGGCCGGCGCGGTGGCGCTGGCCAAGTTCACCGGCAGCATTGCGGCCCGGTACCCGATCAACGTCGCGCTGCACACCGACCATTGCCCCAAGGACAAACTCGACACCTACGTGCGTCCGCTGCTGGCGATCTCGGCCGAACGGGTGGCCGCCGGCAAGAACCCGCTGTTCCAGTCACACATGTGGGACGGCTCCGCAGTTCCGATGCACGAGAACCTCGCGATCGCCCAGGAGCTGCTCAAGGCGGCGGCGGCCGCCAAGATCATCCTGGAGATCGAGATCGGCGTCGTCGGCGGCGAAGAGGACGGCGTCGAGGCCGAGATCAACGAGAAGCTCTACACCAGCCCGGAGGACTTCGAGGAGACCGTCGAGGCACTGGGGCACGGTGAACACGGCAAGTACCTGCTGGCCGCGACGTTCGGCAACGTGCACGGCGTCTACAAGCCCGGCAACGTCAAGCTACGTCCGGACATTCTCGATCAGGGTCAGAAGGTCGCGGCGGCCAAGCTCGGACTCGCTGCCGACGCCAAGCCGTTCGACTTCGTGTTCCACGGCGGGTCGGGTTCGCTGAAGTCGGAGATCGAGGAGGCGCTACGCTACGGCGTGGTGAAGATGAACGTCGACACCGACGCCCAGTACGCATTCACCCGCCCGATCGCCGGCCACATGTTCACGAATTACGACGGCGTCCTCAAGGTTGACGGCGAAGTGGGCAGCAAGAAGGTCTACGACCCGCGCACCTATATGAAAAAGGCCGAAGCCAGCATGACGGAGCGAGTCGTGGAGGCCTGCAACGACCTGCACTGCGCCGGTAAGTCAGTCACTTAACTTCCCCTCACACCAGGCCGGGCGCTAGCCGCTGGAGGACTGGCAGATCTTCCACTGGTCGTCGCGGTACTGCAGGTCGAGGCTGCGCGTCGAGCGCACCTGCGGGTCGTTGGCCATGAATGTGGTGACGTTGGCCTCGGCGTGTTGTCCGTTGACGACGACCTGGTCGATGTTCGCGATCACCGGGTATTGCTTGGCCGCTGAAACCCGCTGATAGGTTTCCTCCCACGCGTGCTCGTCGTAGTCCACATACCCGTCGCGGCTGGTGCCGCACGTCATGCCGCGCAGTGCGGCGAGATCGCCCCGCTGCACCGCGGCGTCGAAATTCTGGATCGTGCGCCGTACCTGGTCTTCCTGCGAGACTTTCGCGTTCCTACTCCGCGTCAACAACACGGTGAGCAAGATCGCGATCGCGGTCACCGCCAAAACGATCACCACAATCGCTAACACCCAGCCCCACTTGGATTGCTTCGCGCTCCGCAGCCTTCCCTCTTCGCGGGGCCGGATTGATTGTGGTGCAGCGTTTTTTGACGCCGCCCCTATTTGCGCCTGCGGCCCACCCGGCCCGGGGAGCGGCGCGAAGACTTCCGTGGCGGGTTCCGGGGTGGTGGCGATGATGGTCGTCTCTTTCGCGTCGAAACCTGGTGCGGTGAAGCGACGTTCGAGCTGCGGATCCTCCAGATCGGCCGCGGGATCGTCGTCCGGCTCGTTCTTACTGATCACCACGGTCTCGGTCTCGGTGTCGTTAGGCACCAGGGGGTACTCCTCGGTGACCCCGTCGTCGGGCGTGTCGCCGTGGTCGGGCTCGGGCGCATTGGGCATGACGGTTGCTGTTCTCCCGGAATCGAGTAGGTAGTTGGAGCTTAGCGACCCGGCCCGGGGTTGGGGCGTCGGCCGAGGTCCGGCACGATGTAGCCATGGCACCGATGGGTGATCTCCTGGGACCTGATCCGATCCTGCTACCCGCAGACAGCGATGTTGAAGCGGAATTGCTCGCGAACGAGAACCCGGGTGTCGTCGCCGCCGCGCATCCGTCGGCGTCGTTGGCCTGGGCGGCTCTGGCCGAGGAGGCGCTGGCGGACGACAAGGCCATCACGGCCTACGCCTACGCCCGCACCGGGTATCACCGCGGGCTGGACCAGCTGCGCCGCAACGGCTGGAAGGGCTTCGGCCCGGTGCCGTACGCACATGAGCCCAACCTTGGCTTCCTGCGGTGTGTGGCGGCGCTGGCCCGGGCCGCTGACGCCATCGGCGAGACCCCGGAATTCCTCCGCTGCCTGGATTTACTCGACGATTGCGACCCCGGGGCCCGCCCGGCGCTTGGGCTCTAAAAGGCCTCGTTGCATTTGCCGTCCGGGCATTCGATCTGGACGGTGGCATGGTCCAGCCCGCGAGCGGAGAGCACCGCGCGTGCCTCGTACAACACCTTGGCCGAGTCGGCGGCGCTGGTCAGGTGTGCGGTGCACATGTCCTTGCCGGGCGACAGCGTCCACACATGGAGGTCGTGCACCTCGGTCACGCCGTCGACGGCGCCCAGTGCGCAACGCAGTTCCTCCACGTCGATATGAGTCGGCGACGATTCGGAGAGGATTCGCAGCGCAGCGCGGGCCAGGGAGATGGCCCGCGGCAGCACCCACAGCGCGACCAGCACGGCGACCACCACGTCGGCGTACGGCCAGTGCGTCGTGACGTTGACGATGCCGGCGATCAGTACTCCCACGCTGCCTACGGTGTCGGCGACGACCTCCATGTAGGCGCCCTTGACGGCGAGGCTCTGCGACGCGTTGGAGCGCAGCAGCAGCGCCACCCCGAAGTTGGCGGCCAGCCCGGCCAGCGCCACCACGATCATCGGTGCGCCAGGGACTGACGGCGCTGCACTGAGCCGCTCGACCGCTTCGTACAGGATGAACGCCGCGACCCCGATGAGCAGCGCCGCGTTGGCCACCGCGGTGAACACCTCGGCGCGATGCCAGCCGTAGGTGCGCGCGGGTGACGAGCTGCCGCGCCGGGCCAGTGTGACGGCGCCAAGCCCCATAAACACGGCAACGACGTCGGTCAGCATGTGCCCCGCGTCGGCCAGCAGCGCGATCGAGTTGATCAGTAGCGAGGTGGTCAGCTCGATCACGAAGAACGCCGCCAATATCCCCGCGGCGATCATCATGCGGGGAATCATCCGAGATTCATCAGCTTCGGCAGGGGTGTGACTGTGACCGGCGCCCATGCCCATAATATATGCGCGTTGATGCATACATGGCAAGCTTTAGAACCACTGGCTCCAGAAGCGGGTCAAGTTGTTGCCGAAGGTCGCCAGCTGACTGGGCACGCCGGAGAACTCGAAAAGCCAGTCCACGAACCCGAAGAGGTAGCGGTTAGCCGCGAAGAGCAGAAACACCAGAACAAAAACACCCCACTGCTTTGCCGGCGCCACCGCGCGCTGTGTCTCGGGGCTCAGGTGCGGCTCCAGGGCGTCGTAGCCGTCCAGGCCCGGGATCGGCAGCAGGTTCAGCACCACCGCCATGATCTGGAGAAAGCCCAGGAACGCCACGCCCGCCCAGAGCACCCAGTGGTCCATGTCGAAGAACGACCGGGTGAGCGTCAGCAGCAGCACCGCCAGCACCAGGTTGGCCGCCGGGCCCGCCAGGCTGACCAGGGTGCGACGCGTGGGCGTCATGAACGACGTCCGCAAATACACGGCGGCACCCGGCAGGCCGATCCCACCCAGTATGGTGAACAGCATCGGCAGCAGGAGCGAGAGTGCGGGATTGCTGTACCGTCGCGGATCCAGCGTCAGATACCCGCGCACCTCGGCGTCATGGTCGCCGTATCGCCAGGCTGTCACCGCGTGCCCGAATTCATGCAGGCACAGCGACACCATCCAGCCGGCGAGGACGAAAATGAACACCCCGGCGTAGGACAGCGGTCTCACGGTCGCGCCGGCCAGCCAGGCCAGCGCACCCCCAACCGCGGTCAACCCGAGCAGGGCGAAAAAGATTGGGCTGGGTCGCACCGATTCACGCGCGCGCATGTTCCTCATGAGGGTCTCACTGCTGGAAAACTACCGGACCAGCAGCCAGCCCTCGACATGGCGGTAGAAGGTCGATCGGCGAGCCGGGCGCGGGGCCGGGACACCATCACGCACCACGGTCACGCCGGTGCTGCCCAGCTGGACCGCGCGGCCGGCGATCCACCGGCGCCAGATTCCGTCTAGTGAGGCTCGCAGGCCCGGGATGGCCAGCGTCGGTTCAATGGACACGCCGGTGACATCGCCGTCGAACAGGCTGGCGTCGTCCACCACCGCCTCGCCGCGTAACGGCTGCTGGTTATCCGGTGGCAGCCAGCGAGCCCGGCCGACGATCACCGACCCGGTCTCGTCGCGAATCAGGGTTACCCGCCGGGCAGAGCCACGCCGGGCGCGCCGCGCGGCTCGACGCCCGGCCGGAAGCCGGTACACCCGGGTTGCCGCCGTGCGCCGGCGCGGCACGTAAGCCACCTCAATGTCGAGCCGGTCGGCGCGCAACAACCGGCTGAGCACGCCGGCCAGATCCGCGTCGGCGCCGATCACCACGAGCCGCCCGTAATCCCCGATAACGGAGTCGATTTCGGCCGGACCGTCCGGGCGGTGGGCGGGCAGGTCACTCAATGCGGAGGAGACCTGGCCATCGCCGAAAACCACCAGCGCCACGCTGGGGGTGTTCTCGGCCGTGTTCAAGAAGCTCCTCGCAATTCGCTGGGATAGTGTGGGTCCCCGGCTGGACCACAATAAGCAGGCGAGACCAGGCAGGAGCATGTCATGCCGGCAATCGTCCTCATCGGCGCCCAATGGGGCGACGAGGGCAAAGGCAAGGCCACTGACTTGCTTGGCGGGCGCGTGCAGTGGGTAGTGCGCTATCAGGGTGGCAACAACGCCGGGCACACCGTCGTCTTGCCCACCGGCGAGAATTTCGCGCTGCATCTGATCCCGTCGGGGGTGCTTACGCCCGGAGTCACCAACGTCATCGGCAACGGTGTGGTGGTAGACCCGGGCGTGCTGCTCAACGAACTGGAGGGCCTCGAAGGCCGCGGGGTCGACACCTCGAAGCTTTTGATCTCCGCCGACGCCCACCTGCTGATGCCCTACCACGTGGCCATCGACAAGGTCACCGAGCGCTACATGGGCAGAGAGAAGATCGGCACCACCGGCCGTGGCATCGGTCCCTGCTACCAGGACAAGATCGCACGTACGGGAATTCGGGTCGCCGACGTACTCGACCCCGAACAGCTGGCCCACAAAATCGAAGCATCGCTGGAACTCAAAAACCAGATACTGGTCAAGATCTACAATCGCAAGGCGCTTGAGCCCGACCACGTGGTCGAGGCTCTGCTCGACCAGGCAGCGGGCTTCCGGCATCGCATCGCCGACACCAGGCTGCTGCTCAATAATGCACTGGATGCTGGCGAAACGGTGTTACTGGAAGGCTCGCAGGGCACCCTGCTCGACGTCGATCACGGCACTTATCCGTATGTGACATCGTCGAATCCGACTGCGGGCGGCGCGGCCGTCGGGTCCGGCATCGGGCCGACCCGGATCACCACCGTGCTGGGAATCTTGAAGGCGTACACGACCAGGGTGGGCTCTGGCCCGTTCCCCACCGAGCTGTTCGACGAGTACGGCGATTACCTGTCCAAGACCGGAAGCGAATTCGGCGTCACCACCGGACGGCGCCGCCGCTGTGGCTGGTTCGACGCCGTCATCGCCCGCTACGCGACCCGGGTCAACGGAATCACCGACTTCTTTTTGACCAAGCTCGATGTGCTGTCCAGCCTGGAAACGGTGCCGGTCTGCGTCGGCTATCGGATCGACGGTGCGACCACTGGCGAGATGCCGATGACCCAGAGTGACCTCGCCCGCGCCGAGCCGATCTACGAAGAACTGCCGGGCTGGTGGGAAGACATCTCGGCCGCGCGCGACTTCGACGATCTGCCCGCCAAAGCGCGCGACTATGTGTTGCGATTGGAAGAGCTTGCCGGCGCACCGATTTCGTGCATCGGCGTCGGTCCGGGGCGGGACCAGACCATTGTGCGCCGCGATGTCTTGCAGGCTCGCCCGTGACGGATGCTGACCCCGAGTACCGGCACCACGGCGGGTTTCCCGAATACGGCCCGGCCAGCCCGGGCCCTGGATTCGGCCGGTTCGTGGCCACTATGCGACGCCTGCAGGATCTTGCCGTGTCCGCCGACCCCGGAGACGCCCTCTGGGACGTCGCGGCCGACCGCGCCGCGGAGCTGGTGGATCTGCTGGCACCGTTTCAGACCGATGAGCAGGGGAAGGCGCCGGCCGGACGGTCGCCGGAACTGCCCGGCATGGGCAGCCTCTTGTTGCCGCCATGGATGCTGACGCGATACGCCCCCGACGGTGTCGAAATGGAGGGGCATTTCACCCGCTTTCACGTCGGCGGCAACTGGGCGGTGCACGGCGGTGTTCTGCCGCTGCTGTTTGACCACATGTTCGGCATGATTTCGCACGCCGCGGGCCGTCCGATAAGCCGGACGGCATTCCTGCATGTCGATTACCGCAAAATCACCCCCATCGACACGCCGTTGGCGATTCGCGGCCGGGTAACCAGAACCGAGGGACGCAAGGCGTTTGTTTC
Organism: Mycobacterium sp.; assembly: GCA_003165155.1. Taxonomy (GTDB): domain Bacteria; phylum Actinomycetota; class Actinomycetes; order Mycobacteriales; family Mycobacteriaceae; genus Mycobacterium. The sequence continues at coordinate 33,765 of PLSK01000251.1, read as the reverse complement.
CGCGGAACTGGTCGACAGCGACGACACCGTGTTGGCCGAGGGCAACGGGCTGATGGTGCGGTTGCTCGCTGGCCAGCCCTGAGCCGCCGGATCGCCGACGGCTCGTAGCATGCAGGAATGACTGACGGCTTGACCGAGGGACGGCACGCCGCCGCCGAAGCCACCCAAGCCACCCAAGCCGCTGAAGCCAGGCCTCGGGTGATGCTGCTGGGCGCGGATGAGTTCGCCCGGCAGCTGGCAGTCGCCTTGCAGCGTCTGGGTGCCGAGGTGATCGCCGTCGACGATCACCCGGGTGCGCCCGCGCACGGGGTGGCCGAGCTCAGGGCGTTGATCGACGAAATGCACCCGGATTTCGTGGTGAGCCTGGCCGATGTGATCTCGGTGAATGCCCTCGACGCGCTCGCCGCCGGCCCTGACCACGACGTCATCGAGCTGGTGCCCAGTGCACGCAGCGTCCGCATCACCGCCGACCGGGAGGGCCTGCGCAGGCTCGCCGCCGATCAACTCGGCCTGCCCACCGCGCCGTTCTGGTTCGTCGGCTCGGTCGGCGAACTCAAGTCGGTCGCGGCCCACGCCGGGTATCCGCTGCTGGTGGGCCAGTCGGTGGTCGCGGGCCCCGAGGATGTCGAGGCCGCCTGGCAACGTGCCGTCGGGTCTGGTTCAGGTACGGCGCATCTGCGTGTGTTGGCTGAAACGGTGGTCGAGGTCGAGGCTTTTGTCACCCTGCTCGCCGTACGCAGCGACGGCCCCGACGGGCCGGTGATCGAGTTTTGCGCACCCATCGGTCATCGCGACGCCGACGGCGAGGTGCTGGAATCCTGGCAGCCGCAGAAAATGAGCGCGGCGGCGCTGGATGCCGCCAAGTCGATAGCTGCGCGCACCGTCAAAGCGCTCGGTGGACGCGGCATCTTCGGCATCGAGTTGATGATCAACGGCGATGAGGTGTACTTCGCCGGCGTAACGGCGGGCCCGGGAGATAGTGCCTGGGTCACCACATGCAGCCAGCGACTTTCGGTGTTCGAATTGCAGGCCCGCGCCATCCTGGGCCTGCCGGTGGACACCGTGATGATTTCACCCGGCGCCGCGTGTCCGATTGGCCCGGGCTGGGCCGCCCCGAGTGCAGCAGCGCTGACTCGCGCACTCGGTGTGCCGGAAAGCGATGTTCAGGTGTTCGGGCCCCATGGGGGAGGTGTGGCGCTGGCTACTGGGCCAGATCTGGACACTGCCCGCGACCGCGCCCGAGAGGTGGCGGCCGCGCTCAATGTGCCAGACTCACGCGGTTGAGCTACGCGTTAATCGCGGTCACACCTCAAGGAGTCAATGGTGATGAAGACATCGGTGATGGCAGCCGGCTTGGGGGCGAGCATGCTGGTGGCTGGTGTGGCGGTTGCCGGGTGCGGAAGTAACAAGTCGTCGACCCAACCGTCGACAACGTCATCGCCGACGTCGACTTCCTCCGCGTCGTCGTCGGCGGCACCGACATCGAGCAGCGGTGCTGCCCAGCCTTCGGAATACGGCAATTTGCTGATCAAGCCCACTGACATCGTCGTGCCAGGCGACACCTTCACTCTGGCGTCAACGAAGCCAAGTACCGACCCGGCGGGGGTTACCGGTACGTTTGCTAGCGCCTCTGTCGACGTTAATGGCCCCACTCGTGAAGTCGACGTCATAATCCACGTCTATCCCGACGCCACCATGGCGGCAAAGGAACACGATCAGATCGCCCCGGCCATTGCTGACCCAAACATGGGATTCACACTTGTTGGAGGAACGGCTATTCCGGCCGACGTGGGCACTGGCGGCGCGATGGCAATAGGGTCCAACTCCGACGGCTCCAAGTCTCGGGCGAGGTTGGCGTTCAGCGAGGGCAACGCTTTCGTTCAAATCGAGTTCTTCAACCCGGGCAACGATCCGCTGAAACCGGACTTCGTTCTCGATATCGCACGCAAGCAGGATGCGGCCGTCAAGGCCGGATTGCCTGCTTGAGCGAGGCCGGTTCGGCCCCAGGGGCACTGGCAGTAAGCTGCTTAGCCGTGGAGTACGCAGGAGATATCACGCCACTGGACGCATGGAAGCTACTCAGCGACAACCCCGAGGCGGTGTTGGTCGATGTGCGCACCGACGCCGAATGGCGGTTCGTCGGGGTACCCGACTTGTCCAGCCTTGGGCGTGACGTGGTGTACATCGAGTGGAACACCACCGACGGGAGACGTAATGGGAACTTCCTCACCGAATTGCGGGAGCAGGTCGCGCCGGTAGAAGGCGGTGGGGACGAGCGGCCGGTGGTGTTCCTGTGTCGCTCGGGTAACCGCTCTATCGGTGCCGCCGTGGTCGCGACTGAGGCGGGCATAGCGCCGGCCTACAACGTGCTGGACGGCTTCGAAGGTAATCTCGACGCCAATGGTCACCGCGGGGAAACTGGTTGGCGGGCAGTCGGATTGCCCTGGAAACAGGGATGAAACAGGGATGACTGACGACCCCTCGGTCCGCACCCCGAAGGCGCTGCCCGACGGCGTCAGCCAGGCCACCATCGGCGTGCGCGGGGGACTGTTGCGGTCCGGGTTCGACGAGACCGCCGAGGCGATGTTTCTGACGTCCGGCTATGTCTACGAGTCGGCAGCCGTTGCGGAGCAGTCGTTCACCGGCGAGCTGGACCACTTCGTGTATTCGCGGTACGGCAACCCCACCGTGACTATGTTCGAGGAACGGCTGCGCCTGATTGAGGGAGCTCCTGCCGCGTTCGCCACCGCGAGTGGTATGGCCGCGGTGTTCACCTCACTGGGCGCCCTACTGGCCGCCGGTGACCGGTTGGTGGCCTCACGCAGCCTGTTTGGGTCTTGCTTTGTGGTGTGCAACGAGATCTTGCCGCGGTGGGGCGTGGAGACCGTCTTCGTCGATGGCGACGACTTGTCGCAGTGGGAGCGGGCGCTGTCGGTGCCCACTCAGGCGGTGTTCTTCGAGACGCCGTCGAACCCGATGCAGTCGCTGGTGGATATCGCCGCCGTGACCGAGCTCGCTCATGCGGCGGGCGCCAAAGTGGTGCTGGACAACGTATTTGCTACGCCGCTGCTGCAGCAGGGCCTTCCGCTCGGGGTTGACGTGGTGGTGTACTCGGGCACTAAGCACATCGACGGCCAGGGCCGTGTGCTCGGTGGCGCCATCCTCGGCGCCAAGGAGTACATCGACGGGCCGGTGCAGAAGTTGATGCGACACACCGGCCCCGCATTGAGCGCCTTCAATGCCTGGGTTTTGCTGAAAGGCCTAGAGACGCTGGCGGTTCGGGTCAATTACAGCAACTCGTCTGCGCACCGGATCGCGGAGTTCTTGGAGGGCCACCCCGCGGTGCGGTGGGTGCGTTACCCCTTTTTGTCATCGCACCCCCAGCACGAGCTGGCCAAACGCCAGATGACGGGCGGCGGGACGGTGATCACTTTTGAGCTCGACGCGCCGGAAGGCCGCGCCAAGCAACGCGCCTTCGAACTGCTGGACAAGTTGCGGTTGATCGACATCTCCAACAACCTCGGCGACGCCAAATCGCTTGTCACACATCCCGCGACCACAACGCACCGGGCGATGGGACCGGAGGGGCGCGCCGCGATCGGGCTCGGTGACGGCGTCGTCCGCATCTCCGTCGGGCTGGAAGGCACCGACGACCTGATCGCGGACATCGACCAGGCGCTGAGCTAAGCCCTATCCGTTTTGGCCGGGGGTACCGAATAGCAGCCCGCGTTTGCCGCCGATACCGCCGTTGTTTGGTGTCGAGCCCTGCCCGCCGTCTCCGCCGTTGCCGCCATTGCCAACATAGGCAAACTGGCTGGAACCACCGGCGCCGTCGTTGCCGAAGAGGCCGCCGTTGCCACCGTCGCCGGCCAGGCCGGCGGAGTTGCCTCCGCCAGCCCCGCCGTTGCCGAAGAGGAAGGCGGAGCCGCCACGACCGGCAGTTCCACTCCCGACGCTGCCGCCCATGTCGTATGTGAGCCCGGCACGTATCACCACTTTTCGGCGAGCCGGCTGCGTGTCGTACTGTCGTGTCGGCGGGTCATGGCATACTCGAATGTATGTTCGATCCCGATGCGTTCTCCGCGGTGATTGCCGACAGCTCGGAGCGCCATTGTCCGTCGACGACCGAGGAGTCGGCGGCGTTGGTGGAGCGGATGTGTGCGGCCACCCGTGTCGAGAATCGGGCGGCGGCCGCGCAGTTGGTCGCGGTCGGGGAGTTGTTCGGGTATCGGTTGTCGCGGTGTTCGGAGACTGAGGACTGGGCGATTGACACCGTGGAGGCGGTGACTGCTGAGGTGGGTGCGGCGTTGCGGATCAGCCAAGGGCTGGCCGCGAGTCGGTTGCGGTATGCCCGGGCGATGCGCGAACGCCTGCCGAAGGTGGGTGACGTTTTTCAGGCCGGGGATATCGATTTCCGGATGTTTCAGACCATCGTGTTTCGCACCGATCTGATCGAGGACCCCGCGCTGATGGCCACCGTGGATTCACAGTTGGCGGCCAATGTGGCGCGCTGGCCCTCGATGAGCCGCGGGCGGCTCGCGGGTGCGATCGACAAGATTGTGGTCAAAGCCGACCGCGATGCGCTGCGCGAACGCATCCAATACCAGGCTGATCGTCAGGTCTGCATCAATGTGCGGACCGACGGGCTGTGCGAGCTGTCGGGCACTCTGCTGCAGCCCGACGGGATGGCCCTAGACGAACGGCTCACCGCGTTGGCGGCCACGGTCTGCCCGCACGACCCCCGTACCCGCGATCAGCGCCGCGCTGATGCGTTGGGGGCGTTGGCTGCCGGGGCGGACCGGTTGGGCTGCCGCTGCGATCGACCGGATTGTGCGGCCTGGGCGCGTCCGCCGGCTTCCCCGGTGGTGATTCATGTGATCGCCGAGCAGTCCACCCTGACCGGCGGTACCGCGCCGGGGTCCGAGATCGGCGCGGACGGGTTGATCCCGCCGGAAGTGGTCGCCGAGCTGGCGGGCACCGCGAAACTCGTACCCTTGATCCATCCCGGTGACAGTCCACCCGAACCCCGCTATACCCCTTCGAAGGCGTTGGCTGATTTCGTGCGTTGTCGCGATCTGACGTGTCGCTGGCCGGGCTGTGATCACCCCGCACACGATTGCGATGTGGACCATACGATTCCCTACTCTGAGGGCGGCCCTACGCATGTGGCCAATCTCAAGTGTTATTGCCGTACACATCATTTGGTGAAGACGTTCTACGACTGGGGCGAACAACAACTGCCTGATGGCACCCTGATCCTGACCTCACCGACCAAACACACCTATGTCACCACCCCGGGCAGCGCCCTGCTGTTCCCCAACCTGTGCACCCCGGTCGCCGGGATGCCCGCCGTCCACACCCATCACCGCATCGCCTACAGCCCCGACCGCGCCGCGATGATGCCCAAACGCCGACGCACCCGCGCCCAAGACCGCGCCCAACGCGTAGCCACCGAACGAAGCCACAACCGGAAACGCAGACAAGCCGCATACCAAGCCGCACAACACACACCCTCACCCGACGACGAACCACCGCCCTTTTAGCTCACGGCCACCCGCTCGAGTTGGTCTTGAATTTCCCATTGACCGCAGTGCAGAAATCCTGGTCGGTACCGGCGATCAAGACGAAATAACCCTCGCTGCTGCGGCGGCTGTTGTAGTCGTTGGGGTAGACATATCCGCTGGCGCACATCAAATTTTGCCCACCGGCCGAAGGTCGATGCCAATTGGTCATTTCGCAGGCGGTCAGTGTATCGATGCTCGGCACGCTGCTCTTGGCGATGACCAGCATCCCGCCTCCCCACTGCCCGTCAGTCCGTCGGTAGGTCCGCGCGCCGAATCCGGCGTTGTTGTTCTGGCATCCCAACGCGCGGCGCAGCGGCGAGAACGGGGCGGCCAGCTGCGGGTTGGCGACCGCGGCTGCAGCTGTGATGAATCCGGCCGCGTCCGAGCCGTCCACCTCCTGGACATTGGAACTGCCGAAGCTGAACAACTGTTGCGAGACCGCCGCATTGCTTCCGCCGCCGATGATCGGGCCGCCACCGCTGGATGTCATCGGGGGCAGGGTGACGGGATCGGCCGCTGCCACGGGCATCCCGACCACAGCGAACAGGCATAGCCAGCAGGCCGCAAGGCGTGCGTACGAATTGAGCATCGAGACTCCTGTCATCGGAAAGCGTCGCTACCGGTGAAAGCCTGGCCGAGAATCAGTTGATGCATCTCCGGTGTGCCCTCGTAAGTCAGCACCGACTCCAGGTTCACCATGTGCCGGATTATCGGGTACTCCAGCGATATCCCGTTGCCGCCCAATATCGTTCGAGCGGTTCGGCAGATTTTGATCGCCTCACGGGTGTTGTTGAGCTTGCCGAAGCTGACCTGTTCGGGACGCAGTCCGACGCTGTCCTTAAGGCGCCCCAGGTGCAGCGACAGCAGCTGCCCCTTGTGAAGTTCCACCGCCATGTCGACCAGTTTTGCCTGGGTCAACTGGAATCCGGCGATCGGACGGCCGAATTGGGTGCGCTGCGTCGCGTAGTCGAGCGCGGATTGCCAGGCCGACCGGGCCGCTCCCATGGATCCCCAGATGATTCCGTAGCGCGCCTCGGACAAGCAGGACAGCGGCCCTTTGAGACCCTTCGCGTCGGGCAGCATCGCGTCCGCGGGCAACCGTACGTCGTCGAGCACCAGCTCGCTGGTGATCGATGCCCGCAGCGACAGCTTGTGGTGGATGGTGTTGGCGGTGAAACCTGCTGCGCCCGTTGGGACCAGGAAGCCCCGAATTCCGCGGCCTCCGTCGTCGTCGATGGCGGCCCACACTACGGCGACATCGGCGACCGATCCGTTGGTGATCCACATCTTGCGGCCGTTGAGCACCCAATCGGAACCATCGCGTCGGGCCCGGGTTTTCATCGCGGCGGGATCGGATCCGACATCGGGCTCGGTCAGCCCGAAGCAGCCGAGCAGTTCGCCGGTGGCCATGCCGGGCAGCCATTGTTGCTTCTGCTCCTCGGAGCCGAAGTTCCAGATCGCGAACATCGCCAGCGACCCCTGCACCGAGACCATCGACCGAAGGCCGGAGTCGGCCGCCTCTAGTTCAACGCACGCCAGGCCGTAGTGCACCGCCGATGCCCCGCCGCATCCGTAGCCGTCCAGGTGCATACCGAGCAGGCCGAGTTCGCCGAACTGCTTCCCGAGTTGGCGGACCGGAAGGTCGCCGATTTCGAACCATTCGGCGACGTGCGGGGTGACGTGTTCGGCGCAGAACTTTCTGACGGTGTCGCGCACCGCGATCTCGTCGCTCGACAGCGAGGCATCGAGCCCGAGGGGGTCGTATCGGTCGAAGGCGGGTAAGGCAACCGTGCTCATGGCAATCAGCCTGCCACGTCGAGGCATGAACCAGGCCCGGTAGTCTCGCTGCATGCAGCGGCCGGGGTGGCTCGTCATGGACGTCATCGGTGTGCTGGTGTTCTGCGCTGTCGGACGCCGCAGCCACGCCGAGGGAATCACCCTCACCGGCGTCGCAACCACCGCATGGCCGTTTCTCACTGGAACGGCCCTGGGCTGGCTGGCGTCCCGTGCCTGGCGGCGGCCCACGGCGGTGGCCCCAACCGGGGTGGTTGTCTGGCTGAGCACCGTGCTGGTCGGCATGGCGTTGCGCAAAGCCAGTTCGGCGGGTGTAGCGGTGAGTTTTGTGGTCGTCGCGGCATCGGTCACCGCGGTTCTTTTACTCGGTTGGCGCGCGGTCGTTGGGCTGATCTCGCGGGACCGATCCGGCGTCTGACGAAAATGCGGGCCCGGAATGCGTGGGCGTCGGAGACGTTGGATCGTAAGTGATGCCCAAGACCCAACTCAGGTTTGTGCCGGCCAACTTGGACCATGCGCTGGCGCAGCCGTTGGTGGCGGAGTTGGCGGTCGAGTACGCGCAGCGCTATGACCGCCCCCAGTCGATGGTTTTGGGCTGGTTGAAGCACAATCCGACCGACGAGTTCGCACCGCCCGACGGCGGAATGTTGATCGGTTTACTGGACGGCCGTCCGGTCACCGGCGGTGGGTTTCGGCGATTTGATGCCGACACCGCCGAACTCAAGAGAATCTGGACGGACAGCGAACATCGGCGTCGTGGATTCGCGATGGCGCTGTTGGTCGAGCTGGAGGCCGAGATCGCTGCCCGGGGCTACCGGAGGATCTACCTGATGACCGGCGATCGCCAGCCCGAGGCCGAGAAGCTCTACGAGGCCGGCGGGTATACCCGGTTGCCGGAACCACTGCCGTCCGACGGTCCGGTCTTCCCGATCGCATTCGAGAAGAAACTCGCGTGACCGGCACGCTGCTGCACCTGGCGGTCGCGCTGGACGGGTACGGATGGCACCCGCAGGCCTGGCGGACCACGCTGGTGTCAGACTCCGGCACCCCGTCGGTGCTCAGTGGCCGCTACTGGGCCGACCTGGCGGCCACCGCCGAACGTGGACTGCTCGACTTCCTCACCATTGACGACACCCTGATGCCGCAGCCGGGGCGTCGCGAGCGGATCGACCCGCGACGTCTGGCCGGCCGCGGGGACGCCGTGCTGGTCGCGGCGCGCATCGCCCCGGCGACGCGCCACATCGGGTTGATTCCTGTGGCGACGGTCACCCACACCGAGCCCTTCCACGTCTCCAAAGCCATCGCCACCCTTGACTATGTGTCGCACGGCCGGGCGGGCTGGCAGGCACGCATCAGTGCAACCGCGCACGAGGCGGCCCTGTTCGGCCGACGAGACGAAACCCAAGTTGCCTACTTCGAAGAGGCCGCCGAGTACGTCGACGTGGTGCGCCGGCTCTGGGACAGCTGGGAGGACGACGCGATCATCCGCGACGTGACCACCGGGCGCTACGTCGACACGGACAAACTGCACTACATCGATTTCGCCGGGCAGTACTTCTCGGTCAAGGGTCCGTCGATCACGCCACGTCCACCGCAGGGCCAGCCGGTGGTGGCTGCGCTGGCGCACGCCGGCCCGGTGTACGAATTCGCCGCCGCCAGTGCCGATATCGTGTTCATCACACCCACCGACGACGCGTCGCTGCGAAGCATCCTCGATCAGGTTCGCGCGGCCGGTGGCGCCGATTTGAAGGTCTTCGCGGACGTGCTGGTGTCTTTCGACGGCGAGGGCGACCCCCGCTCTGATGCGCTCGACTTCGGCGGCAGCCCAGAGGAATTGGTTGACATGTTGCTCGACTGGCAGCGGCTGGGCGTCGACGGCGCACGGTTGCGGCCTTCCGTCAACGCCACCGATCTCCCGGTGATCGTCGACCGAGTGGTGCCGCTGCTGCAGAAAGCCGGGCGATTCCGCGCCGGCTACCGGGACGGCGAAACGCTGCGCGCACGGCTGGGCCTGCCGGTCGCGCCGAACCGGTACAAGGCGGTGGCCTGGTGAATATCTCGGGTACCGTGCCGCTGTCAATTCTGGACCTGGCGCCGATCAGCGCCGGCAGTGACGCCGCGACGGCGTTACGAAACACGATTGAGCTGGCCCAGCGTGCCGAGGAGTGGGGGTTTCACCGGTACTGGATCGCCGAGCATCACTTCGTCGGCGTCGCCAGCTCATCGCCGGCCGTATTGATCGGCCAAATCGCCGCAGCTACCAACAGGATTCGGGTGGGTGCGGCCGCGGTGCAGCTGGGTTACACCACCGCGGCCGCGGTGGTCGAGAGCTTTGGCACGTTGGACGCGTTCTATCCCGGACGCATCGATCTCGGTGTTGGTCGGTCCGGGCAGCGTCGGTCCGAAGAGCACCAACCCAAGAAGCCGAGAGAACCCAGACCGCCGCGAGTGTGGCACGAGGTCGACGGTCTCGTGGTTCCGACGCCGTTCGATGTGCGCGGACTGCTCAACATGGAGGCGTTGCAGGCCACCATGGCGATTCTGCAGCAGCCCGAGGCGGTGTCACCCGACTTCGCCGAGCAGGTCGGTGACATCATCGCCTTGCTGGATGGCAGTTATCAAGCGGGCGGGTCCGATGTGCACGCGGTGCCCGGCGAAGGGGCCGCGCTGACGCCATGGATCTTCGGCAGTACCAGAGGCCAAAGCGCGCGTTTGGCAGGAGCACTCGGTCTGCCCTTCGTCGCGAGCTATCACATCACACCGGCCACCACGCTGGAGGCTATCGACGCGTACCGCGACACTTTCAGGCCGTCGGCGATGCTGGCGCAGCCCTACGTTGTGGTATCGGCCGACATCGTGGTCGCTGACGATAGCGCTACCGCCAAACGCCTGGCGGCCGGCTACGGCCGGTGGGTGTATTCAATCCGAACCGGTGTCGGCGCCATGCAATACCCCGACCCCGACAATTTCACACCGCTGACCGACGAGCAGCTGACCGTGGTAAAAGACCGGATAGCAACACAATTCGTCGGCACCGCCGACGAAGTCGCCGAACGTCTAGAGACGCTGCAGCGGGTCACCGGCGCCGACGAGCTTGTCGTCACGTCGGTGACCTACCGGAACGTAGACCGGCTGCGCTCACACGAATTGATTGCCAAGCGCTGGGGACTGAACGCGTGAATGTCCGGGAAGGCAAGGACCGCAAGCTGATTCACCTGGCAGCCCATTTCCCGGGTGTCAATAACACCACGGTGTGGACGGACCCGAGCGCGGGCAGCCAGATCGATTTCGACTCGTTCGTGCACCTCGCCCGCACCGCGGAACGCGGATTGTTCGACTTCTTCTTTCTCGCCGAGGGGCTTCGGCTGCGGGAGCGCCGCGGGCACATCTACGACCTCGACGTGGTGGGTCGTCCGGACACGTTCACCGTGCTGGCCGCGCTGGCCGGCGTCACCGACCGGATCGGGCTGACGGGAACCATCAACACCACCTTCAACGAGCCATTCGAGGTGGCAAGGCAATTCGCGACGCTTGACCATCTGTCCGGTGGCCGGGCCGGCTGGAACATCGTCACCTCATCGGACGCCTTCACGGGTGCCAACTTCCGGCGCGGGGGATTTCTCGACTATGCCGATCGGTACGCGCGCGCCGAGGAATTCGTGACGGTGGCCCGGCGATTCTGGGATAGCTGGGATGCCGACGCCGTGCTTGCCGACCTGGAGGCCGGGGTCTACGTCGATCCGGACCGAATCCACCGCGTCGAGCACTCGGGATCGCAATTCGCCGTGCGAGGGTTCGCGACGCTGCCGCCGGGGCCGCAGGGTCATCCGGTGTTGCTGCAGGCCGGTGACTCCGCCGACGGCCGCGCGTTCGGAGCCAGGTACGCCGACGCGCTGTTCACCCTGCACTCGTCGTTGCAGGACGGTCAGCGTTACTACGCTGACGTCAAGGGCAGCGCGGTGTCCTACGGTCGAGATGCGGACCAGCTCAAGGTTTTCCCGGCGACGACGTTCGTTATTGGGGACACTGGCGCGGATGCCGAGGACAAGGCGCGGCACATCCGCCATCAACAGGTGAGCGGGGCGACGGCGATCGCAATGCTCGAGCAGGTGTGGGGCCGCGACCTATCAGGCTACGACCCTGACGGCCCGCTACCCGATATCGACCCGACCGACGACACCGGCATCACCCAGGGCCGGGTACGCCACGTCGACCCGGCTGCGGTGGTTCGCGATTACCGCGAACGTGCCGAGGCGGAGAACCTGTCCATCCGCGAGCTGGTAATCGCGGTCACCAACCGGCAGCAGTTCGTCGGCACCGCCGCGCAAGTCGCGACTGAGATTGACCAGTATGTCCAGGCCGACGCGTGCGACGGTTTCATCTTGGTGCCGCACCTGACGCCGCGCGGTTTGGACGAGTTTGTCGACCGGGTGGTGCCGCTGTTACAGGAGCGCGGCGCATTCCGCACCGAGTACAGCGGCGAAACCCTGCGCGAGCACCTGGGTCTTAGGGTCGGTGAGTGTCAGTGAGTTCGTGGCGCGTACATGATGATGGCCACACCCAGCAAGCAGATCACAGCTCCGGCGACATCCCAACGATCGGGCCGAAATCCATCGAAGCCCATTCCCCACAGCAGTGAGCCCGCGACGAAGATACCTCCGTACGCAGCCAGGATACGACCGAAATGGGCGTCGGCTTGCAGGGTGGCAACAAAGCCGTAGGCGCCGAGCGCGACGACGCCGCTGCCCATCCACATCCAGCCACGATGTTCACGCGTCCCCTGCCAAATCAACCATGCGCCGCCGATCTCGAACAGCGCCGCCAGGGCAAACAATGCAATCGACTTGGCCACCGTCACAATGAAGTTCCCTTACTGGGCCAGCGATATGGCCGTTTCGGTGGCCTCGCGGATCGGGCCGCGCCACACATCGCCGTGACCGGGCAGCAGAATCTGGGTGTCCAGCAGGGCCAGCGCGCTCAGGCTGCGCATACTGTTCTGCTGGCTGTGGCTGAACACCGCAGGCAGCAGCTGCGGTCCGCTGCGACGCAGCAGCGGATGGCCGGTGATCAGCGCGTCGCCGCTGGCCAGCACGCCGTCGACGACATAAGAACAATGGCCGCTGGTATGCCCCGGAGTGGCGATGGCCATCGGATGACCCGGCAGTCCGGCCGCCGTCTCGGCGGTCAGCGGCTGGGTGCTCGGGATGCCGTCGCGGATCAAGCCGCCGTTGCGGACCAGGTGCATGCCCCACACCGCCCATCGAGGTTTCCAGATCCGGAGCGCGACATCGAAAACCGAGGCTTGCTCCAGGTACTCCCGCTTCGCGTGCCCCACCTCGTCGGCATGGCAGTACACCGGGGTCCCGTACTCGTTGGCGAACCAGATCGCCGAACCCAGGTGGTCGATGTGCGCGTGTGTCAGCAGGATGGCGCGCACGTCGCGGGCGTCATAACCCAGCTTGCGCAACGAGGCCAGCACGTCCACGCGGTCACCTGGATAACCGGCATCGATCAGCATGACGCCGGTCTCGCCGGTAACCAGCGCCCAGTTCACGGCGTGGCCCTGGGCCAGGTAGACGGTGTCGGTTACCTGAACAAGAGTCGGCGTCTCCGACGACGGGTGCGTCATGCCGCGAGTCTAGGAGCGATCGCAAGCGCGGCGAAGCCGGGCGCGGCGGGTCGCGACCAGAGGATAGGAGCGATCGCAAGCGCGGCGAAGCCGGGCGCGGCGGGTCGCGACCAGAGGATGGGAGTAGAAAGAACGAGTGGCTGAACTGAAACTCGGATACAAAGCATCTGCCGAACAATTCGCACCGCGCGAGCTCGTCGAACTGGCCGTTTCCGCCGAAGCTCACGGTATGGACAGCGCCAGCGTCAGCGACCACTTCCAGCCTTGGCGGCACAAGGGCGGGCATGCCCCGTTCTCGCTGGCCTGGATGACCGCCGTCGGCGAACGCACCAAAAGGCTCCAGCTGGGCACTTCGGTGCTCACCCCTACGTTCCGGTACAACCCCGCCGTCATTGCGCAGGCCTTTGCCACCATGGGGTGTCTCTACACGGATCGCATCTTCCTCGGTGTCGGCACCGGGGAGTCGCTCAACGAAATCGCCACCGGTTACGAGGGCGAATGGCCGGACTTCAAGGAGCGCTATGCCCGGCTGCGCGAATCAGTGCGGCTGATGCGCGAGCTGTGGCTGGGTGACCGGGTCGACTTCCAGGGCGAGTATTACCACACCAAGGGCGCCTCCATCTATGACGTGCCCGAGGGCGGCATCCCGATCTACATCGCCGCGGGGGGCCCGCAGGTTGCCAAGTACGCCGGCCGCGCGGGTGACGGCTTCATCTGCACCTCCGGCAAGGGCGAGGAGCTATACAAGGACAAGCTCATCCCCGCGATGAGGGAGGGCGCAGAGGCGGCGGGGAAGAATCCCGACGACATCGACCGGATGATCGAAATCAAGATCTCCTACGACACCGATGCCGAACTGGCGCTGGAGAACACTCGGTTCTGGGCGCCGTTGTCGCTGACGGCCGAACAGAAGACCAGCATTCACGACCCGATCGAGATGGAGAAGGCTGCCGACGCGCTGCCGATCGAACAGATCGCCAAGCGCTGGATCGTCTCGTCGGACCCGGATGAGGCTGTCGAAAAGGTCGGTCAATATGTGGGGTGGGGCCTCAACCACCTGGTGTTCCACGCCCCAGGCCATGACCAGCGCCGGTTCCTGGAGCTGTTCGAAAAGGATCTGGCGCCCAGGCTGCGGCGGCTGGCCTGAAAGGCAGGGGGGTGGCAGCCGGTCCGTCCGCTATCTACATCGCCGCGGCCGAACCGGCGACCGGCAAGTCCACGATCGCGCTGGGGATCTTGCACCGGTTGACCGCGACAGTCGCCAAAATCGGTGTCTTCCGGCCGATCACCCGGCGGGGTGTTGATGGCGACCGCGACTACATCCTGGAGCTGCTGCTGCAACACACCACGGTGGGCCTGCCCTACGAGCAGTGCGTCGGGGTGACCTACCAGCAGCTGCACGCCGACAAGGAAGCCGCGATCGCCATGATCGTCGACTCGTATCAAACGATGGCCGAGGCGTGCGACGTGGTAGTGATCGTCGGGACCGACTACACGAACATCCCCAGCCCCGCCGAACTCTCGATCAATGCGCGGATCGCGGTGAACCTCGGCGCGCCGGTGTTGCTGGCGGTAAACGCCCAGCGCCGAACCGCCAATGACGTGGCGGATCTCGTCGATGTCTGTTTGGCCGAACTCGCCGGACAGCGCGCCCACACCGCCGCAGTGGTGGCCAACCGGTGTGAGCCGTCGGAGCTCGGTGCGGTCCGCAATGCTTTAGCAGCCCTTCCGTCGCCTACCCCGCCCAGTTATGTGCTGCCCGAAGAACCGCTGTTGTCGGCGCCGACGGTCGCCGAGCTGGAGAAGGCCGTGGACGGGACGCCGATCAGCGGAGACGCCCAGTTGCGGGAACGTGAGGTGATGGCCATCCTGGTCGCCGGGATGACCGCCGACCACGTGTTGGAACGGCTGAGCGACGGGATGGCGGTCATCACCCCCGGTGACCGCTCCGACGTCGTACTCGCCGTCGCCAGTGCCCATGCGGCCGAAGGCTTTCCGTCCCTGTCGTGCATCATCATCAACGGTGGACTGGAGCTGCATCCGTCGATCGCGGCGTTGGTCGCCGGCCTGCGGTTGCGGCTCCCCATCGTCGCCACCACATTGGGCACGTTCGAAACCGCCGAGGCCGCAGCCTCGGCTCGGGGGCGCATCACGTCCGTCTCACAGCGCAAGATCGACACCGCGCTGGAACTGATGGACCGCTACGTCGATGTCCCGGATCTGTTGGCGCAACTCGCTATCCCGATCCCAACCGTGACCACGCCGCAGATGTTCACCCATCGTGTGCAGCAGCAGGCCCGGTCCGACCGCAAGCACATTGTGCTTCCGGAAGGCGACGAAGACCGCATCCTGAAATCCGCCGGCCGCCTCCTGCAGCGCCGTGTTGCGGATCTGACCATCCTGGGCGATGAATCTCAAATCCGCTCACGTTCGGCCGAGCTCGGTGTCGATCTGGACGAGGCGAAGGTAATCGATCCGCGCGCAGAGCAATTGCGGCACCAATTCGCGGACCAGTACGCCGAGATACGCAAGGCAAAGGGCATGACGGTCGAGCAGGCCCGTGAGATCATGCGCGATGTCTCATATTTCGGCACCATGCTGGTGTACAACGGCATGGTCGACGGCATGGTGTCCGGCGCTGCGCATACTACGGCGCACACGGTTCGACCGGCTTTCGAGATCATCAGGACCGCTCCGGACGTGTCGACGGTATCCAGCATTTTCCTCATGTGCCTGCCCGACCGTGTGCTGGCATACGGGGATTGCGCGATTGTCCCGAACCCGACATCAGAGCAGCTCGCCGACATCGCCATCTCGTCGGCGCGCACCGCCGCACAGTTCGGCATCGAGCCGCGAGTGGCGATGCTGTCCTACTCCACCGGTGAATCTGGCACTGGGGCCGATGTTGACAAGGTGAGGACGGCAACGGAATTGGTGCGCGCGCGCGACCCGCATCTGCTCGTCGAGGGACCCATCCAGTACGACGCCGCCGTGGACCCCGCGGTCGCAGCCACCAAGATGAGTGATTCACCAGTAGCAGGTCGCGCGACCGTGCTGATCTTTCCCGACCTCAACACCGGTAACAACACCTACAAGGCCGTGCAGCGCACTGGCGGGGCCATCGCGATCGGTCCGGTGTTGCAAGGTTTGCGCAAGCCGGTCAATGATCTTTCCCGTGGTGCCCTGATCGAAGACATCGTGAACACCGTCGCCATCACCGCCATCCAGGCGCAGGGGGTCGGGAATGGCCCATAGCGGCAACGTGCTGGTGATCAACTCCGGGTCGTCATCGCTGAAATACAAGCTCGTTGAACCGGAGTCGGGCAGCACTCAGGCGGGTGGCGTCATCCAGGAGATCGGCGAGCCGTCATCGCGGGTCGGCGACCATGAGCAGGCTCTGCGTCTGGCGTTCGAGGAGTTGGCCGAGACCGGCATAGACCTGAAGTCGTGCGGCCTACTGGCCGTCGGGCACCGGGTCGTGCACGGAGGCATGGATTTCTATCGCCCGACGCTTCTCGACGACGCACGGATCGTCGAGCTCGAGAAGTTGTCAGAGCTGGCGCCGTTGCACAATCCGGCTGCGGTACAGGGCATCAAGGTGGCGCGGAAGCTGCTTCCCGACGTCGCGCAGATCGCTGTTTTCGATACGGCTTTCTTTCACGACCTGCCAGCCGCGGCCGCGACTTATGCCATCGACCGAGTGCTGGCGCAGCGGTGGCAGATACGCCGCTACGGATTTCACGGCACCTCGCATCGATACGTGAGCGAGCAGACCGCCGCCTTCCTCGGCAGGCCGTTAGATAGCCTGAATCAGATTGTGCTGCACCTGGGCAACGGAGACTCGGCATCGGCGATCGCGGCCGGCCGACCGGTCGACACGTCGATGGGCCTGACGCCGCTGGAGGGCCTCGTGATGGGCACCCGCAGCGGCGACATCGATCCCGGCGTCATCAGCTACCTGTGGCGCCGCGCGAACATGAGCGTCGAGGAGATCGAATCCATGCTGAATCAGCGGTCCGGGGTGTGGGGCCTGGCGGGAGAGCGCGACTTTCGGCGACTGCAGCTGATGGTCGAATCGGGCGATGAATCAGCACAATTGGCTTACGACGTGTTCATCCACCGGTTGCGCAAGTACATCGGGTCCTACCTCGCAGTGCTGCGGCATACCGATGTGATCACCTTTACCGCCGGGATCGGCGAGAACGCGCCCTGGGTGCGTCGGGACGCCGTGGCCGGTATGGGTGAGCTCGGCGTACTACTCGACGAAGAGCGCAATCTCAGCCCCGACAAAGGACCGCGGCGGATTTCACAAGACGACTCACGGATTACCGTGTTGGTAGTCCCGACAAACGAAGAACTGGCGATCGCGCGGGACTGTGTTGACGCATTGGCAGGCCTATAAGAAGCCCAGGCTGGTGCGTCCGGTGCCGACCGACGGTGTGGGATCAGTCCCGACGGTCCGCAACAGCAGCTCGTAGTAGATGTCGCGAAAGTCGGTGCTGAACTTGAGGTCTCCGTTGTGGAGGTCGGTGAGGCTGGGCTCCTCACCGTAGAACCCGCCCTGCACTGGTGCGCCCGCGACGAAAACGGGACCGGCGGTGCCGTGATCGGTGCCCTGGGAAGCATTCGCGCGCACTCTTCGGCCGAACTCCGAATATGCCAGCAGGACCACGTTCTTGCCGTAAGGGTCACCCGCCATATCCTGCAGGAATCCGCTGACGGCCGTGTCGAATGTCTGCAGCAGCCGCTGCTGGGTTTCGCGCTCGTTGGCGTGTGTGTCGAACCCGCCGAGTTGCACTGTGTACACCCGCGTCGGGACACGAGCCTTGACCGCGTTGGCCACCACGCTCAGTTGGGTGGAGAGCGAATTATGTTTCTCGGTATCCGGTTTGACGGACGCGAAGGTCGCATCGGTGGTGCGTGCGGCGCGGTAGGCCTTGCAAACCGCGGCCATCGCCACGGTGTCGCTTGGATCATCGTTACCCAGCGCACTCATGATGGAGCCGAACTTTTCCGCATTGGCCGGCCGGGCGCCGGTGGAAAGCGCTGCCGCGGTGTATTTCGCACCGACCGCCAGCGGGGGCAGGACCGCTCCGATGTTGACCGCGCGCAACGGGTCGTCGCCGCCGGCGTCGAGCCAGCGGCCGATCCAGCCCGTCGGGACCGGCTCGGACGGGGACGCCGTCTGCCAGATATCCATGGACCGGAAGTGGCTGTGGTCGGGTTGCGGGTAGCTCACGCCGCGCACGACCGCCAGCTGCCGCTGGCTCCACAGTTGAGCCAGACCCCGCATCGCGGGGTTGAGACCCAGGTGCTGATCGAGGTGTAGGACATCACCCGGCGCGTAGGCGAGTTCAGGCCGGTCATCGTGATATGCGTTGTCGGCGTATGGGATCAGAGTGTTGATGCCGTCGTTGCCGCCGTACAGGGAGACGATCACCAGGACGCCGGCATTGGCGGGCAGCGGCCGGTCCTGCGCCGCGCGCATCAGGTCCGGCCAGCTGATCGCCACCGCCCCGGACAGCAGGCCGGCCGCGCCCGCGCCCGCGCTGGCGATGAGGAATTTGCGGCGATTGATCTCCGGCATGGTCAGTCTCGCTAGGACGTCAGGTATTCGGGCGTGTTGACCGCGGCTGCGACCAACTGCGGCGGTTGGTGCAGCAGGGGCTCCAGCGCCTCGACCGTGCGGTCCGACCACGCTCCGACGCCGATCAGATATCCGACCGCATCGATGCGATCTCCGGCTGCGACGCTCTCGATGCTGGACAGGTCCCCGGCGTGCGCCAACTGGATCGCTGCGTGCAGCCGCGCCCCGGCGCTGGCGGTGGACAGCCAGACCTGCCCGCTTGGCCAGCCGCCGACGCTGGGTGGGTAGAACGGTCGCTGCCCCAGCGTTCGCAGCGTCGCGTGGACCATCTTGGGCTGGGCGGGCACCCGCAGGGCCCGGATTACGCCGACTAGCCATTCGATTGGGGTGTTGACCACGGTGGCCCGGCCTCCGGTGAACTCTTCGTCGGTAAGGATCGCCTGGGTCAGCGCCCGCAGATCGCGACCGGTTCCGTAGGCCGAGACGATCCGGCCTAACGCCTGAGGTGAGGGCGGATCGTCGGAGGCCAGTTGCTGCCACAGGCGTCCGGCGACGTATTCCGCCGACTTAGGCTGCGCCAGCACGGTGTCGCAGAATTCGGCCGCGTCGAAATTGCGGGTGAGGCCGAACAGCGTTTTGGCACTGCCGTCGTGGCGTTTGGGGATCATCGAGGTTCGGCCGTCGGCGCCGATGACCCATCCCGTTAGCGCCCGGGCACCGTCGCGGACGTCTTCCTCGGTGTACCCGTTTCCGTGGCCCAGTGCGAACAGCTCCATGAATTCGCGCGCGAGGTTTTCATTGGGGGCCTTGGCGGTATTGCTCTGCCCGTCCAGCCAGCGCAACATTGCGGCGTCGGTCAGCATTGTGTAGGCCAGGTTGCCGAAATCGCCCAGTGCGAGGGTGCGCAGCTTCTGATTCTGCGCCGCCATGTGCGCCGCGCTGCGAACCTTCTCTGCCGAGGTGGCAAAGTGGTTGTGCCACAACAGAGTCAACTTCTCGTGGATCGGCTGGTCAACGGTTGTCATGCGGCGCAGCCACCAATCCGACAGCACGCCTTGCTGTTCGGACAGCTGCTGGTTGTATTGCTTGCGGGCCCCTTGTGTTGCCCTTTTGCCAACGGGACGAGGTTCGGCCAGCGACGGCATCGGGGCAGCGGCGGCACCCGGGTCGGCATCGGGATCCGCGGCCAGCATTGCGTCGACGTATGCCGGCCAGGGGCGGGTAACCGCAGCATCCACCTCGGGCCCGGTCACCCCAAACCCGGCCCGCCGTAGCACGCGGGCCGTGGCGACCCACTGTGTGGACTGCCCCGCCATGCGATAACTGTGCGGCCGGTAGCTGAAAATTGGCTGAATCGGCTTGCGATCTTCTTGAGCCCCAGCCCACAGGCGCCTCGAGTGTGTTTGCAGGGTGAGAAAATCGCCTATACGCCGCCCTCAGTGCACTTTCGAAGCCGCCAGCGCACACTCGACGCGGGTTGTGGATAGCCGTAATCAGAGTCCTCGCCTCCGTGGGATTGTTCGCAAGATGGAGTGTGCGGGGGAACCATTCATCGGCAGCGAGGCGTTGGCGTGTGGCGCGTTGAGCCGGCATCAGTTGCGGACGCGTTACCGCGCGGTGTTTCCGAACGTCTACGTCGGAAAAGACCTCCAGCCCTCGCTTGAGCTGCGCATCGCGGCAGCCTGGCTCTGGTGCAACCGCGGGGCGACCATCGCAGGTGCCGCCGCCGCGGCGTTACACGGCGCCAAGTGGATTCCTGAAAATGTTCCGGTCGAGTTGATCTGCGGCAGCACCCGTTCGCCCCACGGCGTGGTGATTCGGCGAGATGCGTTGGCTGACGGCGAGGCTCAGGTTTTGGCAGGGTGTGCCGTGACAACGCCCGAGCGGACTGCTTTCGATATCGGCCGGCGCGGTGCTGTCCATTCAGCGGTCGCGCGGCTGGATGCCCTCGCACGCGCAACCGGCTTCAAGGTCGACGACGTGCTCAGTGTTGCGCAGGCGCATCCGCGCTCGCCGGGGCTGCGAGCATTGGAGACTGCGCTGGACCTGGTCGACCCGGGTGCGCAGTCGCCGCGGGAGAGTTACCTGCGGCTACTTATCATCGATGCCGGATTCCCGCGGCCGCAGACTCAGATACCGGTGCTCGGTGTCGACGGCATTCCGGTCGCCTACCTCGACTTGGGCTGGCAGGACTGGATGGTCGGGGTGGAATATGACGGGGACCATCATCGGACCGATCGGCACCAGTACGTCAAAGACATACGCCGGCTGGAGATGCTCGAAGAGATGGGCTGGATCATCGTCCGGGTTGTGGCAGAGGATAGCCCGGCTCGCGTTCTGCGTCGGGTGGAGGCGGCGATCGCGGCTTCTAGTGTGCGGTAAAGGCTTTGAGCGTGCACTGAGGGTGGGATCTCGGCGAATTTTCCGCCCTGGACGCACACTCGACGCGGGTCAGAACGTGCTGGTGGGCCGTACCTGGTTCGCCATGTCGACCAGCGTGTAGCGGTGCCGTTGGGTGGGCGCCACCCGCGCCAGCGAGCGCAGCGACGCTTCAACGCCCAGTCGCAGCCCATGTTCGGTGAACGGAAACCCCAGGATGTGGTTGGTGCTGGCGTCGTTGCCCCCTAGCCAGTCCATCGCTCCGCCCAGTACCAGGGCGCGGATCTGCAGTACGCGGGGTTCGGTGGGAGGCAGCGCCTCTACGCGGCGGGCAGCGTCGCGGATCTGTTCCTCGTTGATTTCACTTGTTGACCGACCGGACATCAGGGTCACCGCACTGGTCAGGCGCGCGGTGGTGAAATGCCGGGAGGCGACCGGCACCTCGTCCAGGGTGCGCACCGCGCCGGCTCGATCGCCGTCTGCGGAAAGGCATCTGGCCAGCCCGAAGGCCGCCGAGATCACGCCGTCGTTGGTGCTCCAGACCGTTTCGTAGAACTTGTTCTCGTCGGTGTTGCCGGCCAGCTCGCCGGTGGCGGCCAGCGCCAGTTTGGGCGCCAACTCGCCGGGAAAGGTATCCAGCACCTCGGTGAAATGCTTGATGGCAGAGTCGTAGTCGCCGGCGAGCAACTCGGCGACGGCCCGATACCAGACCAAGCGCCATTGCCAGCCGACCCGCTCGGCCAAGTCGTCGATCTTGCGGGTGGCCTTGGCCACATCACCCAGGTCCAACAGTGCGCGGGCTTCCATCAGCGGCAACTCGACCGACTCGGACAAGTCGATGCCGTCCAGTGCGCCATAGCGGGCTGCGCGAAGCGAGTCCAGTGTCTGCACCGGCTGGGAGAGCACGTTCGCATGCAGCACCGAGGCGGCGACGTCGGCCGGATCGACCAGTGGTACTGACAGGGCGGTCACGATCTCCCTGGCGGTCAGCTTCTCCGAATGTACCTGGCCGTCCAGGTACACATCGGTGTGCGCGACCAGCAGGTCCACCCCGAATGGTGAGCGGGTGGGGCTGAAGATCGTCGACAACCCGGGCCGCGGCACGCTGCTGTCCTGGGCGACTACCTCGCGCAAAACTCCCATCAACTGTGCGGACATCTCATGGGCCGTGGTGAACCGGCGTCGCGGATCGGGGTCGGTGGCGCGCCGCAGCAACCGGCCGAAGGAGTCGTAGGTCTGCAGAACCGGGTCGCCTGCGGGGAGCCCGTCCTGGTAGCGGCCATTGCGGGTGCGCAAGTTCAAGGTGAGCGCAGCGAGCGTGCGCCCCACGGTGTAGATGTCGGTGGCCACGGTGGGGCCGGTCCGCACGATCTCCGGCGCCTGGAAGCCGGGTGTCCCGTAGAGGTAGCCGAATGAGTTGATCCGCGAAACCGCGCCCAAGTCGATCAGCTTCAGTTGCTCCTCGGTGAGCATGATGTTCTCAGGCTTGAGGTCGTTGTAGACCAAGCCGATAGAGTGCAGATAGGCCAGCGCTGGAAGAATTTCCAACAGATAGGCGATCGCCTCGGCTACCGGCAGTTTGTCGTCGTTGCCCTTTTTGAAGCCGCCCTTGAGTGACTGGCCGCCGATATATTCCATGACGATGTAGCCGACCGGATCCCCGTGCCGGTCCGCATGCTCGACAAAGTTGAAGATCTGCACGATCTGCGGGTGCACGACCTCGGCGAGAAATTGCCGTTCGGCCATTGCGATGGCTTGTGCCTCGGCGTCACCGGAGTGCACCAGACCCTTGAGAACCACCGGACGGTCGTTGACGTTGTGGTCGACCGCCAGGTAGACCCAGCCCAAACCTCCGTGCGCGATGCAGCCCTTCAC
This sequence comes from Mycobacterium sp., assembly GCA_003165155.1. Classification (GTDB taxonomy): domain Bacteria; phylum Actinomycetota; class Actinomycetes; order Mycobacteriales; family Mycobacteriaceae; genus Mycobacterium. The sequence continues at coordinate 10,937 of PLSK01000251.1, read as the reverse complement.
CTCGTACTGCCCGGCCACGATATCTCCGGGATTCAGCTGGGGCAGAAACGAATACGGACTACCGCAGGACGGGCACCAACCCTCCGATGACCCCCTGGCCTCCGAGCTGGACCGGCCGACCGGCTTTCCGCAATTCCAGCAGAACCGCTTGTACTCCGGTACCACCGCATTGGTCATCAGCGCTTCGAGCGGGTCGATATCGCGCACCCGGGCGATCTCCACCAGGCCACCGCCGAGGTGCCTGACGGGCGGGAGCACGCGCGTCGCCACCGAGATCCGTTCTTGCGATTCGGTATCCACGTCGCCGATCGAGAGGATCGGCAGGTCGTCGTCATCGTCGAAATCGGGACGGAAGAGGGCTTGGGTGGCCTGTGGCCGTGGCGTCGTTACGGCACCCCCCTCCGTGTCTCCTTGCTCGGAGTCCCTGTCGAACTCCCCTTCCAGCTCGGCCATCAGTCCACGTACTTCGGTGTGGGCGGAGCGGGCGCTGGACCGAGAACCGTCAACCACTTGCGGTACAACGCGTTCCAGGTGCCGTCTTTGCGGATGCGCTCGAGCGTGCCGTTGACGAACCGAACCAAGCCGGTGTTGTCCAGGTTGACGCCAATGCCGTACGGCTGGGTGGCCATGTTGGGCCCCACGATGTGCAGGTAGGGATCCTCTTCGACAAGCCCGGCCAGGATCGAGTCGTCGGTGCTGACGGCGTCGATCTCGCGCTGTTGCATCGCCACCAGGCAGTCAGCCCAGTTGACAACCGACACGATGACCGGGGCCGGGTCGATCTCCTGGATCCGGTGTAGCGATGTGGTGCCCCTGGCCACGCAGACCCTCTTGCCGGACAGATCGGACACCTTGACAATCGGCGAGTCACGCGGCGCCAGGATGCGCTGGTTGGCGTCGAGATAGACGGTGGAGAAGTTCACCAGCTTGCGCCGGTCGCAGGTGATGGTCATGGTCTTTGCGACGATGTCGACCTCCGCGTGCTGCAGCGCGGTGGTGCGCTCCTCGGAGGACAGGATCCGGTACTCGACATGGGAAGGGGCGCCGAAGATGTCGCGCGCGATCTCGCTGGCGATGTCGACGTCGAATCCGGTGATCTCGCCGGTGATCGGGTCCCGGAAGCTGAATAGGTTGCTGCCGATATCGAGCCCGACGATCAGCCGGCCGCGGGCGCGGATATCGGCCACCGAAGCGTCGGCTTCGGCCTTGGTGGCGAAGGGGCGCAGGCTGGCGGTCGGGTTGCAGTCCTGACTGGAGTTGTCGGGCGGTAGCGGGGGCGCCGGCGGCATTTGCTCCATGCCCAACGGTGTCGGCGGCGGCAGTGTCGGAACAGCCTGCACCGAAAGCGTTTCCGCTTGGCCGCAGCCGGCCAAGATAACTGTCGTGGCGAGCACCCCGAAACGCAAGCACGCCCGCCGGAGCCCGGGGCGGCGCGGCATCACCGATACTCCTTCAGTCGGGGCCACAGGCCGAGGGCGACCGCGATGGCCGCACTCAGGCTGAGCACCACGCCGCCGACTTGGGCGCCGGACAGTCCGCTGCGCGCGTTGAGGACGTCGTTGCGCAGCTGGGTCCGGCTTTGGTCCATGGCCTTGCCCAGGCCGTCTTCGAGCTTGTCGAATGCGGGAGTGGAGTCGTCCTCACCGGAGCCCAGCGCGACCTGGGTGGCGGCCCGATAATTGCCCACCGAGATGTATGTGTTGATCCTGTCGTTGGCCTGCCGCCAGCGGACCAGCAGCTGGTCGGCGCCTTGCAAGTCGGCTTTGTCGACGGCATCACTGCGGGCCATGTAGCGGTCGAGCTGTTGGTGCATGGAGTCGATCCGCTGGTAGAAGGATTCCTTCCGGACCTGCTCATCGCCGCGCCGGATCAGCGACAGCGTTTCGTCGGCTCGTGCTTGCTGGGCGGTGATCGCGACATTGGTAACGGTCTTGAGCGACTCGGCGGCGGTGACTTTGGCGCTCCGACTGGCCGTCGTGGAGATCGTCAGCGCAATTGCCATCCACACCACCATGACAAGGATACCGAGCGCGCCAACGACCAGACCTGGATTGATTCGGCGCCTGGTGCGCCGGGCCAGCCAGCGATGGGAGAACGCGCCGAACACCACAGTCGTCAGCAGGACCAGGATCACCGGGGCCGGGATCTCGGTCGAGGCGGTGGTCTCGGTGTCCACCCGCGCGGAGGTCGCTTGGTAGAGCTGCGCCGCGTCCGGCAGGATCGTCGACTGCATCAGACCCGACGCCTCGGACAGGTAGGACGATCCGACCGGGTTGCCTTCCCGGTTGTTGGTGCGCGCGATCTCGATCAGCCCGGTATAGACGCCCAATTCGGCATTGATCTTGCCCAGCAACTGCACCAGTGGTTCGTCGGTCAGCCCGCTTGACGCCCTGGTCACGGCCACCGCAGCGTCGGTGATGGCCTGCTCGTAGCGAAGCCGGACCGGGCGGGGTTCAGCCTGGGCAATGAACGCGGTGGCCGCCGCGGCGTCGGCCACGGACAGCGTGGTGTAGAGCCTCCCGGCGGCGAATGACAGCGGCTCGGTGTGGTTGAGCACCGTCGTCAGCACTTGCTGCCGGTGGTTGATGGTCGTCGAGGTGGCGAACGCGCTGCCGACACCCAGGGCCGCCAGAACGATCCCGACGGCAAGGATGCGGCCCGGCGTCGTCGAGATGAACCACCAGCGGGGATGAGCCGGCTCGACCGGTGACCGCGACCCCAGCGGCTCGGTCGACGGGTGCGCCAGCTCAACCGTCACGTCTGTTCAGACCTCATCTCTCGGTCGTCAAACGAACTCTATAAGCGAATTCTAAGAGCAGGTTCCGGTAGATGGGGGGAGGCCGACTCATATTGCTCGGATTAACCGGTTCGCGTCGCGTTCGTTCTCGATCCGGGCCCCGCATATCCTGAACTCGTGCATGGCGACGGTGACGGATGGGTGGTATCCGACAACGGCGCTCACTTCTGGGGCCGGCATGGCGCGGCTGGTCTATTGCTACGTGCCCCGCGGCCCGACGGCACCCCCGCGGTCTTACTGCAGCATCGGGCAGTGTGGAGCCATCAGGGCGGCACCTGGAGTTTGCCGGGCGGTGCTCGAGACAGCCACGAGACCGCCGAGGAGACCGCGGTCCGTGAAGCCCGCGAAGAGGCCGGGCTGACGGCCGACCGGCTGTCGGTGCGAGGGACGGTGGTCACGTCTGAGGTGGCCGGGATCGGCGGTATGGCGTGGACCTACACCACCGTCGTCGCCGACGCCGGCGAGCTGCTGCAGACGGTGCCCAACCGGGAAAGCGCCGAACTGCGCTGGGTTGGCGAGAACGAGGTGGCGCAGCTCCCGCTGCATCCCGCCTTTGCCGCCAGCTGGCAGCGCCTGCGCACCTCCCGGGCGCTGGTTCCATTGGGCGAGGAGGACGAACGGCGCCGGCGCTTGCCGCGCACCATGGAGATCGAGGCCGGAGTCTTCGTCTGGTGCATGCCCGGCGACGCCGGTCACGCGCCGTCGCAACTGAGTCTTCGGATCAGCTCGCTGCTGCAAGCGCCGACTTGAGACGTTCGGCCGCGGCCCGCGGGTCGTCGGCCGCGGTGATGGCACGCACCACCACGACCCGTCGGGCACCGGCGTCGAGCACGGCGGGCAGCCGGTCCGCGTCGATACCGCCGATCGCGAACCAGGGTTTGCCGGTGGTGATTTCGGCGGCGCGCCTCACCAGATGCAGGCCCGGGGCCGCGCGGCCTGGTTTGGTCGGGGTGGGCCAGCAGGGGCCGACGCAGAAATAGTCGACGTTCGCGGCCCCGGCCGCGGCCACCTGCTCCCCGTCATGGGTGGACAGGCCGATTAGGCAGCCCGGCCCGACGATCTCCCGCGCTACGTCCAGCGGAAGGTCGCCCTGCCCCAGATGCAACACGTCGGCGCCGGCGGCGCGGGCGATATCGGCGCGGTCGTTGACCGCGAAAAGGGCGCGATGGCGCCGGGCGGCGTCGGCGAGGACCTCGAGCGCCGCCAACTCGTCGCCCGCTTCGAGCGGGCCGAACCGCTGCTCACCGACCGAACCCTTGTCACGCAGCTGGACGATGTCGACGCCGCCGGCCAGCGCGGCATCGGCGAACTCGGCCAGATCACCGCGTTCACGCCGGGCATCGGTGCACAGATACAGCTGTGCCGTGGTTAGTCGGGCGAGACGGGGTTCGTGCACACGGCGACGCTAGCCGCTAGCGTGTAGAGGCAACACGGGAGTCCCGGGCGGAGTTTCTGCGGGGCTGAGAGTGGGCTAAACCATTTTGCAAGCCAGCTTGCAACCTGGACCTGCCCTTACCGTCACACCTGATCCGGGTCATGCCGGCGAAGGGAGGCCAACTCATGTCGGGGTCGCTCGCTGTCATCGGCGGCGGTGTCATCGGGCTGTCGGTGGCGCGCCGGGCGGCACAGGCCGGGTGGTCTGTGCAGCTACACAGGACCGGCGATCGAGGCGCGTCCTGGGTCGCCGGCGGCATGCTGGCCCCACACAGCGAAGGTTGGCCCGGCGAAGAGCGGTTGCTGCGGCTGGGTCTGGAGTCGCTGCGGCTGTGGCGCGAGGGCGGTTTTCTGGACGGACTGCCGCCGGGGGTGGTTACCGCCCGCGAGTCGCTGGTGGTGGCCGTCGACCAGGCCGATGTCGCCGACCTGCGGACCGTTGCGGACTGGTTGTCCACCCAGGGGCACCCGGTGATCTGGGAGTCGGCCGCCCGCGACGTCGAACCCCTGCTGGCACAAGGGATACGGCACGGCTTTCGGGCGCCAACCGAACTGGCAGTGGACAACCGCGCGGTCCTCGACGCGCTGTCCCTGGACTGCGAGCGTCGAGGAGTTCGATGGGCGCCCCCGATTAACGCCCTGTCCGATGTTGAGGGCGACATGGTGGTGATAGCGAACGGCATCGACGCCCCTACGCTATGGCCAGGCCTGCCGGTGCGACCGGTGAAGGGCGAGGTGCTGCGGCTGCGTTGGAGAGACGGTTGCATGCCGTTGCCGCAGAGGGTTATTCGCGCCCGAGTGCACGGTCGGCAGGTGTATCTGGTTCCGCGCGCTGACGGCGTCGTTGTCGGCGCCACCCAGTATGAGCATGGCCGCGACACCGCGCCGGTCGTGTCGGGAGTGCGCGACCTGCTCGACGACGCTTGTGCGGTGCTGCCGGGTCTGGGTGAGTACGAGCTGGCCGAGTGTGCCGCCGGGCTACGCCCGATGACGCCCGATAATCTGCCCCTCGTGCAACGCCTGGACGAACGTACTCTTGTTGCCGCCGGTCACGGCCGATCTGGATTTCTGCTGGCGCCGTGGACAGCCGAACAGATTGTCTCCGAGCTTCTTCCGGTCGGATCACGGTGGTAATCAGTCTGGTGATCGTCTTATGATCGTCTACGTCAACGAACGACAGGTCGAGGTCGACGAACAGACCACTGTCGCCGCGTTAATGGAGTCGCTGGGTTTCCCGGAGCGCGGTGTCGCCGTGGCCTTGGACCTCTCGGTACTGCCACGATCCGGCTGGGCGACACGGCTTTCGGAGCTTCACGGGCCATCCGGCCCGCTGCGATTCGAGGTGGTTACGGCGGTGCAGGGTGGTTAACAAATTAGCGATCGGCGACCGCAGCTTCTCCTCGCGGCTGATCATGGGGACGGGGGGAGCGACCAACCTGGCGGTGTTGGAAGAGGCGTTGATCGCGTCGGGCACCGAGCTGACCACCGTCGCGATCCGCCGGGTCGACGCTGAGGGCGGAACGGGATTGCTCCACCTACTCAGCCGGCTTGGCATCACGCCGCTACCCAATACCGCGGGCTGCCGCGGCGCTGCCGAGGCGGTGCTGACCGCACAGCTGGCTCGCGAGGCGCTGAACACCAACTGGGTCAAGCTCGAGGTGATCGCCGACGAACGCACGCTGCTGCCCGATGCGGTCGAGTTGGTCCGGGCGGCAGAGCAATTGGTGGATGACGGGTTCGTCGTCCTGCCCTACACCAACGACGACCCAGCGTTGGCCCGCCGGCTGGAGGACACCGGGTGCGCCGCGGTGATGCCGCTGGGCTCGCCGATCGGTACCGGCCTTGGCATCACCAACCCGCACAACATCGAGATGATTGTCGCCCGGGCCGGCGTTCCCGTGGTGCTCGACGCAGGCATCGGCACCGCGAGCGATGCCGCACTGGCGATGGAGTTGGGATGCGACGCCGTGCTGTTGGCCAGCGCGGTGACCCGGGCCGTCGATCCCCCCGCCATGGCCGCCGCGATGGCAGCTGCCGTCACCGCCGGCTATCTGGCACGCCGGGCCGGCCGGATTCCGAAGCGCTTTTGGGCGCAGGCTTCTAGTCCTGACCTATGAAACGATATGTCGCACTGGGTAGTTCGATGGCCGCCGGCCCGGGTATCGGACCCCGCGCCGTGGGTGCACCCAGATGGTCGGGCCGATCGGCGCGCAACTATCCACACCTGGTCGCGGAACGCCTGAGCCTCGATCCGGGCCCGAACTTTGTTGACGTCACCTTTTCCGGCGCGACCACTGCCCACGTGCTGGTCGATCAGCAGCGCGGCGCACCACCCCAGATCACGGCGCTGGACGGATCGGAGACGCTGGTCACGGTCACCATCGGAGGCAACGATGTCGGCTACGTTCCACTGCTGATGGCCGCCGCGCTGCCGGTCGCGGCGCGTCGGCTGCCGCTGCTTGGTGGCCGGATATCTGAGCTGCTCGACCGGGACGCGCGCGACCGCGCGCTGGCCGACGTGTTCGATTCGTTGTGCGCGGTCGGGAGCGCGCTGCGTCAGCGCTCCCCAGCCGCGCGGATCTTCTTCGTCGACTACCTGACGATGCTGCCGCCCGGGGGTGCGCCCGCCGCGCCGCTTTCCGAAGCGGACGCCGATGTGGGCCGCCACGTAGCCGAAACCCTGGAACGGGTTACGGCCGACGCAGCGGCTGCAACGGGCTGCGAGGTGGTCCGTGCCGGTGCGGCGAGTCGGGACCACCACGCCTGGTCGGCCGAACCTTGGACCACCCTGCCTGCCAGATACGGGGTGCCGCTTCCGGGCCGACCGGCGCCGCTGCACCCCAATGCCGCCGGGATGCGCGCGGTGGCGCAACTGGTGCTAGACCCGCTGTAGCCCCTGCGGATCAACCGTTGGTCCGCCACCACTGGTAGAGGGCGGAGACGTCGCTGTTGGATGCACGCACGTAGGCCAATATGTTTTTGGCGTCAATGGTCCAGATGATCTCCGCGGCGCTTTGGTACGTCCCGCACGCGACCGTTCCCCCGCCGGCGGTGCCCTGATGCCAGGGGGTCGGTGACTGGCCGGCGTCCCCGCACGCGGTCAGGGTGTCGTCTTTGATGCTGGCTTTGAACGAGCCCGCTAGATCGGCGGGACCGCTGAAAAGAACGTATTTGGCCTGAGCAGGCCCGCCGGAGTCGGAGCTTGGTCCGCAAGTGAGCACGGCCAGTTGACTACCGGCCTGACTCCCGGTCACATCCTGCGAAGTGCAGTTATTAAGGCTGTAGCCCTTCGACAACGAGGCGGCGAGGGTGGTGATAGCTGGCGAGTTGCTGGTGGTGGGGTCAGCGCTCGCGGCGGCCGAACCTAGGCAGGCGAAGCTGCCCATCAGCGCCGCGGCCGTCATGGCGCGCAACGCATTGCTGAGGTGAGACATCTCAGGAGTGTATTTGCGCGCCGCGCACTGCGCCGTCGGGACCCACGTCCGGTATGGTAGGCACCGCTGTACGTCCAGCTAACTTCTCTTGACTGGAGAATCCATGACTGCACAGCCACCACCACCCGCTTACCCGCCGCCGCAGCCCGCAGGGCAAGCGCCGAAGAACTATTTGGTGTGGTCCATCCTGGTGACACTGTTCTGCTGCCTCCCCCTCGGCATCGTGGCGATCGTCAAGTCCGCGTCGGTTAATGGGTTGTGGGCGCAAGGCCAGTTCGCGGAGGCTCAGGCTGCCGCCGACAGTGCCAAGAAATGGGTGACCTGGTCGGTCATCGTTGGATTGATCGTCAACGTGATCGTCATTGGGGTCAATGTGGCGACCATGAACTCTGATACGAATACGGCTGCGGCCGTGCTGTTTTCAGCATTTTAAGGGCCAGGCTAGGCTAGGCAAGGGTGATAGTCCGCCAACGGTCGGTGCCGCTTAGTCTCGGCGCACCACTGCTGGTGGTCGCATCCGCAGCGTGCGTCTGTGCGGCCGTGTGGGTAGGTGATCCAACCACCCCGGGTGGTCCGCTGCCGTTATGCCCAACGAAGGCCCTGTTGGGCATCGACTGTCCGGGATGTGGCACCGCGCGGATGCTGTACTCACTCATGCACGGCAATTTATTGGCGGCCGCCCGGTTCAACGCTCTGGGTCTGCTGGCGGCCATATTGTTGGTGTGGGCGTACCTGGCCTGGACCTACGGCCGCGTGACGGGCCGCCAGATCAGGAGCTGGCAACACCATCGCTGGGCCGCGGTTGTGACGCTGTCGTTGGTGGCGGTGTGGTTTGTGGTGCGAAACATTCCCTTTCCGCCATTCAGCGCGCTGCACGTCTGATTCTGACAACCGCGGTCTAACCTTGGCCGAGATGGTGCACAAAGCAATGACGATCCCAGTGCTGCTCGCCGTGGTTGCCCTCATTTTATTTCTGACCGGCTGCTTCAATCGGTCGTCGCAGCAGCCCGGCAACTCCGCCGCGGCCGAGTTCGCCAGCGGTTTGCGTAACCGGGTAACCATCGACGCGATGATGGCGCACCTGTCGAAACTTCAGGACATCGCCAACGCCAACAACGGCACCAGGGCGGTGGGCACCCACGGCTACGAAGCCAGCGTCGACTATGTGGTAACCACTTTGCACAACAGCGGCTTTGACGTGCAAACGCCCGAGTTTTCGGCTCGTGTGTTTCACGCGGACAAGGGGTCGGTGACGGTCAGTGGCAGGACCGTGGAGGGCAGTGCGGTCGAGTACAGTCTCGGCACTGGGCCGGACGGGGTGACCGGCCCGCTGGTGGCCGCGTCCGCCGGCGACAAGCCGGGCTGCACGGCCTCCGACTACGACGGACTGCCGGTGCAGGGCGCGGTGGTGCTGGTGGACCGTGGCGGCTGCCCGTTCAACCAGAAAGGGAACACTGCGGCCGGAAGGGGCGCGGTGGCGATGGTCGTCGCTGACAATGTCGACGAGCAGCAAATGGGTGGCACCCTGGGCGCAGATGCCGACGTCAAGATCCCGGTGGTCAACGTGACCAAGTCCGTCGGCACGCAGCTGCGCGCGCAGCGGGGGCCGACCACGATCAAGCTCAACGCGAGCACGCAAAGTTTCCGGGCCCGCAACGTCGTCGCGCAAACCAAGACGGGGTCGCCCACCGACGTGGTGATGGCGGGTGCGCACCTGGACAGCGTGCCCGCGGGACCGGGCATCAACGACGACGGATCCGGAGTGGCCGCGGTATTGGAAACCGCGGTGCAACTGGGTAACTCACCGCAAGTGCACAGCGCGGTACGGTTCAGTTTCTGGGGCGCAGAGGAACTCGGCCTGATCGGATCGCGCAACTATGTCGAATCCCTGAACCTCGACCAACTCAAAGACATTGCGCTTTACCTGAACTTCGACATGCTCGCTTCACCCAACCCCGGTTACTTCACCTATGACGGAGACCAGTCGCTATCGCTGGATGCCCGTGGCAAGCCGGTGGTACCGGAAGGCTCCGCCGGCATTGAACGCACACTGGTCGCCTATCTGAAGGCGGCCGGCAAGACTGCGCAGGACACCTCGTTCGACGGCCGCTCTGACTACGACGGCTTCACCCTGGCTGGCATCCCGGCCGGCGGGCTGTTCTCCGGGGCGGAGACCAAGAAGTCTGATGAGCAGGCCAAGCTGTGGGGCGGGGCGCCCGACCAGCCGTTCGACCCCAACTATCACCAGAAGACCGATACTCTCGACCACATCGACCGCGTCTCGCTGGGCATCAATGGCGGAGGCGTTGCCTACGCGGTCGCTTTGTATTCGCAGGACCTCAGCGGTCGAAATGGGGTGCCGGTCGCCGACGACCGCACCCGCCACCTGCTCACCAAATCATGATCCGTCGACTGGGCGCGGCGATACTGCTGCTGACCGGACTGTTGGCGGGATGCTCGTCGGCGCGGCAGGGGGCGCCCGCCACGGCACCGGATCTGGGTCGCGAATTGGCCGAGAAGGTAACCGGGGAACGGTTGTTCGCACACCTGCAAGCACTGCAAGATATCGCCAACGCCAACAAGGGCAACCGGGCGGAGGGCACACCGGGTTACGACGCCAGCGTCGAATATGTGGCAAAAATGCTGCGCGGCAAGGGCTTCGATGTATCGACGCCGCAGTTCGACCGGTTGTACTCAGTGTCGCCGGGCAACCCGGCGCTGACGGTTGCCGGCCGCACCTACCGGGTCGACCAGGCATCGATGCTGGTCCGGACGCCGTCCGTTGGCCTGACTGGACAGCCGATCCGCCCAACCCAACCGGCGGGCTGTGCACCCGGCGATTACCCTGCCGCCGTTCCGAAGGGCGCGATAGCCGTCGTCGACGACAGTCGCTGCTCCGTTGTCGACAAGCAGAACAGCGCGGTGGCCAGGGGAGCCGCGGCGCTGATCGTGATCAGCGCGCCCAACGGCAACGGAGCTCCGGCTACATTGTTCAATCCCGGCTATTTCAAGCAGCTGACTGTGCCGGTCGCTGTTGTCGGCACTAGCGGCGCCGCTGCGCTAGTGCGCACCACCTCGCCGGTCCGCCTCGTGCTGGACGCCGAGAACATCAAGATCACATCGCGAAACGTGCTGGCGCAGACGAAGACCGGCTCATCGAACGACGTGGTGATGGTCGGCGCACATCTCGACAGTCCGCGGGACAGCCCGGGCATCAACGACAATGGGTCCGGGGTGGCCGCGGTGCTGGAAACGGCGCTGCAGCTCGGCCC
>PLSK01000258.1 GCA_003165155.1 Mycobacterium sp. | reverse complement strand
CGGCCGGCGAGATCACGCTGGACATCGTCGTGCACGGTGACCACGGGGTAGCGGGAGCCTGGGCGGCGTCGGCCAAACCCGGCCAGCCCATCTATCTGATGGGACCGAGTGGCGCGTACACGCCGGATCCGGCCGCCGATTGGCACTTGCTGGCCGGCGACGAAACCGCGCTGCCGGCTATCTCCTCCGCACTGGAAGCGTTGCCCGCCAACGCAATCGGGAAGGTCTTCATCGAAGTCGCCAGCCCGGAGGACGAGATCCCGTTGACCGCTCCGGAGGCCGTTGAGGTGCGCTGGATCTACCGCGGGGGCCGCGCCGATCTGGTTCCCGAGGAGCATGCCGGTGATTTCGCGCCGTTGATCGAAGCGGTCACCACCGCCGAGTGGCTGCCGGGGCAGGTGCAGGTCTTCATCCACGGCGAGGCGCAGGCCGTTATGCACAACTTGCGGCCCTACATCCGCAAAGAGCGCGGCGTGGAAGCGAAATGGGCGTCGTCGATCTCCGGGTACTGGCGGCGCGGGCGCACCGAAGAAACGTTCCGCCAATGGAAGAAGGAGCTGGCCACCGCCGAGGCGGGGACTCAGTAGATGCTCGTCAGCCTGACCTGATGCTGGCATTCTGATCGCATGGCATTCGGCGATTACCAGAACGAGATCTATTTTCAGGGCCTGGCTGGTGTCGTGCCATCGCTGCCGATGGTCTTCGCGGAGCTGGAGGCCAAGGCCGAAAAAGCACTCCCGCCATCGGTGTGGTCGTACGTGGCGGGCGGAGCGGGTGACGAGCGCACTCAGCGCGCCAATCGTGAGGTCTTCGACCGGTGGGGTCTGATCCCGCGCATGTTCGTCGGCGCCGCCCACCGCGACCTGTCAGTCGAGATGTTCGGCCTGACCTTGCCTGGGCCGATGTTCATGGTGCCGATCGGCGTCATCGGGCTGTGCGCCCAAGATGGCCATGGCGACCTGGCCACCGCACGCGCGGCCGCCGGCACCGGCGTCCCGATGGTGGCCTCCACTTTGTCGGTCGATCCGATGGAAGACGTCGCGGCGGCGTTAGGCGACACTCCTGGGTTCTTTCAGCTGTACACACCGACCGACCGCGAGCTGGCGGCCAGCCTGGTGCANNCCCCAGCTCCGCGGACACTGCCTGAGCAACTACACCAGCGATCCGGTCTTCCGCGCGAGCCTGCAACGCCCGCCGGAGGAAGACCCGCAAGGCGCCGTGCTGCGCTGGGCGCAAGTCTTCGGAAGCCCCTTGACCTGGGACGATCTGGGCTGGTTGCGTTCGCTCACCAAATTACCGCTGCTGGTCAAGGGGATCTGCCACCCCGACGACGCACGGCGCGCCAAGGACGGCGGAGTCGACGGCATCTACTGCTCCAACCACGGCGGCCGGCAGGCCAACGGTGGCCTGCCCGCGCTGGATTGCCTGCCGGGGGTGGTCGAGGCCGCTGACGGGCTGCCGGTCTTGTTCGATTCGGGCATCCGCAGCGGAGCCGACGTCGTCAAGGCGCTCGCGCTGGGCGCGACCGCGGTGGGCGTGGGCCGCCCGTACGCCTTCGGTCTGGCGCTCGGCGGTGTCGACGGCATCGTGCACGTGCTGCGGATGATGCTTGCCGAAGCGGACCTGATCATGGCCGTCGACGGATATCCGGCACTCAAAGATCTCACCCCGGAAACGCTTCGGCGCGTCGACTGAGCCCCGGGAGGTTGTGCCTGCGACGGTGGGGCAATGCAGGAGATCCTCGACGCGTACGACCAGTACCTGGAGTTGGAATGCGGCCGGTCGGCGCACACCCGACGCGCCTACCTGGGCGACCTGCGGTCGCTGTTCGGTTTTCTCGACGGGCGCGGAGGTTTGGACGCGCTGAGCCTGCCGATCCTGCGCTCGTGGCTGGCGGCCGGGGCCGGCGCCGGTGCGGCCCGCACCACGCTGGCCCGGCGCACCTCGGCGGTCAAGACGTTCACGGCGTGGGCCGCGCGGCGCGGCCTGCTGAACGGGGACCCCGGCGCTCGGCTGCAGGTGCAGAAGTCGCACCGCACCCTGCCGGCGGTGCTGCGTCAGGACCAGGCGCTCGAGGCTATGGCCGCAGCGAAATCCGGTGCTGAGCAGGGCGACCCGATGGCCCTGCGGGATCGGCTCATCGTGGAGATGCTGTACGCCACCGGTATCCGGGTGAGCGAGCTGTGCGGCCTGGACGTCGACGACGTGGACAGCCACCACCGGTTGGTGCGGGTTTTAGGCAAAGGAAACAAGCAGCGCACCGCGCCATTCGGGGTGCCGGCCGCCGATGCGTTGCGCGCCTGGCTGGCCGACGGACGTCCCGCATTGGCCGTCGCGGAGTCCGGGCCGGCGCTGTTACTGGGCGCCCGGGGTCGCCGGCTGGACCCGCGCCAGGCGCGCACGGTCGTGCACCAGACCGTCGCCGCAGTGGACGGCGCGCCCGACATAGGGCCACACGGGCTGCGCCACAGCGCGGCCACTCACCTGCTCGAAGGCGGGGCTGACCTGCGGATCGTCCAGGAGTTGCTCGGTCATTCCAGCCTGGCTACCACGCAGCTGTACACCCATGTCGCGGTCGCCCGGTTGCGCGCAGTGCACGATCAGGCCCACCCGCGGGCCTAGCCTCGCAGCGGCTTGAGCCGGATCGGAGTGGATTTCAGCAGGCCCAGCGGATCGACGTAGTCGGCGCTCGAAGCCGGACCCCACATCGCACCCCAGTGCAAACACGCCGCGGCGGGGCAGCCGATGTGCCCGGCCATCAGCTGGCCGATCATCGTCTGCGAAGTCACCGACTGACCGACTTGGACGGCAGCGCGGACCGGCTCGTAGCTGGTGCGCAAACCGCCGGGGTGGGCCAGCGACACCACCGGCCGTCCTGCCAATAGCCCGGCGAACACCACGGTCGCGCCGCCTGCGGCATACACCGGTTGGCCAGGCGTGCCCCACAGGTCGACACCGCGGTGCCCGGGATGCCAATTCGGCGACGGCGCGTCGAATCCCCGCACCACCGTCGGAGGTGGACGCAACGGCCAGTCCAGCCGCGCGTCCTCGGCAGACGCCGGGGCAGCCGCGAAAAGCGTCAGCCACAGAACCAGCGCCAGCCGTCGCATCGGGTCAGTTCAGCGGCGCTACGGCGAAGGGGCCAGTCACCGTGGCGAGTTCTGTGGAGTAAGACGTGTAAACTCCTGGTCGCAGCTCGCATTAGTGGGCTGACTTCGCGCGCCTGCACCGCGGCTCCCGTTTCTTAGGAGATCGCACCACATGCCGGGCGGTCCCGCGACGGTTTCCCCTCAGGGGATCCGGAACGGGTCCGGCATCGCAGCAGACGCCAGGGCCTGGCTTCACCCGATGCCAGGCGAACAACCGACACAAGTAAGGCATAAGCATGGCCGTAGTAACCATGAAGCAGCTGCTTGACAGCGGCACCCACTTCGGGCACCAGACCCGTCGCTGGAATCCCAAGATGAAGCGGTTCATCTTCACCGACCGCAACGGCATCTACATCATCGACCTGCAGCAGACGCTGACCTTCATCGACAAGGCGTACGAGTTCGTCAAAGAGACCGTCGCCCACGGTGGCAGCGTCATGTTCGTCGGCACCAAGAAGCAGGCACAAGAATCCGTCGCGGCCGAAGCGACCCGCGTCGGGATGCCGTACGTGAACCAGCGCTGGCTGGGCGGCATGCTGACCAACTTCTCCACCGTGCATAAGCGGCTGCAGCGCATGAAGGAGCTCGAGGCCATGGAGCAGACCGGTGGCTTCGAGGGCCGCACCAAGAAGGAAATCTTGATGCTGACCCGTGAGAAGAACAAGCTGGAGCGGAGCCTCGGCGGTATCCGCGATATGGCCAAGGTGCCGTCGGCGATCTGGGTTGTCGACACCAACAAGGAGCACCTTGCGGTCGCGGAGGCTCGCAAGCTGAACATCCCGATCATCGCGATCTTGGACACCAACTGCGACCCCGACCTGGTCGACTACCCGATCCCGGGCAACGACGACGCGATCCGGTCGGCCGCTCTGCTGACCAAGGTGATCGCTTCTGCGGTCGCCGAGGGCCTACAGGCCCGCGCCGGCGCTGGCCGCGCCGACGGCAAGCCCGAGGCCGAAGCCGCCGAGCCGCTTGCGGAATGGGAGCAGGAACTGCTGGCCAGCGCTACCGCCAGCGCCCCGACCGACGCTGCCGCGGAAACGACAGAACCAACCACAGATGCATCCTAGGAAAGGCTGAGCATTGGCGAACTACACCGCTGCCGACGTCAAGCGACTTCGGGAGCTGACCGGTGCCGGCATGCTTGACTGCAAGAACGCGCTGGTGGAGACCGAAGGCGATTTCGACAAGGCGGTCGAGGCACTGCGGATCAAGGGCGCCAAGGACGTCGGCAAGCGTGCCGAGCGGGCCACCGCCGAAGGTCTGGTGGCGGCCAAAGGTGGCGCGTTGATCGAGCTGAACTCCGAGACCGACTTCGTCGCTAAGAACGCCGAGTTTCAAGCGCTGGCCGACGTAGTCGTCGCGGCGGCGGCCAAGTCCAAGGCCGCCGACGTCGACGCGCTCAAGGCGGCCGAAGCCGGAGCCGGCAAAACCGTCGAGCAGGCCGTTGCCGAGCTTTCGGCGAAGATCGGCGAAAAGCTCGAACTGCGCCGGGTCGCCTTCTTCGACGGCACCGTCGAGACCTACCTGCACAAACGTGCGGCCGACCTGCCGCCAGCGGTGGGTGTGTTGGTCGAGTACAAGGGCGGCTCGGACGCGTTGGGTAAAGAGGCCGCGCACGCGGTCGCGCTGCAGATCGCCGCGCTCAAGGCGCGCTATTTGTCCCGCGACGATGTCCCGGCAGAGGTCGTGGCCAGTGAGCGTCGCATCGCCGAGGAGACCGCCAAGGAAGAGGGCAAGCCGGAGCAGGCGCTGCCCAAGATCGTCGAAGGCCGGCTGAACGGCTTCTTCAAGGACGCGGTGTTGCTCGAGCAGCCGTCGGTGTCCGACAACAAGAAGACCGTGAAGGCGCTACTCGATGAGGCCGGCGTGACGGTGACGCGCTTCGTTCGGTTCGAGGTTGGTCAGGCCTAAGCGCGGACAGTGGGTGGCCCGCGTTGAGATAGCGTCGTTGGCATGCGACGCGTGCACGCTTTCGGTGACGACGCCCTCGGTGACCTCGATGCGGTAGGCCTCGCCGATGCCATCCGCGCCGGCTGGGTCAGCAGTGGCGAGGTCGTCGAGGCCGCGATCGCCCGCACCGAGGCGGTCAATCCCGTCCTGAACGGCTTGGCCTACAACGCATTCGACCAAGCGCGTGTGGCCGCGGCGGCCAGCCTGGCCGGCGGGTTCTTTGGTGGCGTCCCGACCTTCATCAAGGACAACATCGACGTCGCCGGGCAGCCGACGATGCGGGGCACCGACGCGTGGTCACCCCGCGACGCGGTCGCCGACGGCGAGTTCACCCGTCTGTATCTGGCCACCGGGCCGACGTCCCTGGGCAAGACCCAGCTGTCGGAGTTCGGGTTCAACGCTTCCGCCGAACACCCGCGGTTGCGGCCGGTTCGCAACCCGTGGAACACCGACTACACGGCCGGCGCGTCATCGTCGGGATCCGGTGCGTTCGTCGCCGCCGGCGTGGTGCCGATGGCGCACGCCAACGACGGCGGCGGGTCGATCCGAATTCCGGCCTCCTGCAACGGGCTGGTGGGGCTCAAGCCGTCGCGTGGCAGGTTGCCGCTGGACCCCGAACTGCGCCGGATGCCGGTGCGCATCGTCACCAACGGCGTGCTGACGCGTTCGGTGCGTGACACCGCGGCCTTCTATCGGGAGGCCGAGCGCATCTGGCGCAATCCCAAGCTGGCACCGATCGGGGACATCACCGGTCCCGGTCGGCAGCGCCTGCGGATTGCCGTGGTGACCCGCTCTGTTCGGCGTGAGTGCGCCCCCGAAATGCGGGACCTGACGCTGAAGTCGGCCGGTTTACTCGAGGAATTGGGGCACCGCGTCGAACTCGTGGACGAACCCCCGGCACCGGCCAGTTTCGTGGACGATTTCGTGCTGTATTGGGGTTTTCTGGCGTTCGCTCAGGTGGGCGCCGGCCGGCGTGCGTTCGGCCCGACGTTCGACCGCACCCGATTGGACAGCCTGACGGTGGGCCTGGCTCGCCACACCCGTCGCAACCTGCACCGGCTCCCGCTGGCGATTGCGCGATTGCGCAGGCTGCGGCGGCGCAGCGCGCAGTTCTTCACGACCTACGACGCGCTGCTCACCCCAACGGTGGCCGAAGAAACCCCGCAGATCGGCTACCTCGCTCCCACCAACTATCAACAGGTCATCGACCGCCTCATCGATTGGGTCGCGTTCACCCCGCTGCAAAACGTCAGCGGGGACCCCGCGATTTCGCTGCCCCTGGCCCAATCCGCGAACGGAATGCCGGTGGGCATGATGCTGTCCGCAGACGTCGGGCAGGAAGCGCTGCTGCTGGAACTGGCCTTCGAGCTCGAAGAGGCCCGCCCGTGGGCCCGGATCCACGCCTGAAACGC
Source organism: Mycobacterium sp. (assembly GCA_003165155.1). Lineage (GTDB taxonomy): Bacteria > Actinomycetota > Actinomycetes > Mycobacteriales > Mycobacteriaceae > Mycobacterium. The sequence continues at coordinate 17,717 of PLSK01000258.1, read as the reverse complement.
GGCCGGTCAGTCGGACCCGAGTTGCTCCAGCATTCTTTTGAACTCGCGCTGCTGCGGTGCGGTCAGTTTGGCCAGGATGCGGGCATCAGCGATATGGACCGCGCCTTCGGCGCGCTTCAGCAGGGCGCGGCCCTGACTGGTCAGGGTGGCCGGCAGCGCACGCCCCGAAGACACCGATGCCGGCCGCGTCACCACGCCAATGTCTTCCAGCTTGCGCAACACGGTGTTCATGGCCTGAGGTGTCACGTTGGTGTGCCGGGACAATTCGGCGCTGGACAGCCCCGGAGACATCGAAATGATGCGCAGGCAAACGAATTCGGGGAGCGTCAGGCCGAGCGGGCCCAACACGGCGGAAACCTCTGGCCGCAGAACGGCTCCCACGCGGTAGAGAAGGTAGCCCAGCGGAGCACCTTCGATGTCACCCATGTCAATGATATTGACATACATGCCCGGTCGAATGCCCGGAAGAAACGCTATTAGACGCCTGACGACCCGGCCTTGGATACGAGTCGCGCAAATCGCAGTCGACCGAGCAGGCAGATCTGTCTAGTAGTTTGTTACTAGACCGACAGGTCTAGGCCTATCGGGCGATCGGTTCTGCGGCCGGCGTCGTCGGCGATGTCCATACGGGAGTCAGTGTCGGTTCGGCGACGATCCATTGCGGTTGCGGCGGCGTCACCGCCGGGCAGATAGGTGCACCCCGGGCCCGCCGCAGTGCGACGATGGGGCAGGATGTGACATGCCGTTCCGGGTGAGGTCGCCGGGATGGCACTCTCATGCGAGGAGCCTGATGACGGAACCCCAGCCGACCAGCGCTGAAAGCGCGCCGACATCGTCACACGACCAGGCGAGTCCAGCCAAATATTCGCGAGTGTTGCTCAAGCTCGGCGGCGAGATGTTCGGCGGCGGCCAGGTCGGGCTGGATCCCGATGTCGTGGCCCAGGTGGCACGCCAAATCGCCGAGGTGGTCCGCGGCGGAGTGCAGGTGGCTGTGGTCATTGGCGGAGGCAACTTCTTCCGCGGCGCACAGCTGCAGCAGCGCGGCATGGAGCGCACCCGGTCGGACTACATGGGAATGCTCGGCACCGTCATGAACAGCCTTGCGTTGCAGGACTTCCTCGAGAAGGAAGGCATCGCCACCCGAGTCCAGACGGCGATCACCATGGGCCAAGTGGCCGAGCCCTATCTGCCGTTGCGGGCCGTCCGCCACCTGGAGAAGGGGCGCGTGGTGATTTTCGGCGCCGGCATGGGGCTGCCGTACTTTTCCACGGACACCACGGCGGCGCAGCGGGCACTGGAGGTCGGCGCAGACGTGGTGCTCATGGCCAAGGCCGTTGACGGAGTGTTCGACCAGGATCCGCGGGTGAACCCCGAAGCCGAGCTGCTCACCGCGATCAGCCATCGCGAAGTCATCGACCGCGGGTTGCGGGTAGCCGATGCCACCGCATTCAGTCTCTGCATGGACAATGGCATGCCGATCCTCGTGTTCAACCTGCTGACCGACGGGAATATCGCCCGTGCGGTCGCTGGTGAGAAGATCGGAACGCTGGTCACCACCTGAGGAGGAGCGGCATGATTGATGAAGCTCTCTTCGATGCAGAAGAGAAAATGGAGAAGGCCGTCTCGGTGGCCCGCGACGACCTGTCAACCATCCGCACCGGCCGCGCCAACCCGGGCATGTTCTCGCGGATCGTCATCGAGTACTACGGCACCAACACCCCGATCACACAGCTGGCCAGCATCAACGTCCCCGAGGCGCGCCTTGTCGTCATCAAGCCGTACGAATCCAATCAGCTCGGCGCCATCGAGACCGCGATTCGCAACTCTGATCTCGGGTTGAACCCCAGCAATGACGGCACCCTGATCCGGGTGGCCGTGCCGCAACTCACCGAGGAGCGCCGTCGGGAGCTGGTCAAACAGGCCAAGGGCAAAGGCGAAGACGCGAAGGTCTCGGTGCGCAACATTCGCCGCAAAACGATGGAGGAACTGCACCGGATCCGCAAGGACGGTGAGGCCGGTGAGGACGAAGTCGGTCGCGCGGAAAAAGATCTGGACAAGACCACCTCGCAGTACGTCACCCAGATCGAAGAGTTGGTCAAGCACAAAGAAGGCGAGCTGCTGGAGGTCTAGCGACCGCTCAGCGACCAAGTCTGTGGCAATTACCGATGCCGGCGCAGGCAGCCCGCCCGACGAGCCGGTGGAAGGGCCGCAGCAGAGTGCCAAGAAAAAATCCCGGGCAGGCCGTGACCTGCCCGCCGCGATTGCGGTTGGCCTCAGTATCAGCGCGGTTCTCGTCGCTACGTTGGTGTTCGCTCCGCGTGGCTGGGTGGTGCTTGCGGCCCTTGCAATTTTCGTTGCCAGCTATGAGGTGGTGCGACGGCTGCGTGAAGCCGGCTACGTGATTCCGGCGATCCCGCTGCTGGTCGGGGGGCAGGTGACCGTCTGGCTGACCTGGCCGTATCACGCTGTGGGCGCGCTGTCGGGCTTCGGCGCGACGGTGGTGGTCTGCATGTTCTGGCGGCTGTTCATGCCGGACGAAAGTAAGCGACACGATGCCCGGGAGGCTGAGGCCGGGGCGCCGCCGCCCTCGTCGAATTACCTGCGCGACGTGTCCGCCACCATTTTTCTTGCGGTCTGGGTGCCGTTATTCGCCTCTTTTGCCGCATTGCTCGTCTACCCGAAGGACGGCGCCGGGCGGGTATTTTGCCTGATGATCGCCGTAATTGCCTCAGACGTCGGTGGCTACACCGTGGGAGTGCTGTTCGGTAAGCATCCGATGGTTCCGACGATCAGCCCGAATAAGTCCTGGGAGGGATTCGCCGGTTCGATGGTGTGCGGGATCACCGCGACGATCCTGACTGCGACCTTCTTGGCCGGCAAAGCTCCGTGGGTCGGGGCTCTGCTGGGTGTGGTGCTGGTGCTGACCTGCACGCTTGGCGACCTGGTGGAATCTCAAGTCAAGCGTGACCTCGGTATCAAAGACATGGGTCGCCTGCTTCCCGGTCACGGGGGGCTGATGGACCGGATCGACGGGGTGCTCCCTTCGGCGGTGGCGGCCTGGACAATGCTCACACTGCTTCCCTAGATTCCCCAGGTTGCCCCGACTGGGCCGATACTTGAAAGATCATGGTCCAACAGTTGGTGTTCACCGAACCGCGCCGGGGCCGGCCGCCGCGGCATCTGGCCGACCTCGACGAACAGGGCCGCGCGGCCGCGGTCGCCGAGCTGGGCTTGCCGGCATTTCGCGCCAAACAGCTTGCGCACCAGTACTACGGCCGGCTGATCGCCGATCCGCGGCAGATGACCGATCTCCCGGCGGCGGTTCGTGATGCCGTTGCCGAAGCGATGTTTCCCAACCTGCTCACCGCGGCCCGCGACATCACGTGTGACGACGGTCAGACCCGAAAGACGTTGTGGCGTGCCGTCGACGGCACCACCTTCGAGTCGGTGCTGATGCGCTACCCGCAACGCAATACCGTGTGCATCTCATCGCAGGCAGGCTGCGGCATGGCCTGCCCGTTCTGCGCCACCGGCCAGGGCGGATTGGACCGCAACCTGTCCACCGCGGAAATCCTTGAACAGGTGCGCGCCGGTGCCGCGGCCCTGCGCGACGACTTCGGTGACCGCCTCTCGAACGTGGTTTTCATGGGCATGGGGGAGCCGTTGGCCAACTACGCCAGGGTGGTCGCTGCGGTGCGCCGCATCACCGAGCAGCCGCCGCACGGTTTCGGAATCTCGGCCCGTTCTGTGACGGTGTCGACGGTGGGGTTGGCTCCCGCCATCCGCAACCTTGCCGACGAACGGCTCGGGGTGACGTTGGCGTTGTCGCTGCATGCGCCCGACGACGAGCTGCGCGACACGCTGGTTCCGGTCAACGACCGGTGGAAGATCGCCGAGGCGCTGGATGCCGCGCGGTACTACGCCGACGTGACCGGTCGGCGGGTATCCATCGAGTACGCCCTGATCCGCGATGTCAACGACCAGCCGTGGCGCGCTGACCTGTTGGGTAAGAGACTGCATCGCGCGCTGGGGCCGCTGGTACACGTGAACCTGATCCCGCTCAACCCGACTCCGGGTAGCGCCTGGGACGCCAGCCCTAAGGCGGCGGAGCGGGAGTTCGTCCGGCGGGTCCGGTCGAAGGGGGTGTCCTGCACGGTGCGGGATACGCGGGGCCGTGAGATCGGGGCTGCGTGTGGACAGCTGGCCGCCGAAGGACGGGCGGGTAGCTAGCAGCGTGATGAACCGCAGGGGTGGCTCTATCGTCTGTAGAGCATGATCACTCGCTTTTTATCGCCCCTCAAGTTGTTTGCGGTGGCTGTCTGCGCTGCGGCCCTGATATTCGGGCTCGCCAGCCCGCCACGCGCGGAGGCCGCCGACGACCGTCTCCAGTTCACCGGCACCACCCTTAGCGGCGCGGGGTTCAATGGCGCCAGCCTGCAAGGCAGGCCCGCGGTGTTGTGGTTCTGGGCGCCGTTCTGCCCGTTCTGCAACGCAGAAGCTCCCGCCGTCAGCCAGGTGGCGGCCGCCAATCCGGGCGTCACCTTCGTCGGTATCGCGGCGCACTCGGATGTCGCTGCGATGCAGAGTTTCGTCTCCAAGTACAACTTGAACTTCACCAACCTCAACGACGCCGACGGTTCGATCTGGGCGCGCTTTAACGTGCCCTGGCAGCCGGCATACATGTTCTACCGCGCCGACGGCAGCTCGACATTCGTCAACAACACGACGTCGGCCATGTCCCAGCAGGAGCTGGCCGGCCGGGTGTCTGCTCTGACGCACTGATTCCGTGAACCAAGGTCTCATAGGTTTGGCCTTCGCCGCCGGGTTGGTGGCGGCGCTGAACCCCTGTGGGTTTGCCTTGCTGCCCGCGTACCTGATTCTGGTGGTGCGCGGGCAGCAATCCGGCGAACAGTTCCCAGCGCCGCGGGCATTGGCATCGATCGGCCGCGCACTGGTGGCCACCATCGGGATGGCGCTCGGTTTTATGACGGTGTTCGGATTGTTCGGCGCGCTGACGATATCGGCGGGCTCGACCGTGCAGCGCTACCTGCCTTACGTGACTGTGCTGATCGGCTTGGTGCTGTTGGTCCTTGGGGTCTGGCTGCTCTCGGGTCGAGAGCTGACGGCGCTGACGCCTCGACCATTCGGCGCGCGATGGGCTCCGACCGTTCGGCTGGGCTCGTCATACGGGTATGGCGTCAGCTACGCGATCGCTTCGCTTTCATGCACCGTCGGGCCGTTTTTGGCGGTCACTGCAGCTGGCTTCAGAGCCGGATCTCGGGGCGGTTCCGTCGTCGGGGGCGTCGCGGTCTACGTCGCCTACGTCGCCGGACTGACCTTGATCGTCGGCGTCCTTGCTATCGGCGCCGCGACGGCTAGCTCGGCACTTGCCGACCGCTTGCGTCGGCTCTTGCCGCTCGTCAACCGGATAAGTGGCGTGCTGTTGGTGCTGGTCGGGCTGTATGTGGGTTACTACGGCCTCTACGAGCTCCGGCTGTTCAGCGCGACCACGAACGCGGCCTCGATATCGCAGGACGCGGTGATTAACGCGGCCGGCCGCCTGCAAGGGCTGCTGGCGGGCTGGGTTCACCAACATGGCGCATGGCCGTGGGCCGTGGGCTTGGTTGCCCTAGTGAGCGGTGCTCTCGTGAGCGCTTGGTACAGCCGGTTGCGGCGCCAAACCACCGCAACCGTCCGCCGGGAGACCCCGGCACACGAAACGGTATGACCGCTACCTAATCCAGCCGCGCCGGCGGCCCCACAAGTCCCGGACGAGAACGAAGAGCGCCAGGGCGGCAAAGCCGATCAGGAACCAGTCCTCGACATGGCCCACGTGGTTGCCGCGCAGCATCGCCAGCAGGAACCCGAAGGCGAAAAGTCCGACGACGTGCCAAGTGCGGTAGTTGATTCTGCTCCAGCCCCAGGCCGCCGACGGCACCTCAGCGGGGTCGACGCCGGCGAAGTGTTCCACCTCTGTACTGGCCACGGCGATTCCTCCGGATCGGATCGACTTCTGATTGGTGATGCTCCGATATTCTGGCACATCCAGAGCGCCGCGGCGCTGGAGCGGGTCCGGGGCGGAAGTCATCCTGTTGAGATGCTTGCCGGGCTGCTATCAGCGCCTACACGCACGAAAAGTTGATGCGGCTGGCCGACGCGGCTCTCTGGCCCGCAGTGTCGACGGGCGGGCACAATGAGTAGGTGACGCATCCGACCGAAAGCGACGCCGGTCGTCGCCTGCGCGTGCTGGTGCTGGGCAGTACCGGCTCGATCGGTACCCAGGCGCTGGAGGTCATCGCCGCAAATCCTGACCGCTTCGAGGTGGTCGGTTTGGCCGCCGGGGGAGCGAACCTGGACACCCTGCTGCGGCAGCGGGCCGAAACCGGGGTCACCAACATCGCCATAGCCGACGAACGTGCGGCGCAGCTCGCAGGGCATTTCTTGAAAGAGGAAGTCCCCTTCCGCGGACCTGAAGCCGCCACCCGCCTGGTCGAGCAGACCGACGCCGACGTCGTCCTCAATGCGCTGGTCGGCGCGTTGGGCCTGCGACCGACACTGGCTGCGTTGCAGACCGGGGCCCGGCTGGCACTGGCCAACAAGGAATCGCTGATCGCGGGGGGGCCGCTGGTCCTTGCGGCGGCGCGGCCAGGTCAGATCGTGCCCGTCGACTCCGAGCACTCCGCGCTGGCCCAGTGTTTGCGCGGGGGCGACCCCGACGAGGTCGCCAAGCTGGTGCTGACCGCGTCCGGTGGGCCGTTTCGCGGCTGGGCTGCCGCCGACCTCGAGAGTGTCACCCCGGAGCAGGCCGGCGCCCACCCGACCTGGTCCATGGGCCCGATGAACACGCTGAACTCGGCCTCGCTGGTCAACAAAGGACTTGAGCTCATCGAAACCCACCTGCTGTTCGGCATTCCCTACGACCGCATCGAGGTCGTCGTGCACCCTCAGTCGATTGTTCATTCGATGGTCACCTTCATCGACGGCTCCACCATCGCCCAGGCCAGCCCACCGGACATGAAGCTGCCCATCTCCCTGGCTCTCGGCTGGCCAAGGCGGGTCCCCGGGGCGGCCGCTCACTGCGACTTCAGCACCGCGTCTAACTGGGAGTTCGAGCCGCTGGACACCGACGTATTCCCCGCGGTCGAGCTGGCCCGGCACGCCGGTGAGACCGGCGGCTGCATGACCGCCGTCTACAACGCCGCCAACGAGGAAGCAGCGGAGGCCTTCCTTAAAGGCCGCATTGGCTTCCCCGCGATTGTCGGAACCATTGCCGACGTGCTGCACGCCGCCGACCAATGGTCCGTTCCACCCGCTACCGTGGAAGACGTACTAGACGCGCAGCGGTGGGCCCGTGAACGAGCGCAGCGAGCTATCCAAACAGGAACAGCAACAGCGAGCCCCGCAGGAGTCTGATGAAAAGGTCTCCGGAATGGTTTGAGAAAGGTCCTAGCGCCTGATGATGTTCGCTACCGGCATTGTACTTTTTGCGCTGGCCATCCTGATCTCGGTGGCCTTGCACGAGTGTGGCCACATGTGGATCGCGCGCGCCACTGGAATGAAGGTGCGCCGTTACTTCGTCGGCTTCGGCCCCACCTTGTGGTCGACCCGGCGCGGTGAAACCGAGTACGGGGTCAAAGCGGTTCCACTGGGTGGGTTCTGCGACATCGCCGGAATGACCCCGGTCGAGGACTTGGCGCCCGACGAGGGTGACCGGGCGATGTACAAGCAGCAGACCTGGAAGCGTGTCGCTGTGCTCTTCGCCGGCCCGGCGATGAACATCGTTATCTGCATGGTGCTGATCTATGTCATAGCCTTGATTTGGGGGCTGCCCAACCTGCACCCGCCGACCCAGGCGATCGTGGGCGAAACTGCCTGCGTTGCACCGGAAGTATCGCCTGGCAAGGTCGGCACCTGCACCGGCCCCGGTCCGGCAGCGCAGGCTGGCATTCGCGCTGGCGACGTCGTGGTCAAAGTCGGTGACACCAAGGTGTCCAACTTCGAGGACATGGCCGCCGCGGTACGCAAGCTGCACGGCCCCGTTCCCGTCGTCGTTGAGCGCGACGGTGCCCCGATCACCGTGTACGTCGACGTCACGCCGACCCAACGCTTCGTCACCCAGGGGCAGGGCGGCCAGCCCTCGGCCGCCACCGTCGGAGCCATCGGTGTCGGCGCGGTCCGGCAAGCGCCCACTCATTACACTGTGGTCTCCGCGATACCCGCGACTGTCCTGTTCACCGCCGACCTGACCGGCGAGGTGGGCAAGGCGCTGGTCACGATCCCGACCAAGGTCGGCGCGCTGGTGCACGCCATCGGCGGTGGTCAGCGCGACCCGCAGACGCCGATGAGCGTGGTCGGAGCGAGCATCATCGGCGGTGACACCGTCGATCATGGGCTGTGGGTGGCGTTCTGGTTCTTCCTGGCCCAGCTGAATCTCATTCTCGGTGCGATCAACCTGGTGCCGCTACTGCCGTTTGATGGCGGCCACATCGCAATCGCGCTGTTCGAGAAGATCCGCAACCTCATCCGATCGACGCGCGGAAAGGTCGCGGCCGCCCCGGTGAACTACCTCAAACTCATGCCCGCGACGTACGTGGTCCTGGTCTTTGTGGTCGGGTACATGCTGCTGACCGTGACCGCGGATCTGGTCAACCCGATCAGGCTTTTCCAGTAACTCCAAGCACCGCAGAGAACAGAAAGAAGAGAACAGTGACCGTTGGCCTGGGCATGCCGGAGGCTCCTGTGCCGACGCTTGCCGCACGGCGCTCCACGCGTCAACTGATGGTTCGCGATGTCGGAGTGGGCAGTGACTATCCGATCTCGGTGCAGTCGATGTGCACCACCAAGACCCATGACATCAACTCGACACTGCAGCAAATTGCCGAATTGACCGCTTCCGGCTGCGACATTGTCCGGGTGGCCTGCCCGCGCCAAGAGGATGCCGACGCGCTGTCCGTGATCGCCAAAAAGAGCCAGATCCCGGTGATCGCCGACATCCACTTCCAGCCGAAGTACATCTTCGCCGCCATCGACGCCGGTTGTGCCGCGGTGCGGGTGAACCCGGGCAACATCAAGGAGTTCGACGGCCGGGTTGGCGAGGTCGCCAAGGCCGCCGGCGATGCGGGCATTCCGATCCGCATCGGCGTCAACGCCGGCTCTCTGGACCAGCGGATCATGATCAAATACGGCAAGGCCACACCCGAAGCGCTGGTGGAGTCGGCGCTGTGGGAGGCCTCGCTGTTCGAGGAACACGGCTTCGGCGACATCAAGATCAGCGTCAAGCACAACGACCCGGTGGTGATGGTTGCCGCCTACGAATTGCTGGCCGCGCAGTGCGATTACCCGCTGCACCTCGGGGTCACCGAAGCCGGTCCCGCCTTCCAGGGCACCATCAAGTCCGCGGTCGCATTCGGCGCGCTGCTCTCGCGCGGTATCGGCGACACCATCCGGGTGTCGCTGTCGGCGCCACCGGTCGAGGAAGTCAAGGTCGGCAACCAGATACTCGAGTCGCTGAACCTGCGGCCCCGCGGGCTCGAGATCGTTTCGTGCCCGTCCTGCGGTCGCGCCCAGGTCGACGTTTATACGCTGGCCAACGCGGTCAGCGCCGGGCTGGAAGGTCTCGATGTGCCGCTCCGGGTCGCCGTCATGGGCTGCGTCGTCAACGGTCCGGGGGAGGCCCGCGAAGCCGACCTCGGCGTCGCGTCGGGCAACGGCAAGGGGCAGATCTTTGTTCGGGGCGAGGTGATCAAGACGGTGCCCGAATCCCAGATCGTCGAGACGCTGATCGAAGAGGCCATGCGAATCGCTGCCGAACAAGGCGTCGAACATAGTGATCACGGTCCGGAAACAACGACGAGCGGTTCGCCTGTTGTGACCGTAAGCTGATAGCGGACAGCTTCTTCAGTCGTCTTCAGTTGCCTTTTGAAAGCCTTTGGTTCGCCAGCACAGAGAGTTTCGCCAGATGTCGGCTCCGCCGATCTTTCGCCTCGTCGGCGACAGACGGGTGTCTGTGGTGCGCGATGCCGCCGCCGCGTGGCGGGTATTCGAGGACGACCCGGTCGGGTCTTGCATGGTCGCGGCCCGGGTCGCGGACCATGGTGTTGAACCGAATTCGATTGGCGGAGAGCTATGGACCCGGCGCGGGCCGGAGGAGTCGCTGTGCTTCGCCGGTGCCAATCTGATCCCGCTGCGTGGCGCGCGGGCTGACTTGAATGCATTCGCCGACGAGGCGATGAGCGGGACACGGCGTTGTTCGTCGCTGGTCGGTAGGTCCGACCTGGTGATGCCGATGTGGGAACGGCTCGAGCCGGCCTGGGGGCCGGCGCGCGACGTGCGCGACGACCAGCCGCTGATGGCACTCACCAGCCACCCGAATTGCGCGATCGACCCCGAGGTGCGCCAGGTCAGACCCGACGAGCTGGATGACTACCTGGTGGCAGCGGTCGACATGTTCATCGGCGAAGTCGGCGTCGACCCCCGGATCGGCGACGGCGGCCGCGGCTACCGCCGGCGGGTGGCGAGCCTGATCGCGGCTGGACGCGCGTGGGCCCGCTTCGAGCATGGGCAGGTCGTCTTCAAGGCCGAAGTGGGATCGCAGTCTCCGACGGTCGGACAGATCCAGGGGGTCTGGGTGCATCCCGAGTGGCGCGGCCTTGGCATCGGTGCCGCCGGCACCGCGACGCTGGCTGCCGTGATCGTCGGCACTGGGCGCGTCGCCAGCCTGTACGTGAACAACTTCAACGCGGTGGCTCGCGCCGCATACGCACGCGTGGGCTTCGCTGAAGTCGGCACCTTCGCGACCGTGCTGCTCGACTAACCGTTCTGCAACCGAAGACGTAACGGTCGGGTCTCGGTGTGTCTGCGCCGCCGCCAGTGCCGTGGTCTTAACATCAGTCACGATGGTCACAAAAATCACTGCAGCAACAAAAGCCACTAAAGTATCAAAAGCATCAAAAACCTCGATGACATCAGTGGCATCAGCAGTCACAGGCTTGCTGCTGGTCGCTGTCATCGCGCTGACCGGGTGCACGCCCCGGCTCGAAGGTCCGGGCCCGACGGCTGAAAAGTTCTTCCGCGCGCTGGCCATCGGCGACACCGCGACGGCCGCCCAACTCAGTGACAACCCCAACGACGCCCGCGAATCACTTAACGCGGCCTGGGCCGGTCTGCAGGCCACACACTTGGATGCCCAGATTCTTACCGCGAAGTACGCCGAGGACACCGGCACGGTCGCCTACCGCTTCACCTGGCATCTGCCCAAGAACCGCACCTGGAGTTACGACGGCCAGTTGAGGATGGCCCGCGACGAGGGGCACTGGGAGGTGCGCTGGGCAACCACCGGACTGCATCCCAAGTTGGGCGAGCATCAGACGTTCGCGTTGCGTTCCGATCCGCCGCGGCGCGCATCAGTGAACGAACTGGGTGGCAGCGATGTGCTGGCGCCGGGTTACCTGTACCACTACACCCTGGATGCCACTCAGGCTGGACCCGCCCTGATCGGGACGGCGCACGCGATAATCGATGTGCTGCATCCTTTTAACGACGCACTCAACGACCCGCAGTTGCTCGCCGAGCAGGCCAGTTCCTCGACTCGGCAGGTGGACCTGGTCACCTTGCATCCCGATGACAACGACAAGGTCTTCCCGGTAATTGGCAGACTGCCCGGGATCGTTGTCACACCCCAGGCCGACATTTTGCCGACCGACCCCCACTTCGCGCCGGCAGTCATCGGCCAAGTGAAGAAGTCCGTGATGGACCAACTCATCGGCCAGGCGGGCTGGCGGGTGGTCATCGTCAACCAGAACGGTGTCGATGTCGCCGTGTTACACGAGGTCGAAGGTTCGCCGGCACCGTCGGTTTCGATCACTCTGGACCGCGCAGTGCAGAACGCCGCTCAGCACGCGGTGGACACCCGCGGCGGCAAAGCGATGATCGTCGTGATCAAGCCGTCGACCGGGGAGATTCTCGCGGTCGCGCAGAACGGCGGGGCCGACGCGGACGGCCTTATCGCCACCAACGGCCTGTTCCCGCCCGGGTCGACCTTCAAGATGATCACGGCCGGCGCTGCCATTGACCGGGACATGGTCACGCCCAACTCGATGCTCGGCTGCCCGGGCCACATCGACATCGGGCACCGCACCATCCCCAATTACGGCGGCTTCGATCTCGGCGTGGTGTCGATGTCACGCGCCTTTGCCAGCTCGTGCAACACCACGTTCGCCGAGTTGAGCAGCAGGATGCCGCCGCGCGGACTGAGCCAGACAGCCACCCGCTACGGGATGGGCCTCGACTACACAGTGGACGGCATCAGCACAGTGACCGGATCGGTACCGCCGACGGTCGACCTGGCCGAACGCACTGAGGACGGTTTCGGCCAGGGCAAAGTGCTGGCCAGTCCATTCGGAATGGCACTGGTGGCGGCCACAGTGGCTGCGGGCAAAACCCCGGTGCCGCAGCTGATCGCAGGCCGGCCCACCACCGTCGAAGACTCGAACATCCCGGACACGCCGATCAGCCCGAAGATGATCGATGCGCTAAGGCCCATGATGCGGCTGGTGGTCACCAACGGGACCGCCAAGGACATCGCCGGCTGCGGTGAGGTGTACGGGAAGACCGGTGAGGCAGAGTTCCCGGGCGGATCGCACTCCTGGTTCGCGGGGTACCGCGGAGATCTGGCGTTCGCCGCGCTCATCGTCGGGGGCGGCAGCTCGGAGTTCGCCGTCCGGATGACCAAAGTGATGTTCGAATCGCTACCGCCGGGCTACCTGGCCTAAGCCGCGGCACGGCTATCCGGCGCCGGCAACGGTAAATTGCCAGAGTGGGCCGAACGATGGACTCGAACGAGGACTTGGTGGCGCTGCGGATCTCCGACGCCGACCGCAACGGCACCATGCGCCGACTGCACAATGCGGTCGCGCTCGGGCTGATCGACATCTCGGAATTCGAGCAGCGCTCGTCGCTGGTCTCACACGCGCGCACCCGAACCGACCTGGACGGGCTTGTCGGTGACCTGCCCGGGCCCGGTGCGATCGTCACATCCGCGACTGACCGGGTGGAACTGCGGGGCTGGGCGGGCTCGCTGAAGCGGCGCGGCGAATGGACGGTGCCCACCCGGCTGGCGCTGGTACGCCGGCTGGGTTCGATCGAACTCGACCTCACCAAGGCCCGTTTCGCGGGGCCGGTGGTGGTCATCGAGCTCGACGTGAAGTTCGGCTCGGTGGAAATCAGGTTGCCGGATGGCGCCAGCGCGTCCATTGATGACGTCGAGGTCCATGTGGGCAGCGCCAGCGACCGCCGCAAAGACGCACCGGGCGAAGGAACGCCGCACGTCGTGCTTACCGGTCAGGTGACCTGCGGGTCGGTGATCGTCCGGGGACCGCAGCGGTCATTTCTGCGTCGCGGCCGGGGTTGATTGCCCAGCTCGCCCCCTCGCCGCTCCGCGGCTGGGGGGACCCCCATCTCATACCGCTACGCAGTACGCATCGTCGCAGGGCGAAGCCGCGATTAAGCTGGCCGCATGCCCGCTCGCACCGCCCTTTCCCCCGGAGTGTTGTCCCCGACCCTGCCGGTGCCTAACCTGATCCCTCGCCCGGAATACGTCGGCAAGCCCACGGCGAAGGAGGGCACCGAGCCGTGGGTGCAGACGCCAGAGGTGATCGAGAAGATGCGCGTCGCCGGCCAGATCGCGGCCGCCGCGTTAGCCGAGGCGGGCAAAGCGGTCGCGCCGGGCGTGACGACGGACGAACTGGATCGGATCGCGCACGAGTACATGGTCGACAACGGCGCCTACCCGTCGACGCTGGGCTACAAGGGGTTCCCGAAGTCGTGCTGCACGTCGCTCAACGAGATCATCTGCCACGGAATCCCTGATACTACGGTGGTCGCCGACGGGGACATCGTCAACATCGACGTCACCGCCTACATCGGCGGCGTGCACGGCGATACCAACGCGACTTTCCTGGCCGGCGACGTCTCGGAGGAGCATCGGCTGCTCGTCGAGCGGACCCGGGAGGCGACGATGCGGGCGATCAACGCTGTCAAACCCGGGCGGGCATTGTCGGTAGTCGGCCGCGTCATCGAGTCGTATGCAAACCGGTTCGGGTACAACGTGGTTCGCGACTTCACCGGTCACGGTATCGGCACCACTTTCCACAACGGTTTGGTCGTCCTGCACTACGACCAGCCCGCCGTCACGACGGTGATGCAGCCGGGAATGACGTTCACCATCGAACCGATGATCAACCTCGGGTCCCTGGACTACGAGATATGGGACGACGGATGGACAGTGGTCACCCGGGATCGCAAGTGGACCGCGCAATTCGAGCACACCCTGCTGGTCACCGAGACCGGCGTTGAGATCCTCACATTGCCGTGAACCTCCCGGCGCTCGCCGGCAGAGGGTGAGCGGGGCGCTGCTGGTCGCGGGCACCAGCTCCGACGCGGGGAAGTCCACGGTGGTGGCCGGTCTGTGCCGACTGCTGACACGCAGCGGGGTCCGCGTTGCGCCGTTCAAGGCGCAGAACATGTCCAACAACTCCGTGGTCACTGTCGAAGGTGGCGAGATCGGCCGCGCCCAGGCAGTCCAGGCCAGGGCGGCCGGGTTGGAGCCCAGCGTGCGGTTCAATCCGATCCTGCTCAAACCGGGCAGTGACCGCACGTCGCAGCTGGTGATTCGCGGGCAAGTCGCCGAATCGGTGACTGCGGGTTGGTATATGGAGCATCGCGATCAGCTCGCCGCCATCGTCTCCGAAGAACTGGCCGGCTTACGTGCTGAATTCGACGTGGTGATCTGTGAGGGTGCCGGCTCGCCAGCCGAAATAAACTTGCGCGCGACGGATTTGGCCAACATGGGATTGGCCAGGGCGGCGAACCTGCCGGTGGTGTTGGTCGGCGACATCGACCGCGGCGGCCTATTGGCCCACCTCTTCGGGACGGTCGCGGTGCTCGAGCCCGACGATCAGGCCCTCATTGCCGGCTTCATCGTCAACAAATTCCGTGGCGACCCCGCGCTGCTGGAGCCCGGGCTGCAGCAGCTACTGGCGATGACAGGCCGCCCTACCTATGGGGTGCTGCCGTATGCCGACCAGCTCTGGCTGGACGCTGAAGACTCGCTGTCGGCCTTTGCCCACCGTGTCATTGGCACACCGGAACCACCGCGCGGCGAGGAGTGGCTGCGGGTGGGTGCGGTGCGGCTGCCACGGATTTCCAACTCCACGGACGTCGAAGCCCTGGCCTGCGAGCCGGGCGTGCTGGTGCGCTGGATCAGCGATCCCGCGGATTTGGCCGACGCCGACTTGATCGTGCTCCCGGGCACCAAGGCCACCGTCGCTGACTTGGCGTGGCTGCGGGATCGCGGCCTGGCCGGCGCGATCGCCGACCACGCCCGCAGCGGCAAGCCGGTGCTGGGCATCTGCGGGGGATTTCAGATGCTCTGCCGGTGCATCGAAGACACCGTCGAATCCGGTGCCGGGGCGGTCGACGGCCTGGGGTTGCTGGACGCCGACATCGCCTTTTCTGCCGACAAGGTCCTGCGCCGCTGGACGACGCCGCTGAGCGGGTATGAAATCCATCATGGCCGGCTCACCCGGTGTGCCGAGGCCAGCTGGTTCGATTCCCGCCCCGAGCGCTCCGAACCGCAGGGCATCTTGCGAGGCGCGGTTTTCGGGACGCACTGGCACGGTCTGCTCGACAACGACGACTTCCGTCGCGCGTGGCTCACCCGTGTCGCCGGCGCGGCCGGCCGGCGCGGATTCGTGGTCGCCGACGACGTCAACGTCGCCGCGCGACGGGATGCTCAACTTGATCTGATCGCCGAGCTGCTGGAGGCACACCTCGATGTCGACGCCGTGCTGAGCCTGTTGGACGGTGGGCCGGTCCAGCGACCGCAGGTCGCGATCGGGCTGCGACAACCGGCGAAAACCTCGCGCACTCAGACCGACCGGTTGTAGCGTGCACAAGTGCCCACGATGATGACCACGCTCGACGGGTTTCCGGTCTCGGTGAGCGTAACTGGTCCGGACAAAGGCATTGTTGTCGTCATTTTGGGTGACGAGGAACGAGCGCCCGCCGCGTATGACGCGGCGTGTGAGCGCCTGCACACCGCTTCGCTTCGAACCGTCGTCATCGGCATTGAGCCACGGCTGACCGCGAAGTCGGTCGTCGGCATCCTCGATGTGCTGGGGATCAATTGGGCGGTGGTGGTCGGCGACCGCGCCGGGGGCGAGCTTGCCTGGGAGCTGGCGGCGACCAGGTTGGGCCGATTTGTCGGTCTGGTGGTTATCGACCGCGGGCATCCGCGGGTGGCCGACCTCAACGGCATGGTTCTCGACGACGACTGCCCGCCGGTGGAGATCGGCACCACCGTCCTGGTCAGCTCCCCGGCCGCGCGGGCCGTGGCCCGCGACAGTCAGCGGTTCGTTTACGCGGACTACCGGGTGGTGGACCTCGGACGCCGCAATACGCAGGAATCGACTGCGCAGTTGACCGCCGAGATCGTCATGCGTACCAGCAGCTGGTAGCGCCTGGTTGACTAAGGGCATGGGCCCCGAGAGAAGCGCTGCGACCGGTGCGGGTTCCCCAGCGTTGTCGTGGACCGAGCTGCAACGGCTGGTGGCGGCCGGCGATGTGGACACCGTGATCGTCGCCTTCACCGATATGCAGGGACGGCTGGCGGGCAAGCGCGTGTCGGCTGGGATATTCGTCGACGAAGTCGCCGCGCACGGCGCCGAATGCTGCGCCTATCTGCTGGCAGTCGACGTCGAGATGAACACCGTGCCCGGATATGCCATGTCGAGCTGGGATACCGGTTATGGCGACATGGTGATGACGCCGGACCTGTCCACGCTGCGGCTCATTCCCTGGCTGCCGGCCACCGCGCTGGTGATAGCCGATCTGGGCTGGGCCGACGGGAGCGCGGTCGCCGTCTCGCCCCGCGCCATCCTGCGTCGCCAGCTCGACCGGCTGGGCGAACGCGGCCTGGTCGCCGATGTCGCCACCGAGCTGGAGTTCATCGTGTTCGACGAGCCGTATCGGCAGGCGTGGGCCAGTGGTTACCGCGGACTGACCCCGGCCAGCGACTACAACATCGACTACGCGATATTGGCGTCGTCGCGGATGGAGCCGCTGCTGCGCGATATCCGGCTGGGTATGCAGGGTGCGGGCCTGCGGTTCGAGGCGGTCAAGGGCGAGTGCAACACCGGCCAGCAGGAGATTGGGTTTCGTTACGACGAGGCGCTGGTCACCTGTGACAACCACGCCGTCTACAAGAATGGCGCCAAGGAAATCGCGGATCAGCACGGCAAGAGCCTCACCTTCATGGCGAAATACGATGAGCGCGAAGGCAATAGCTGCCACATCCACATTTCGCTGCGGGCTGCGGCCGGATCCGCGGTGTTTGAGGACGGCACCGGCCCACACCGCATGTCGCCGACATTCCGCAGCTTCGTCGCCGGCCAGCTGGCGACGCTGCGCGAGCTGACATTGTTCTATGCGCCGAACATCAACTCCTACAAGCGATTCGCCGACGGCAGCTTNNCGTAACATCCGGCTCGAATGTCGGGTGCCCGGTGGCGATGTCAACCAGTACCTGGCGATAGCGGCCTTGATCGCGGGAGGGCTGTACGGTATCGAGCGGGGTCTGGAACTCCCCGAACCATTTGACGGCAACGCGTACGAAGCCTCTGACGTGCAACGGCTGCCCACCACCTTGGCGGAGGCGGCCG
>PLSK01000098.1:39964-63323 GCA_003165155.1 Mycobacterium sp. | reverse complement strand
CGCGCCAACTGTGCCCCCAGGCAGAAATGCTCGCCGATTCCGAACGCCAGGTGCGGGTTTCGCGATCGGGTCACGTCAAATTCGTGTGCATCGGCGCCGAAGACCGTCTCGTCACGGTTGGCGGCGGCATAAAGCATGATCAGATATGAACTTGCGTCGATGTGCTTGCCCCCGATTTCGACCGGGCATGTCGTGGTACGCGCCATGGCGACGATCGGTGTGACCCAGCGCAGCATCTCCTCGACCGCCGCAGGAATGAGCGACTCGTCGGCCGCCAATTTGGCGCGCTGTTCGGGATGATCAGCCAGTGCGGCCAGCCCACCGCTGATGAGACTGCGCGTTGTCTCGTTACCCGCGACTAGGAGGGTCATGCAGAAGCTGAGTTGTTCGGCCCGTGTCAATTCGGCATCGGCGACGACGGCGCTGAGCAGGTCGTCTTTCGGTTCAGCCGTTCGGGCATCGAGCCTTTCGTTGAAGTACGTAAAGAAGTCAACCGCGGCCATGGCCCGCGGATCGGTCGGATCGGTTGCAGCGATAGCGATCGCGTCGGACCAAGTCCGAAAGATCGGCAGGTCCTCTGCCGGCACACCCAGCATGTGCGCGATCACCAGGATCGGCACGGGAGCGCTAATCGCGTCGACCGCCTCGACCGGCGCGGTCGGGTCGATGGCCTCCAAGGCGTCCCTGGTTATCCGCTCTACGACTGGCGCTAACCCGGCCACCCGACGGACGGTGAAGGCCCGGTTGACAATGCGCCGGTGGGTGACGTGCCGGGGCGGATCGATGTAGAGGATCGAGTCGGCCGCACCGACCGCTCGTTTGCGATCGCCGATCAGGACGCCCTTGGCGGAGCTGTACGTTGCGGGGTCCTTGCTGATCCGTGAGATGTCTTCGTGGCCGGCGACGACCCAAAAGTCCTCGTCCTGATGAGCAGCGACCGGGCAGGTGCGTCGGAGATCGCGAAGCTCATCATCGGGTTGACCCTGCCAGAACGATGGATCATGGACATTCGGTGTCTTCACCGGGTCACCTTCCTGGGTTGATTGACCGCTTTCACGGCCGATCAAAATCGCACTTCCCTGCAGTTTCACGCGATCGGCGCATCGACCCTTGTGGTCTTGCGGTATAGGTTACGGTAAAGATATATCGGTGTTGCTTGCCGGGCGCCGCCACCCCGTGACTGGCCGCTACGGTCGGCAGCGGGCGGTCGACCACGCGACGGCGCAGATGTTCTGGCGACGCGCCTCCGTCTCGTCGGAATCGGGAAAACCGCGGGGGTCAAAGGAGTTTGCGTGGCGTGCTGGTGTGATTTCTCCGGCGCTGTGCGCCACGCTCGGCTGCCGTCGTTGACAATCGTCGCAACCACGTGTGACAGTGCTTACGCGCAGAGCCGAAAATATTGTTTTCGGATAACGGGGCTCCCGGAGCAGCGAAGGCGGAGGAATTGTGGCTGATCGCGACAAGCCAATGGCGTGGCTGCCGTTCTCGATTGCCGAGGCGGCGATGTCAGACAGCGCCGACGGGGACCAGCTGGACCTGCCGCAGGCGTGGACCTACTTGATGGAGCGGCTGACGAGCTCGGCGGCGCTCGTCGAATCCGACCCGGTCAGCCGTAACCGGATTGACTTAGCTGCGGGCATGCGGCACTTGTTGGTGCTGCTGGCAGCCGGGATCGACACAGCATTGCGGGTGGACCCCGACCCGATCCTCGGCGTCCAAGCCACCAGCATGGATGACGCCATCACCTGGGGGATGGAGTGCCCGGACGGCTTGTACACCGGATCGGCTCTGCGCGGTGGGGAGAGCTATCGGTTGCACGGCAACCGCGGCACGGCCCGCTATGTCGGACTGCAGACGATGAATGGCATCGCCTCGACGTGCAATGCGCTGGTCGACGAACTTGAGGTCGACGAAGACGGAAACTTCGAGGTCATCCTGTCCGCCGATGAGCAAAGCGGCAACTGGATGCGTATCGAAGGCGAGCATCCCACGCTGACGGTGCGTCACTTCTTTTACGACTGGGACATTGAGGTGCCTTCCTCGTTGCAGATCGAGCGGATCGGCGGTTCGGCGCGTTCGCAAGACCGCTCTCTCGATCAGGGCGCAGCCGTTTCGCGGCAACTGGTCGCGCTGGGGGATTTCGTTCACGCCAACCTGAAGTTCTTCCTGGACTTCGGCGAGGCGCCGCCAGTCAACGGTTTCCTGCCGGGTATCGACCGCAGCGCCATGGGCGCAGCCGCTGAAAACAGACCGGTAATCGGTCGCTGGGCACTCGATGCCGCCGAGGCGCTGATCCTCGAGGTCGAACCGCCCGAAGGCGTCTACTGGAGTTATTCGCTGGGCAATCCGTGGTGGGAGACCATCAACTACGGGCGTCACCAGTCCAGCTTGAACGCTCAGCAGGCGGCGGTGGATTCCGATGGGCTGGTGCGGGTGGTGCTCAGCGCCCGTGATCCCGGGGTCGCGAACTGGCTCGACACCGCCGGTCACAGCAACGGCGCGATGATCCTGCGTTGCGTGCGCACCGAGACGGCACCGACGCCGACGGCACGAGTGGTGAAGTTCGACGACATCGCGTCGGCGCTCCCGGCCGACACCAAATTAGTCAAACCCCAAGAGCGGCAAACAATCCTCGCGGCGCGACGACGCGCCGTACACGAAAGGTTCGCGCGATGACACTCTCAGCTGACGATCTTGAAGACGGCGCCCGCGCGGCTACCGGACTCGACGATTTCGGTTCGTCCTACTACCGGGAGGGACTCGAGCGCACCGTGGACGCTTTGAACTCCGAAGCCGGCCTGAACGACATGGGTGGCGTGATCCAACACGCCACCATCAGCAACGCCCTGATCCAGCGTCTCAAGATCGAGGACGCCTACAAACAGCACCCTGAGATGGCAGACGAGGTCATCGACGGCCCGGTCTTTGTGATCGGTCTGCCTCGCACCGGCACAACAGCATTGAGCCAGTTGGTGGCCGCCGATCCCCAGTTCCGGTCGCTGCGCATGTGGGAATCACAGCAGCCGACGCCTCCACCGGAGGCGGAAACCCAGCACACCGATCCTCGGATCGCACAGGCTGAAGCAGGCATTGAGATGCTTTATGACATGTTCCCGCTGATGAAGTCGCTGCACAATTCGGAGGCCACTGCAGCCACCGAATGCCAGGATTTAATGGGAATGAGCTTCCGTACCTTTCATTTTGACGGTGTTGTTCGCGTTCCGAGTTATCTGTCATGGGTGATGGACTGCGACATGCGCGAGACATACACCTACCATCGGCGGGTGCTCAAGCTTTTGCAATGGCACTGCAAGCCGAGCCTGTGGCATCTCAAGACGCCTGTCCATATTTTCGCTCTCGACGCGCTCGTCGATGCATATCCGAACGCGAAATTCATGTGGAGCCATCGCGATCCAGCCAAGGTGATGGCGTCGGTATGCAGCCTCATCAAATATGTGCGCAGCTGGAGCAGCGACCGCGACGACGCCGAGGAACTCGGCGCCGAGCAGCTGGCGAGCTGGGCTGAGGGAGTACGGCGCGCGATGGACTTCCGTAAGCGGGTAGGCGACGACCGTTTCGCCGACGTTTCCTTCGCTGAGCTGCAAGTGAACCCGGTCGGCGCGCTGGAGGGCGCTTACAAGCAGCTGGGCCTGGGGTTCACAGATGCGACTCTGCGCTCGGTTGAGCAGTGGGCCGATGGGCACAAACCGGGCGCTCGTGGTGCGCACGACCCTGACCTGTCCGACTTCGGCCTGACGCCCGACCGCGTCCGGGCCAGTTTTGCCGAATATCTCGCCACGTACGACGCGACAGCTTGACCCGACCGATGACAGAGACCCTTCGGCAGGCTGCCAGCCGTGCAACGCGGCGGCGCGACAAACTCAGTCCCGACCCCGATGTGCGCCGTGCGATTGTGGCGGCCGCATCGAAAATTGTTCGCGAGCAAGGCGTGCGATGTCTCAACATCGCCGAGGTGCTGGAGCGGTGTCAGTTAGGCACCCGTGCCTTCTACCGGCACTTCGAATCCAAAGATCAACTCGTGGCGGCGGTTTTCACGGCAGCTGCTACCACCGAGACGCGCCGGCTGCGACGCAAAATGAGAGCAAGTGCGACCCCGATAGACGCCGTGGCCGCCTGGATCGACGCCCGACTCGACGTGGCCTCCGACAACCGCGTCAGCTCAGGTCTGCGCCAAGTGTCGCTAGAGGCGCAAACATTGATGTTCAACTCACCCGAACTCGTTCAAGGGGCATTCGGCACAATTCTCAAACCGCTCGTCGAGCAGCTCGAGCGTGGTCTGCGCGAGGGCGTGTTTCACGATATCGATCCGGTGACTGACGCCGAGATTGTGCAAGGCGCGGTCTGGGCGTGCACCCAACGGCAATGGGCGACGCGAAATACCGTGCGCGCTGACATTCGTAGGCAGGCAATTCGCGCGTGTCTGCGCGCATTGGGTGCCACTCCCGAAGCGGTTGCCGAAGTCCTGGCCGCTCGAGACGATCCGGAAGCCCGCACATGACTAGCTGCGTCATGATCAACAACAGCACCGAGCAGAAAGAGGCACGATGGACCTGGGGTTAGCTGGATCGAAAGCCGTTGTCACCGGGGGTAGCAAGGGGATGGGACTAGCCATTGCCCAGACGCTGGCAGCTGAGGGTGCCAGCGTCGCGGTAATGGCCCGAGAAAAGGCGGCGCTGGACAGCGCGGTCGAGTCTTTGCGGTCGGCGGGCGCTCCCGAGGCCATCGGAATCAGCGTCGACATGTCCGACGCTGACTCCATCGCGGCCGGCTTCGCGCAAGTCTCGCAGCGTTGGGGACAGCTCAATACCCTGGTGCACACCATCGGCCCGGGTGACGGCTATTTCGAGGAGATGAGCGACGCAGACTGGGACGCGGCTTTCGCACTCGGCACGATGTCGGGTGTGCGGTCGATCCGCGCGTCCCTACCGATGCTGCGTGCCGCCGAGTGGGCGCGCATCGTGACGCTGTCGGCTCACTCTATTCAGCGGCAGAGCCCACGTATCGTCGCCTACACGGCAGCCAAGGCGGCTCTGACCAGCGTCACCAAGAACCTATCGAAAAGCCTTGCCAAGGACGGCATTCTGGTCAACTGCGTGTGCCCGGGAACTATCGTCACGGCCAGCTTCACGGAAAACCTCAAAGACATCCTTGCTGCCGACGGCCTAGACGCCAGCAATCCCGTTCACGTCATGAAGTGGATCGAGGACAACTTCCATCACCCCTGCGATCTTGGCCGCGCCGGCCTACCCGAGGAGATCGCCTCCATCACCACATATCTGGCATCCCGGCGCAACGGCTACGTCACCGGCGCAACCGTGAACGTCGACGGCGGCTCCGACTTCGTCTGATACGGGCCGGGCTATTACCTCGCCCCACGCGTGGTCCGCCTCGCGGCCGATGCGAGTACGTGCTCGGCACGCGCGATGATCGCGTCGAGGGTGAACTCGAACTCACCGTCGTCGATTGTGTGTCCCTTGGTCTCCAGTTTGTTGAGCAAGGGGTGCGCGGTGGTCACTCCGGTGACGCGCCGCCGGCCGGCGTGCTGCTGCGAGGCGTTGAGGCGTTCGATCATCGCGGTGCCCCGGCTGTGAGCGGACAGGGCGAGGTAAACGGTCAGCGCGTCGTCGGGCTTGAATCCCGCGTCATCGACCATCGTCTTGACTACCTTCTCCAGATTGTCAACGGAGGCGTGGGTCGCCTCCGGACTCAATTCACCGGAGCGCATCAAGATGAGCTCGCACAGCACGGGGTTTTCTTGAAACACCTGGCGCATCTTCCGAAAGTGATTGCGCAGCCCGTCCTGCCAGGGTCCGCCCCCTTCGAATGGCGTCGTGAAATGGTACTGCTTGATTGCGCGATCCGTCATCGCGTCCAACAAGTCTTCCTTCTTACGGAAGTGCCAATAGATGCTGGTCAGCGGTACCCCGAGCTGCCTGGCGACAACAGGCATGCTCAGCCCGCTAATGGACACGTCCTCGGCCAGCTCGAACGCACCGGTGATGATTTCCTCGACGTCGAGCGACCCGCGTGGGCGCCGCTTAGGCTTCACGCCCCGGCCGCCGGTCGCCGCGACGGCGCTCGAATCGGCCATCTATTCGCTCCTCAACTGAAGACCATCGGCGCCGGGGCGCGGCCCGTTCGGCTGACTCTCCCCGGCGGGCGCCCTGAGGCAACGATACCGTATTCGATTCGGTATCCCGCGCGGTATCTGGACCTCGGCAGCGTGTCGGCGCGCTCGCGCTGTGCCGATCTCGACGGCATCAGAATGTTTGGACGCCAGCCAGATTCAACGCTGACCAGCGCCATATCGCTCACTCTCATGGGCCACACCTTCGCGCTTTAGTGAAGACCGTGGAGCCCCTCGACCCGATGGATCTACATCGCATAAGATCATCATTACCGTAACGATCACCATAACAGCTTCGGTCATAGCCCGCAGCAAGGAATCTTCGGAGGAGTCGACGCTGGCGTCCGGGTGGTGCCCGCGTCCGGCCGAGTGAAAGGCAGCGCATTGAGGATTCCGTCGTACGACAAGCTCTTCATCGGCGGCCGATGGGAGACTCCGTCGACCGCGGAACGCATCTCGGTGATATCGCCGTATACCGAGCAACCCATTGCCGAGGCGCCGAGCGCCTCCGCCGCCGACGTCGACAAAGCGGTCGCCGCCGCGCGCCGGGCGTTCGACCATGGCCCCTGGCCGAAGATGTCGCCCCTGGAGCGGATGGAGAAGGTCGAGAAACTCGCCGCCGTGTATGGCGGCCATGTCGACGATATGGCCGATCTCATCACCGCCGAGATGGGCTCGCCGACCAGCTTTTCCAGGCTCGGCCAGGCGACGGGGCCGCTGTCGATGATGCAGTTCGCGCTCGAGGTGGGGCGGGCGTTTCCCTGGCAGGAACGGCGCCAGGGCTGGCTCGGCGAGGTCCACCTGCGCAGGGCGCCGATCGGTGTGGTGGCGGCGATCGTGCCGTGGAACGTGCCCCAGTGCCTGCTCATCCCCAAGCTCATTCCCGCCTTGATTGCGGGCTGTTCGGTCATCGTCAAACCCGCGCCCGAAACCCCACTGGACTCGCTGTGGCTTGCCGAAATGATCGAAGAAGCCGGGTTACCCGAGGGTGTGGTGTCGGTTTTGCCGGGCGCAGGTGAGGTGGGTGAGGCGCTGGTGCGCCACCCCGGCGTCGACAAGGTCGCGTTCACAGGCTCGTCGGCCGTTGGCCGGCACATCGCGGGGATCTGCGGTCTGCAACTCAAGAGGGTCAGTCTCGAACTCGGCGGCAAATCGGCGGCGATCATCCTCGACGACGCCGATATCCCCCGGACCGTCGCCGCGCTGAAGATGGCCAGCCTGATGAACAACGGGCAGGCATGCGTCGCGCAAACCCGGATACTGGTCAGCGAAAAACGCCACGACGACATGGTCGATGCGCTAGCCGAGATGATGTCGGGCCTGGTGGTCGGTGATCCAGCCGACGACGCGACCGACATCGGACCGCTTGTGACACAACGGCAACAGCAGCGGGTGCAGGGCTATATCCGCAGCGGTGTCGAGGAGGGTGCGCGACTGGTTATCGGCGGCCCCGACAATCCGACTGATTGCGGCTGGTTTGTCCGTCCGACACTTTTCGCCGATGCCTCCAACGACATGCGCATCGCCCGCGAGGAGATCTTCGGGCCCGTGCTGACCGTCATCAAATATGCCGACGAGGCGGACGCGGTGCGCATTGCCAATGACAGCGATTACGGCCTGGCCGGATCGGTTTTCACGCGTAATGCCGCGCACGGCTTGGAAATCGCCGCCGGTGTCCAGACTGGAACGTACGGCATCAACATGTTCATGCTCGACATCAAGAGCCCGTTCGGCGGCATGAAGCAGTCTGGAATCGGGCGGGAGTTCGGTGACGAGGGGCAGAGCGAGTATGTCGAGGTCCAAACCGTAGTCAGCGCCAGTAAATTGCCTGCCTTGCAGGAAGGCAGGTGACCGGATGAGCAACTCCGGTGCGGCCGTCGCGGCGAGTGGAATCTCGTTCGGCCAGCGACTGCACGACCGCGCCCTGGCGGACCCCGCCGGGATCGGGCTGACGGTCGTGGCGATCGACGGTACCGCCTTGCATCTGACATTGAGCGAGCTCGATCGCCGGGCCAACCAGTGGGGGCGGGCCCTCATCGAAGCCGGTGCGCGCGTCGGCTCCTACATCGTGCTCGCAATACCGAATTCGGTTGACCTGGTGCTGGCCAGCCTCGGGTGCTGGAAGGTCGGGGCCGTGCCGGTCCCGATGCGCTGGGACCTCCCCGAATGGGAACGCGCCAGATTGCTGGAAATCATCGGCCCCGCGGTGACATTGGATACGCACACCCGCGAAACGATCGCGGCATCGGCGCAAAACCATTCTGGCGAACCGGTTCCACCGGCGGTCTCACCGTCCATCAACGGAATCTGCAGCAGTGGTTCGACCGGGTTGCCCAAAGTCATCGTCACCCTGCAGCCGGCGATCTTTACCGGGCAGCAAGGAGTGCCGTTCCTGGAGCACTGGGCCACCGTCGAGCGGCCCCAGACGATTCTGGTTCCCGGCCCGATGTATCACACCAATGGTTTCATCACGTTGACGTACCTGCTGAGCGGTGACCGCTTGGTGATCCTCGAAAAGTTCAGTGCCGCAGGTGCCCTGGACGCTATCGAGAAGTACCGCGTCACCAACTTCACCGCCACTCCCACCATGCTGGCCCGCATCGCCGGCACGCCGGGTACCGATGACCGTGACCTCTCGAGCGTGGTCTGGATGGTGCAGGGCGCCGCGGTGATGCCTCCCACGTTGCTGCGCCGCTGGTTCGAACTGCTCAGTCCAGAGCAGGTGGTGATGTCATATGGGATGACAGAGAACCTCGGCCTGGCCGCCCTGCGCGGAGACGAATGGCTCGACCACCCCGGCAGCGTCGGCCGCGGATTCCGGGACACGCAGATCCGCATCCAGCGTCCCGACGGATCACCCGCGCCGGTGGGCGAGATGGGGGATATCTATCTGAAGGCGCCGATGAGCGGTCTCTACGAATATCTGGGAGGCGCGGCCTTGCTGCCCGCTACTGAAGATGGCTTCCGGACAGCAGGCGATATCGGCCATCTCGATGCGGACGGGTACCTCTACATCGCCGACCGCCGAACCGACATGATCATCACCGGTGGCGCGAATGTGTTTCCGGCCGAGGTGGAAAGCGCGCTCGCCGATCATCCGGACGTGGTCGACGTCGTGGTGATCGGCCTGCGGGATCCCGAGTGGGGACGGCGGGTGCACGCCGTTATCGAACCGGGCGACACAGCCCGAGCGCCGAGCGCAAAAGACATCATCGCCTACGCCAAGAGTAGGCTGGCCGCGTACAAGGTGCCCAAGACCGTCGAGTTCGTCGACGAGATCCCCCGCACCGCGGCAACGAAAGTCAATCGCTCTGCAATGATCGAGGTGCGCGGCGGATGACTGGCGCGGCAGCAACGGAACCGAATTACGCTCCGCAACAGTCACAGTTGACGGTTGCTGCCCTGGTCCGGGCGCGTGCCGACGACGACAATGTGGGTCTGCTCTACGGCGAGCGATCCTGGACGTGGCGTCAGATCGTTGATGAGGCTGCCGTGCGCTCGGCGTGGCTGCGCGCGACGCTCGATCCGGCACGACCGCCCCATATCGGCGTATTGCTGCCCAACGTACCGGAATTCGTGTTCCAAACCTTCGGCGCTGCGCTCGTCGGCGCATGCGTTGTCGGTGTGAACCCAGCTCGGCGCGGCGCCGAATTAGCGCGCGATATCGAGCACACGGAATGCCAATTCGTCCTCGCGGACACCATGTACGCCGACCTGTACCCCACGGTCATCCGCGTCGAGGACCAACCGTGGGCCGGCTACACCGGTGCCCCCCTGCCGCCTGACGATCCGGCGCCGTCGTCGCCAATGTTTTTGCTGTTCACCTCCGGTTCGACGTCGGCACCTAAGGCCGCGGTGCGCAGCCAGGCGCGCTTCGCCAGGGACGCGGCAACCGGGGTGAGCCGCAAGGACGTCCTGTACTGCCCGATGCCGCTGACCCACGGCAATGCGCTGACGTCGACGCTGTTTCCCGCGCTGGGTGAGGGGGCGAAGCTTGTCCTGCGCGACAAGTTCTCGGCGACAGCGTGGCTTGAGGATGTTCGCCGGTACGGGGTCACGTTCACCACGACCGTCGGGCGAGCGCTCAGCTACGTGCTTTCGACCCCGCCCACCGAACATGACCGTGACCATCGGCTGCGCGTCGTGCTCGCACCCGAGGCTTCGCCCCGCGATACAGCAGCCTTCACCAAGCGATTCGGGGCCGCCGTGATAAGCGGGTATGGGTCAAGCGAAGGCGGCATCGTTCTGCTGCCATGTCGTAAGCCGGGCTCGCTTGGCGTCGCCCCGGCTGGGGTCGATATCGTCGTCCTCGACGAGGCCGGGGTGGAATGCCAAACAGCGCAATTCGATACCGGTGGAGGGTTGAGCAATGCCGCAAGTGCAATCGGAGAACTGGTTCGGCGCAACGCGGCCGGGGCGTTCGAAGGTTACTGGGCCAACCCCGAAGCCGAGGCCGACCGGCTACGCGATGGATCGTTCTTCTCGGGGGATCTGGCCTACCGGGATCCAGACGGCGTTTTCTGGTTCGCCGGCCGCGTCGGTGACTGGCTGCGGGTCGATTCGGAGAATTTCACCGCTGCCCCCATTGAGCGGATCATCGCTCGCTACCACGCTGTCACCGGCAGCGCCGTAGTCGGTGTGCCGGATCCGCTGGCCGGCGATCAGGTGCTGGCCGCCGTCGAGCTGATCCCAGGCCACAGCTTCGACCCGGCTGACTTCGCCGAATTCCTCTCTACACAAGCTGATCTCGGCACCAAGTGGGCGCCCCGGTTCGTGCGAATCACCCCGGAGCTGCCAGTGGTGGGCAACGGCAAGACCGACAAAAAGCCACTGCGACGCGAGGCGTGGCTGTGCCAAGACGAAATCTGGTGGCGCCCTGCGCGCGCGGACGGATACCGACTGATGACCGCACAGGACCGAGCGGACCTCCACGAGGAGTTCGTGACCCACGACCGCATCGCGGTCTACCCCCAGCCCAGTTCCACCTAGACCGGCGAGATTCACCCGTCGATCAGACGCAGAGGAGATCCTGTGCCCGTCCATTACCAACTCGGGGCCCGCGACGGCGCCGAACATGTCGTACTTATCACCCTCGATCGGCCAGAAGCCAAGAACTCGTGCGACCTTGAGCATTTCCACCAGCTGGCAGAGGCGTGGAAGCGCTTTGCGGCCGACGATGACGCGTGGGTTGCGATCTTCACCGGTGTCGAACGTTGCTTCATGTCGGGGGCGGACCTGAAGACGTATGTACCCGAGATCACCGCGCTGGCAAAGCAGATCAAGGCGGGTAACGTCGATTCGGTCAACGGCTACTCGCTGTCCGACGGCACTAACGCCGTGCTGCGCGGCACCAAGATCTACAAGCCGATCATCGCCGCGATCAACGGGCCGTGTGTCGCGGGCGGCATGGAGATGCTCGGCGGCGTGGACATCCGGGTAGCCAGTGACCACGCCACCTTCGGTGTGCTCGAGCCCGCCCGCGGCCTGTTCGCAGGTGGCGGAACCACGGTGCGGTTACCCCGCCAGATCCCGTATGCCCAGGCGATGGAGTTGCTGCTGTGCGCCGACCGTATTGATGCACAACAGGCCTATGGGATGGGCCTGCTCAATGCGATCGTGCCCGAGGATGCCCTGCTGGACAAGGCCTTCGAGTACGCCGCGCGCATTACCAAGAATGCGCCCCTCGCGGTCCAAGCCACCAAACGCAGCGTGCTGGAAGGTCTGAAGGTCGACATGCGTGAGGCGTACAAGATCGAGGCACGGATCTCCCAGGGGATCTTCATGACCGAGGACGCCAAGGAGGGGCCGCGGGCATTCGCCGAGAAACGGCAACCGAAGTGGTCCGGGCGTTGATGGCCACGAACTCGTCGCGTTCGCTCTGTCTGATCGGCGCATCGCAGCACACGGTCCGCGGTGGCGGCGCGCCCGAACCGTTGGACAGCTGGGTGTCGCGCGCACGAGAAGCCGCCGCGGCGGCAGGGGTCGATGACGTTCTTGCGCATATCGATTCCCTCCAGGTGGTGTACTGCCAGACGTGGCCCTACGACGATCCGGCGGGTCGGCTCGCGACGGCTCTGGGTGCGTCACCGCGGCACCGGGTCTACTCGGGGATCGGCGGCACCACGCCCCAGCTGCTGCTGAACGAGACCGCCGAGGCGATGCTGCGCGGCGAGCTGGATCTGGCACTGATCGTCGGCGCCGAGGCGCTCGCAACGACGCGTAAGGCAAAAAAGGACGGCGAGCGGCTGCCGTGGAGCTACCGCCAGTCCTCGCCGTTCCCATGGACGCCGCCGCACCCCGCCGAGACGGCCCACCAGGTAATGCAGGCCTGGGAGACATTTCCGTTGTGGGACACCGCCCGCCGGGCGCGGCGGGGTGCGTCGCTGACAGAGGACGCCGCCGAAGCGGCCACCGTGATGGCGGCGATGAGTCGGGTCGCGGCCAACAACCGGCACGCGTGGCGACCGGTCGCCCTGGATGCCGCGACCGTGGGGACTCCCACGCCGGACAACCGCTACGTCGGCTGGCCGTACACCAAACACGAGGTCGCGGTGATGGACGTCGATATGTCTGCCGCGCTTCTGGTGGCAACCGGCGAAAAGGCCGACGCGCTCGGTATTAGCGAAGACCGGCGCCTCTACCTGACTGGGTGGGCCTACGCAGAGGATCCCGAGAGCATCGCCGAGCGGGCGGACATGTCGCGTTCGGCGGCGATGGCGGTCACCGGCAGGCATGCCCTGAACATGGCGGGCGTCGATCTCGACGATATCGACGCCTTCGATCTGTATTCCTGCTTCCCCTCCTCGATACGGCTTGGGGCCGATGCGCTCGGGCTTGCCCTCGACGATCCGCGCGGCCTGACCGTGACGGGCGGCCTGCCGTACGCGGGCGGACCGGGCAGTGCCTACCAATTGCACGCCATCGCGAGTGCTTTCGACCGATTCCAACAGCGATCGGGACGCGCGCTGATTACCGGCGTCGGAATGCACCTTGCCAAACACGTCGCGGCCGTCTGGTCCTCGACACCGGGACCGACGGAGCCGCTGGACCATACGGCGCTGCAGGCCGAAGTCGACGCGGCGCAGCCGCGAGAACCGCTGCTGACGACTTGGTCCGGCCCGGGCGACGTGCTGGCCTACACCGTCGCCCACGGCAGGGACGGCACGCCCCAGAGCGGGCTGGTTGTCCTCGATACCGCTGAGGGTCGAGCGCTCGCTCGCGTACACGAACCCGACTTGCTCACCGACGCCGAGTCCCGCGAACTCGTCGGCACCACGGTCACGGTGAGCACCGACGGAACCCGCAACGAAGCGCGCTGGTGAGGGCGCTCCGCGACTTTTTGAAGGGGCAAAAGTGCTAACATTACTAAGATTGAATACTTGGACGGCTACCCGACCTGAGCGAGTCACGGCGACGTTCGTCAACAGCGCCCTTCCAGTAACGAAAGGCTGGTTGCGATGACAACCAACGTGGACACCTCGACCGTGGATCCAGTGACCGCATCGGTGATCCGATCAGCCATGGAGACAATCTGTTTCGAGATGGCGACATACGTCTCCCGGACGGCGACGACACCGATCCTGAATCAGTCCAACGAGCGCAATGCGACCATCCTCGACGCGCACGGCCGATTGGCCGCGCTGTCGGTGGGGATCCCGCAGTTCATGCTCTCGTCGACCCTGCCGGTCAGGTTCGCCAGCGAGTTCTTCGAAGGGGATCTGTATCCGGGAGATGTGATCTTGGCGAACGATCCTTTTCACGGTGGCGGGCACCTGCCGGACGTAAACGTCTTTTCCCCGGTGTTCGACCCCGACGGCAGGCTGGTGCTCTTCGCGTCCATCCAATGTCACCACGGTGACACCGGCGGTGCGATGGCCGGCGGCTACAACGTCTTCGCCAAGGACATCTGGAGCGAGGGCGTGCGCTATCCGCTTTTGAAGATAATCGACGCCGGCAAGGAACGCCGTGACGTCGTTCTGACCATGCGGGCCAACAACCGACTGCCTGGCTTCGTCGGAGACCTCCGCTCCCAGGTGGGCGCCGCCCAACTCGGTGCGCGCCGGCTCGGTGAAATCATCGCCGAATATGGTTCGCACACTGTCGATGCCGCGGTCAACTGGTCCATCGGCGACGCGACCGAGCGCTTCTCCGCGGAGATCGCCGGCTGGCCCGACGGCACCTACGAGGCCGACGTCTACGTCGATTCCGATCCGGCCGGCAACCAGGACATCCACGTGCACGTCGCGATCACCGTCGAGGGTGATCGCTTGATCATCGATTTCGAAGGATCGGATACCCGCCCGCACATCAATGCGTGGTCGACATTCGGCAACACTCGCGGCAACGTCATCGCCCAACTTGCCAGCCTCGTCGACCCGTCGATCCCGAAGAACGAGGGCTTCTTCGATTGCATCGACCTACGGGTACCCGAGGGCTGTTGCCTGAATCCGCCTGAAGGGAAACCGGTTTCCAGCGGAACCCACCATCCCGGCGTCGAGGTCGGGGACGCCATCGCCATCGCGATGAGCCGAATCATCCCGGATCGGTGCTGCCCGCAAAGCTACAAGTTCGGCAGCCCCCGGCAGATGTGGGGCGACGAGGATCCGCGCACCGGCAAGGCGTTTTTCGATCATGGCGGCGAGGTCAGTGCCGGCTGGGTCTGTGCCGCACGCGGCACCGATGGGTGGGGAGCTCTGTCCGCGTCCAACGGCAACCTCATCAAAGCCAGCGCGGAGATCAACGAGCAACTATTCCCGCACGTGCTGCGGGGTCGTAACTACCTGACCGATTCGGGTGGTCCGGGACAGTGGCGCGGGGGCTGCGGAAGCGAATTCCTCAAAGAGGTTCGCACTCCGACGTTCGTCAACCAGTACGTGGTCAACCAGCGGCACACGCAACCGGGAATCGCTGGCGGGCACAACGGCTCGCCGGACTCCTGCGTGGTCGGTGATGAGGTGGTCGCGCCCGCGGTCTCCGGAGTCAAGTTGGAAACCGGCGAGCGGCTGGTCTACAAGTTCGGTGGTGGTGGTGGCTGGGGTGACCCATTGCTGCGCGCCCCCAAGGCGGTGCTAGACGACGTCTGGGACGAGTACGTCTCGGTCGAAGCTGCGCTGCGCGACTACGGCGTGGTGATCACCGGGTCCCTTAAGGATATGACGCTGACGCTGGACGCCGAAGCCACCGTTCTCGAGCGAAAAGGGCGCCACGCGTGAATACCGAAGCTCAGTACCGGATCGGTGTCGATGTCGGTGGCACGTTCACCGACTGTGTGTTGCGTCGGCCCGACGCCACGCTGCAGATGCAGAAGTCGCCGACCACGCCCGATGACCAGAGCGACGGCGTGCTGGCCGGGGTGACATTACTGGCCTCCGGCGAAGGCATGACGCTTTCGGACTTACTCAGCCGCACCCGCACCATCGTGCACGGCACCACCACCGGCGATAACACGATGATCCAGATGACCGGTGCGCCAACCGGACTGATCGTCACCCGGGGATTCCGCGACGAGATCGAGTTCCGTCGCTGCTATAAGGAAGACATCTGGGATCCCGCACTGCCTGCGCCCCGGCCGATCGCCCGGCGCCGGGTGCGGCTCGAAGTCGACGAACGGCTCACCGCGGAAGGCGATATCGACACCCCGCTCGACGAGGAGCAGGTGCGGGCGGCCACCAAGCGGTTGCGCGCATTCGGCGTCACATCGATCGCGATCTGCTTCCTGCATTCCTATCTCAATCCGGTCCACGAGCTGCGGGCCCGCGAGATCGTGCTGGAGGAGTATCCAGACGTCGAAATGATCTCGCTGTCCCATGAAGTCCTCTCGAAACCACCGGAGTTCGAGCGGACGTCGACGACTCTGGTCAACGCCTATGTCGGACCGCCGATTGCCCGGTACCTGAACCGGCTGGCCGCGCGCCTGGCCGACGCTGGTTATGCCTACGAGCTGCTCGTGGCAACATCGGCGGGTGGCCTGGCCACCGCCGCTACCGCCGCCAAGCGGGCGGTGGCCACCATCGGGTCAGGTCCTACCGGCGGTGTCAGTGCAGCGGCCGAGGCGGCAGCGAGAACCGGCATCGGAGATGTCGTCAGCGTGGATATGGGGGGCACCAGCTACGACGTGTGCCTGATCCGCGACGGTCGGCCCGAGATCAAGATGGACTGGAACTGGTTCCAGCGCTACTGCATTGGCATCCCGATGGTCGATATCCCGTCGGTGGGTGCCGGCGGTGGATCGATCATCTGGGAGGAGGGCGGCATCCTGCACGTCGGGCCGCACTCGGCGCAGAGTCAGCCGGGACCGGTTTGCTATTCGCGCGGCGGCACAGAGCCGACGGTCACCGATGCTGACTTGCTGCTCGGTCGTATCGACCCGGTCGGCTTCAGCAATGGGCGGATGAAGCTCGATCTGCCCGGCGCGGAAGCGGCACTCGCCGAACTCGGCCGGCGGGTCGGGATGGATGCCTACGAAGTGGCCGGGGCCGCGGTTCGCCTTGTCGACGCGTTGATGACCGATGCCATCCGGCGGGTGCTCTCGCTGGCCGGCGCCGATCCACGCAAGCTGTCGCTGGTCGCGTTCGGCGGCATGGGCGGCCTGCACGCAACCTCACAGGCCCGCGCGCTCGGTATGCGTCAGGTGCTCATTCCCCGTGCGGCGGCAGGCCTTTCGGCCTTGGGCCTACTGACCACCAACCATGTCATCGACAACTCCAGGGGGTTCATCTCGCCGTGGCAGGAGGTGGATCTCGATCACCTCAAGTCGCTGGCCGGCGAACTGGAGACGCTGGCGCTCGACGAGCTACGGGTGGCAGGCGTGCCCGACGAGGCAATCCGGCTGGAATGGTCGCTGCTGCTGGTCTACCCGGGCCAGACCTTCGACGCCGTCATACCCGTCGACGATCCCACCGACATAGCGGGTGCGGTGGAAACGTTCCATCGCCGCAACGCAGAAGCGCGACTCATCGAGGCGCGCGCGCAGGAACCGATCGTCCGCGGCGTTCGGTTGGTCGCGATCGGGGAGGTCACCAAGACGGTTTCGCCCCCTGTCGGAGACGAATCGACGCCCAAGCCGATCGGGCATCGCCGGATCTGGGTCGGTGAAGTCTGGCAGGACGACGCAGCGGTGTACGACCTGGAAGATCTGACCTCGGGCGCCACGATAGACGGTCCGGCGGCGCTGCAGAGCGCCTACACGACGATGATTCTTCAACTCGGCGACCGGGCAACGTGCCTGCCGGACGGCAACATTCGGATCGCTCTCGGCTGACACTTGCGCCTGCCACGTTTCCCGTGACTTCACGCATCGGGAGTTTCTCCGGTCGCCTGGAAGACAACGCGACGCCCGATCTCGACTGCGTGGTCGGCGAAGCGTTCATAAAACCGGCCCAGCAGAGCGACATCGATGGCGGCTGCGACGCCGTGCGCCCACTCCTTATCCTTGAGAAGGGCAAACAGCTGTTGGTGCAGCCGATCCATCTCGACATCGTCGCGGCTGATCTGGGCGGCCTGTTCGGGATCACGAGACAGCACAACATCTTTGGCGCTGTTGCCGAGGTTCACCGCGATCCTTCCCATCTCGGTGAAATAGCCATTCACCTGCTCGGGCAGGGTGCTGGCGGGATGCCGGCGGCGAGCGATCTTCGCAACGTGCAGCGCCAAGCCGCCCATCCTCTCGGCGTCGGCGACGTTTTGCATGGAACCAACGATTGTCCGCAGGTCGGTCGCGACGGGTGCCTGCAACGCCAGCAGGACAAAGGCGGCTTCCTCCGCCCCGGTTTGCATGCGCGCAAGGTGTTCGTGATCGCCAATCACGGTTTCGGCAATCGTCAAGTTTGCCTGCAACAACGCTTGGGTGGCCCGTTCCATCGCCACACCCGCCAGCCCACACATCTGGCTCAGGGTCTCTGTCAGCGAATCGAGCTGCTCATGGAACACCGTGCGCATGTCACAATCTTAGAAGGGCAAAGTCCCAGCGCAACGGCGTCGGTGTACGCGCCATTAACGGAGGATTTCTGGTAGGTGAAGGGGATTCCCACCCTATGGTGGGACCGGCAACGGTTGCTAGTTACCGAGTTCTAAGGCAGGGAGATCGTGGCGCTATCTGACATGGTGATGCGGGTGGTCGGCTTCCTGCGGGCGGGCTACCCCGAAGGCGTTCCTGCCCATGATTACGTCCCACTGCTGGCGCTACTTCGCCGACGCCTTTCCGACGATGAGGTCATCGCCGTTGCCACTGAAGTGCTCGCCGGCCGACGCGGTCCAATTGACGGCACCGATGTCCGGGTCGCAATCACCAAGCTCACCGACGAGATGCCGTCACCAGAAGACACCGAACGAGTTAAAGAACGACTGGCCGCCGTCGGCTGGCCGGTCGGTGACTCCTTCGAAAGTCCGGACTAAACGCGTGCAATGACCGCCTACGACAGCCGGCGTGCGCGGCGATCCCACAATTGCGGCCCCGCCGAGGCGCGTCCATGACGCAACGCCCTGATCGTGCCCAGGCCAAACGCTTTGCGAATATCCTGCGCCGTGAACTCAATGAAATGAACGAGCGCTTCAAGTACGAGTATCAGGTATTGAGCCGATTCGATGTTGGCTGGGCGAGAAGGCGGGTGCGTTGGACTCGCCGCTGTCTCCAGTGATGGCCAGCCAGAAGGCATTTCCTTGCTTCCCGACATCGGCGAAGCGCTGTGAGATCCGCCAAGTCGCGGAGTTAAATACCGAGCTCCTGGTCGATCTGCGGCCAGTATTGAGGGCCGTCCGGGGTTAGCAGAATCCAGTCGTGAATTTCGCCGTTGGCCAGTACGAAGCTGAACGGGGCCCCTGCGGTTGCGGCTTCTTGCTGGAGGACAAGCGCGTCGGGCGAAAGTATGTCCAGGTTGCCCGAGTAGACGATTGTGTGTGGGAGTCCGTTGAGCGACCCGTTCAGCGGACTCACCATGTAGTTGTTCACGGGCAGGTTGCCCGCCCAAATCTTGCCGAGTTCTTGTGCCGGTCCGAACGGGAGAAGGGGATCCTGGACGAGCCCGATATTCGGATTGGTCATCGCCAGGTTAAGCCAGGGCGACAGCAGAACCATTGACGCCGGCACGGGATCACCTTGGGCCACCATGTATTCGGTGGCCGCCAGTGCGAGGTTACCGCCTGCGGAGTCACCGATCACGCTGACGTGAGAGGGGCCGTGTGCAGCGACTTCCATCGACAAGAGGCCGGCCATTTTCGGTACGACTATGCCGGCGGTACCTCCTTGCTGCAGCAGCGGGTAGATCGGCACTTCAATGGTCGCGCCGGTCTGATAGGCCATCACCGTGTAGTCGAGCCAGTGGAAGATTGAGGGCGGGAAGATGAACGCGCCTCCGTGAATGGCAACCACGTAGTCGCCGGATGGATGAGCAGGCGTGATCTGTACGACGCTCATCCCGTTATAGGTGGTGTGCTGCACCGTTTCTCCCAGCAGCAACGGCAACAACTGTGGCGGGGTGTTGCCGATAAACAGCCCGAAGAGTGGATTGTTGCCGGTAAACAGCGATAACAATGGCGAACTCGGCGTTGCGATTTGATTTTCGAGTCCGGAAAAGGCCAGGAAAGGTTTCACCGGCTCCAATGCAGCCTCTTCAAGTCTGGTTGCCAGCGACGGTGTGCCGGTGTAGGTCCCTGACTGCGTTGCCGAGAACGGCGGAGCAGCGGGCGACCCGAAGATCCCGTAGAAGACCGTGTTGGCCAGCCCGGTGATTCCTGTGCCCAATGGCGTGGAGGTCTGCTGAACTTCCTGCTCAATGAAGGCGAAGCCGTTGGTGATCGCTCTGTCGAATTGGCCCAGCATCGGCGCCGCGTTGGCTGCCTCGGTGCCGGCATACGACCACGCACCCGACTTGAGGGTCTGCGCAAACTGGCCATGAAACGCCGCTGCCTGCGCACTCAGCGCCTGAAACTGGTAGGCGTAGCTGGAAAACACCGATGTGATCGTCGTGGATACCTCGTCGCCGGCGGCGGTCAGCACTGCGGTGGTTGCGGCCGCGGCCGACGCGTTGGCCGCACTCAGCGATGCGCCAATGCCCGCCACATCCGCTGCCGCCGACGCCAATATCTCCGGAGCTGTCAGCACAAAAGACATCGCCGTCTCCCTTCCCCGTCGGTCGCCGTTGACCATCCGCGATATCAATGAGGCCCCTGACCCGAGCATAAGTACTGCGGTGGCATTTGCAGGGTTTTGGCCAAAACTTCCCTCCCAGCGGCCCGCACCAGGACGCTAGACCGGCCTCGACCGAAGCGGTAAATTCTGGGAGATGTCGATTAATCGTCGCAAGGTCTTGGGCGGAGCGGGCCTGGCCGGCGCGGCAGCCGCGACCGGGGTAGGCGTTGACCGCGTCATCTCCGACGGCACTCCCGGCTATCGCACCGATAAGGAAGAGTCGATGACCGATGATGCCGCACGCTTTGGTAATCCCCGCCTACCTTCCGAGACGATCGCCTCGCAATCGCACCTGTTCCATCTCGGCGCTCAGCCCTCCACCACGTATGACGGGGGCTCGTTTCAGCAGGCGAGCGAGGATAGTTTTCCGATACTCAAAGGTCAAGAGGCCAGTGTCGTGCTGCTCACGCTGCAACCCGGAGGTATCCGCGAGCCGCACTGGCATCCCAGCGCATGGGAGATCAACCTGGTCACCAGCGGAGTCGCGACTTGGGTCGTCATCGACGGGAACGGCAACCACGAGANNTTCGACCAACATGTCGGCGACCTTGTGTTCGCACCCCAGGGTTCCTTTCACTATTTTGAGAACCGCGGCCCGGACGACATGAAAATTGTGATCATCCAGAACACCAGTGCGCCCGAAGCCAAAGACAACATCGGCATAGGTGAGTCCCTCAGCAGGCTTCCACCCCGGGTGTTGTCCGCCGTCTTCGGCGTTCCCGCAGAGACATTCAACACCTTCAAGAAGGTCGACAACGCGATCGTCATCCTGCGATCGCCCTAGCTCAGTCGCCGAGGTCGATCTTCTCGAGAGGGTTGGAGCGTTCGAGCATGCCAACAAGATCGACAGACCGTTCCTCACGGGTGAGCAGGTGTGTGTTCTGCTCGGTTGCGGCCCGAACGGTGTTGGCCGCTGGTGGCGGGTGTTCTCCGGGGGACCGCTATCCATCGTGTGCGCAGCGGCGGGCCGGAACTGCCGTGCCTGCCAACGTGGTCGGCCCGGCGTTGGGGCCTGGCCGGTGGCGTGCCCGCAACGGTCCTCTGTCCGTTGCGGGGTCCTGCCGGCCGTCGCCTGATCGCCTTGCCGAGGCCACGTCTGCCGATCGCGGTCGCCGCGCCGTGGTGGCGGGTGACCGGTTCGGACGTCTGTTGTTGTAACGGTTTAACCCAATGCTGGTTGCCCCACCTGCTGGTGTAAGCCGGATCCACGCCGATGATCGCGATACCGCGCCGCGCCGCCATGGCGGTCAGGCGGGTCCGGAAGCGTGCAGTGGGGATGCCAGCGACGGTGCGCCGGAACTGTTTCCCGCGCGTGCCGCGGCCCATCGTTTCACGCCCGGTCGCGCGGGCATCGGCGAAGTCGAGGTTCTCGATGACCACGGCGGTGCACGCGGCGTGTGTTGCGGTATCGAGCAGGGCGCTGATCGCGGCCCGGACACGCCCATCGCGTTGGGAGGCCGGCAGTCCCGCGGTGTCCACCGGGATCGTGACGGGCGCCCCGACCGGGTTACCTGACCCATCAAGGACCACACCCGCGAGGTGATCGGCGTTCAGGTCGACACCGAGCACCGGGCCACTGCGCAGCTCGTCGAGCGCCGGTGGCTCGATGATGTCCTGTTTCCAGGATGCGTCCAGATACCAGCGCCCACGGCAAGAGTCGTAGCTGATGTCGTAGCGCACCGCTTGTCGGCCCGCGACCCGCACCCCCCACTCGGTACCGCGGTGGCCGAACGCCACCGGTGCCCCCACCTCGATATGCGTCCCGTACCGCTCGACCAACGCGGCCGGGACTTTGATCCGCACCCGGCCCGCCGCATCCACCCGGATGGTCTCATTGCCGCCGGCCTTGCCCGATTCGCCATCAGCAGTCACAAACATCCGCGCCGCATCCCAACGAGCCCGCCACTGCGGCTCCGTCATGGCTGCCTCAACCAGGTGGGTGCGGTTACGCCACAACCGTTTGCCGCCCACAGTGACCGAGGGCCGGCCCGCATCCCACGCCTCCTGCGCGACGACGAGTCGCTCACGCAGGATCGCCAGGCGCCGGGTCTTCGAAAACCACTCACCTGCCGACCGATACCCACGCCGCCGCCGCGACCGGCCACCACCACCACCGGCGATGGTTTCCTGCTGACCGGGGCGCAGCGCACATCGCTGCTCCAACACGGTGATCGCTGCCCGCAAATCCATGACATGGGCGGCCAACCCACGCATGCCCAGCTGGTACTGGTCCCGCACGGCTCGGGTGATCGCCCCTGCCCACCGCGATGACGACACTGCGGTGAGCGCCTGTTTGCGCTGCGCGCGCCAGCCGGCGTGCGCCTTATGGTCCAACCGACCCCGCTCCACCCGGGCCGCCAGTTCTGTGCGGTACACCGATCCCAGAAACGAGCCGATCCCCGCCACCGCGGCGGCCTCACCCGCACTGAGATGTATTCGGGTCCGGATCCGCACCCCCGCCGGCCCCGCAGCAACCACCGGATCGGTGATCCGCCGCAACACCCCACCTGTACTGGCCATGACCAACATCGTGACCCAAGGCACCGACAAACACCGCCGGCCGATCCCGCCGGCATCGGCAACCATCTGAGGATGCACACCCACCGACCGTGCCCACCCCGCCAGAATTCACACCACAGGCACAATCACTAAAACGCACTAGCGAGCACTATTACTCACTATCAGGCCAACAGTTGCCACCCTCTTCGAACGAGTCGTCGCCGAACTGATTCAGACCCGTTTGTTCGGCGGCGGCGTCCTTGATCGTCTTTAGGGTGGCCATGTCCAGTTCCTCCGCCGGCGCCTCAATTCACGGCGCCGCGGGTGACCTGCGGGCCGGGTGCGGCGCGATGTCGCGATAACAGGCGGGCCGCTTGGCCCGGCGCGCCGAGCTGGAGCATCGCGGCCAACGCCGTTTCGAGGATCACTTCCTGCTGCACCCGACTACCGCCGATCGACGCAAGGCCGGCCAGCGATTCGAGGAGATAGTCGAGCGCGGCGCGCGGCTCACCCTGCGTCAACGCGAT
>PLSK01000098.1:27767-39886 GCA_003165155.1 Mycobacterium sp. | reverse complement strand
AGAAACGCGGCGTACCGGCGCGCCGCGCCAGCGGCGTCGCCCATCGCGAGCTCGTGCAGCGCAGCATGCCACTGAAAGTGCGGGAGGTAACGCTGCGTGCTTCCGTCGCCGGGGATCCAGTCCGTCAGCCATTTCAGACCGGCTCCATGCGCGTCGGTCTCGTAGTGCACGTGCGACAGTGCATGCGCGGCGTTGCCGTTGCCTGGATCGAGTTCGAGTGCGGCGTCAGCCAGGTCGGCCGCGTCGTACCAGAGGCCCTGTTCCGTTCGGCCGTAGGCGCGCAGGCCGAGGTACCACGGCGCCTCGCCGTGCACGCCGGTGAATTGCTCGACGTACTGCCACGCGTCGGGCAATGCGTCGCCGGCTCCGGCGAATGCAATGGACGGCGCGAGCACCAGCAGTGCGACTGCGTCGTCCGGGACGCGGTCGAGATGGTCGATGAGTGCGTCGGTGCCCGCCGCGTTTCCCTTCTCGCACCACGTCGCGATGGCCTCGACATGGCTGCGGTCTTCGTCGCTGCCATGTGCAAGCGCCGCGCGCGCCCGAGCAAGATGGCCGGTGACGGCGTCGGGACCGCCCGCCCGGTCGGGGCGTTCGGTGGCGATCATCGCGAGCGCGACGTGCGCGCGCGCATGGTGCGGGTCTTCGGTGACCGCGGCGGCGAAGGCGATCGACGCGCCGTCTTGGACGGCGAGTAGGCGACGAACACCCTCGGCATAGGAGGCATGCGCGCCACTCAATTCCGGCGCAGTCGTGATGAGAGTGGCTGCTCGGACGGGGCGGTGGCGGGTTTCGTCGGCGAGCAGCTCCGCGATAGCAGCCGCTTGAGCACGGATTTCGGGAATCGCGGTGGTCTCCCACACCTCGCCCTGGCGGATCGAGCCGAGGCACAGGATGTTTGGCACCGTGGCTCCGGCCCCGTCGATGAGGTAGCCGTCCGCGTCGAGTCGCACGCCCACACCGCTCGGGTGCAGCGACGC
The DNA here is from genome assembly GCA_003165155.1 of Mycobacterium sp. Taxonomy (GTDB): domain Bacteria; phylum Actinomycetota; class Actinomycetes; order Mycobacteriales; family Mycobacteriaceae; genus Mycobacterium. The sequence goes on along the minus strand of PLSK01000098.1, from coordinate 38,906 downwards.
GACATCGGTAGCCAACAGGTTCGCCCACAGCGCGGACCGCTGCAGGGACCGCCGATCCCACGCAGTGCCGGTAGCGACGACCACCGCGTCACCGCGCCGGCGCACTGATCCATCGCTCGTTGTCACCACCAGTTCAACGCCATTGCCGTGCAGCGACACATCGGCGACCTCGCCCGCCTCGATGATCAGTTGGCCCCGGTCGATCGCGGCATGAATCGCGTCGGCAATCGAGGGCGGCATGCGGTGGCGAAGGACCTCCCACTGCCGCAAGTCCTCGCGCAAGAACCGGCGCTGGTCCTCCCACCCCAACGACCGCCACAGCCGGCTTGTGCGCGGCCGCACCGCGTCGATCACTTGTCGCCAGTCCAAACCATTTTCACGTGCGTTCGCGAGATCCGCAGCCAGCGCGGTGCGCAATTGCTCAAGTGAGACCTCGGCAGCGAGTGCATCAACGTTCGGTAACTCTGTCGGAGCGCCTGTAGCGCGGAACCGGCGCGGCAGCGCACCGTGCCGCGAGAGCAGCGTCACCGTGGCGCCGCGCGCAATGAGATGCAGCGCGACATCAACGCCCGTGAGTCCCGAACCGATCACCAAGACGCTCGCGGGCCGACGCGCACCAAGAGCCGCGAGCGCGCCGGCCGCCCACGGATCCACCACAATCCTGCCGTCGGCGCCTGCGGCCAACACCGGGGCGAAGGCACGTTCCAACGACTCGGGCATACCACCTGCGGGGCGCCCAGACGCGACCACAACGGCGTCGGCCGACAACGAACGCCCATCGCTGAGCGCCACCCGCGCGGGCGCGCCCGGCACCAACCCGACAACCTCGGCGGTCTCGATCCGCACGTCGGCGACCGCGAGTTGTTCCTGCAGGTAGCGGCCGTACGCAAGACGCGGCGCGAAGCCCTCCAGCGGCGTGACAGCTCGTTCGTCGAGCCAACGGCAGAAGTGATCGGGATCGTCCGGCCATGCGGACATGCGCTGCGCGGGAACGTTCAACAAGAAGGTCGGGTCGTTGGTGCCATACGCCGCGCCGGTGCCGGGGCGACCGGACGCGTCGATCAGCGTGATCTGCGCCTCTGGTTTGCGCCGGCGGAGGTGTACCGCGGCGAGCACGCCGGCGGCACCGCCACCCACGATCGCGACGCGCATCATGACGGAAGGCTATATCGAATCGAGGCCGTCGCTGGGGCGATTACGGCTAAATGTCGAATGGCGTCGCGGCTACGCGGATGGAGTGGGCGCGAACGTGTTCGGCGTCAGTCATCCAACCCTTGGATCCGGCGTAGCTGAGCATGTCCGCAAAAGCCGTTAGCCATTGCTCGTCCTGGTCGCCAGCGAGCTGTCGCAAGGTTGCAACCCGAAGGTCGATGTCGCCGTCGTCGCGCACCCGCCCGAGTCCGTGTCGTTCGATCGCTGACCGAAGTGCGCGTTCATCGAGCCCGGCGATCTCGACCTAACCTTTGCCGCGAAAGTGTAACTAGCGAACCGTTTCCGAGTAACCCTGTCGGTAGATGCACCCTCGCGGAGCCGGGCGGACCGTCGTCAGGCGAGGACAAGGGCCGGCACGTCCGGCTTGTGGACGATCTTGTTTGGGACCTTGAAAAGGTCGATCATGTTGCCGCCCATAACCTTCCGTTGGCCCTCTTCGTCGAGGCCCTGAAGGTCTTCGACTAGGGTGATCGGATCGGACATGCCTTCGGGGTGTGGCCAGTCGGATCCGAAGATGATTCGGTCGACACCGCACAGGTCGGCCATCTCGGCGAAGTCGTCCTCCCAGAACGGAGCGACGTACACACCGCGCTTGAACGCAACGACCGGGTCCTCGAGGAATCCCTGGGGCATCTTCGAGTAGACGTCCTTGAACTGTTTCAACAAAGTGGGCACCCACGATGCGCCGTTCTCGACCGACAGGATTCGCAGATCAGGATTGCGGGTCAACGCACCGTGGCAGACCATCGCGGCCATGGTGTCTTCGATCGGCCGTTTGCCCATCGCGACCATCCGGAACGACGTCGGCGAGAACGGCTTGAACTCGCTCGCGGGCTCCCAGTCGTTGAGGTACTCGGAGTATCCGCTGTCTGAGGCGTGCATCGACACCGGAATACCGGCCTTGACGCATGCGTCCCAGAACGGGTCGAACTCTTCAACGCCCATGGAGCGACTCCCGCGGTAACCGGGCACCGGCGCAGGCCGGACCAAGACGGTCTTGGCGCCGCGCTCCAGACACCACTCGAGTTCTTCGAGTGCGCGATCGACGCTGGCCAGGTTGATGACCGGAGTGGAGAAGATGCGGTCCTCGTAGTTGAACTGCCAGGTTTCGTACATCCACTGGTTCAGCGCGTGGATGATGTCGAGGATGAGGTCGGGATCGTCCTTCAGTCGCTCCTCCACCAGGCTGGCCAGCGTCGGGAACATCAGCGTGTAGTCCAGGCCGAGCGAGTCGAGGACCTCGAGGCGGGCCGCGGGGTCACGGAACGCCGGGATGGCCTTCATCGGCTTGCCCATCACCTCGCGGAAGCTCTTGCCGCCGCTACCGTGCCGGAAGTAATCCTCTTGGGCACCCGGCCGCGCGACCACCTCGAACGTCGGGTTGGGAATGTAGTCGCTGACCACGTTGCGAACCATGATCTTGGTCCGGCCGCGGACGTCGATGTAATCGATGACGCCCTTGCGGTGGTCCGGCAGGAATTGGGTCAGCGCTTCCTTCGGCTCGTAGAAGTGATTGTCGGCATCGAACACCGGATAAGGAAGATGGCGTGATGGCATGGGCGGTCTCCTGAAGAAGTCTGGTCTGGCACGTGGTAATTACGTTACCACCTTCGAAGGTAACGTAACAGCGGCGGCCGGAGGTAGTTGGTCACACGATGATTATGCAGGTCAGCCATGAGAAAGGACCCAGGCGCACTCGCTGGTTCGAGAATGGCGTTACCGCGCAAACAGCGAATTACCCGGCGGCGTTGGGCAGTAGCGGCGGGCAATTGCCCGCCGCGTCCTTCGCAAGTTCGAAGTGCCACAGCTCGTTGGCATAAATGCGGCACAGCCCGAAGCGGGACCCGTGGGCGATGAGCCACTGGTCGGCGCCCGCACCTCCGACGTCGACCGCCTCGCCGGTGACGTGTTTGGACATCGCCGGGGTCTGCACATACTGCCGTGCCGCAGCCAAGCTGCCGTAGGTTCGCACGGCGTCGTCCAGCAGCCGCTGCTGAAACTCCGCCGAACGCCAGCCCGAGGTAATGGTCATGTTGATGCCGTCCGCAGCAGCCGCGGTGGCGGCAATCTGGATGGCGCTCAACAACGCAGGGTCCAGGCGCCCGATCGCTGAGTGTTGTACATCGAACGGCGTCAGCGTGCCGCCGTTTGGCAGGGAACCATCGCCGGGGTCGGCGGGAGGATTCAAAGGGACGCTGTGATCGGCAAGTCTGGTCGGCGGCCCTGGATGATCAGACGGCCCGAGCAAGCCGAATGCCACGGCAATGGCGGCGGCGGCCACCACAACCAACCGCATGCTCCGCCTCCTGGATCTACGTGCCCGCCGCGTCGATGACCAACACTAATCCGTTACCTCGACAGACATTCCGGCCTCCGGTTACTCGTCACGCGGCGGCTGCAGTAGTCAGACGTGTGCGGGCATGCTGTCCCAGCCGCGAACGGCCGACGACGATGAGAAGACGGCGTTGGGGCGGTCGATTGCCCAGTCGGGGAATCGGTTCAGTACTTCGTCGAGTGCGATGCGTCCTTCGATGCGGGCCAGCGCGTTGCCCAGGCAGTAGTGCGCCCCGACGCCAAACGTCAGATGCTGGCGCGCTGGGCGGGCGATGTTGAACTCCTCGGCATCGGGGCCGAACCGTTGGTCGTCGCGGTTGGCCGCGCCGATCAACGTCAACATCGCGCTGCCTGCAGGAACGGTCTGGCCGTAGTACTCCACATCGCGCGTCACGTACCGCGCGGCCTGCAAGGCCGGCGGCTCATACCTCAGGATTTCTTCGATGGCTCCGGGCAGCAGAGCTCGATCGGCAGCCAGGCGGCGGCGTTGATCGGGGTGCTCGGACAACAGCTTCCCCGACCAGCCGATCAGGCGGGTGGTCGTCTCTGCGCCGGCGACGGCAACGACATTCATGAACATCAGGAGTTCTTCGCGCCTCAGCTTGCGCAGCGTGCCGGTCTCGTCTTCGAATTCGGCCTCGAGCAGCTCTGTGGTGAGGTCGTCGGTGGGGTTGTCCACGCGCCAGTCGATGAATTCTGCGAACACCTCCCCGTCGGGCATGCCGTCCGGATTATCCAACTTCCCGCCACGCTCGGTGCGAAGACGTCGATCGCCGTCCTCCTGGACAAGATCCTGAAAGTGCTCCGGGATGCCGAAGAGCATGCCGACCACGCGCAGCGGCATGACCGAGCCGAGATCCTTGACGAAGTCGAACCGGTCCCCGCCGACAAGGGGGTCGAGGCAGCGCGCGGTGAATTCGCGGACCTTCGGCTCCAGCGCGTTGATCTTGCGAGGTATGAAGGCTCGGGAGAGCAGATTGCGGTGGATGTCGTGGATCGGGGGGTCTTCGAAGATCAGGGTCCCGGGAGGAATCTCCATGCCGGACTTCAGAATTTCCAGTACCACGCCCTTGGCGGAGCTGAAGGTCTGGTTATCGACCAGTGCGCGGTTGACGTCGTCGAATCGGCTCAGTGCGTAGAAGTCGTGGGGCTCGTTGTAGTACAGCGGCGCGTCGTCCCGCAACCGCTTGAACATCGGATACGGGTCNNGCGAGGGCATGAATCTGCTCAAGGTAATGAGCCAGCGAGTGATGGATGAACCGGGCGGACAGAATCGTAGTGCCTCCTGCCGCGAGGTTCTTCAGGGTTTCCCGCGTCGCCTCCGGCTTACCGACCGGATCGAGCGGCTTTTCGGCGGGCATCACCACCTCGAAACCAGTAGGCACGTCAAACGATTGCAGCCACTGCGCGGCGACGTCGATCGAGACGTAGTACGGGCACCAGCCGTCGGCGAGCGTGACCGCCCGTCGCAACGAGCGTTTGGTGCGGCCACCGATCCAGATCGGCATGTGCTGCTGTAGCGCACAGGGATCAACGGTCAGGCCACCGAACGAGTAGAACTCACCGTCATAGGCCGGTTCGTTGCTGGCCAGCGCCGCCCGTAGCGCTCGCAGGGCGTCGTCGCCGCGGGCGCCGCGGTCGTCGAACGGTGCGCCGAGAAGGTCGAACTCCTCCTTGAGTGAGCCCACGCCGACGCCGAGGATCACCCGGCCGCCGCTGACATGATCCAGTGTGCCGTAGCGCTTTACGATTGCGAGCGGGTGGTGATATCCGAGCACCAGGGTCATGGTGGCGAACCGGATCTGGCTTGTGCGGGCCGACGCGTAGCCGAACGTGGCAAGCGGATCCCAGTACCGAGCGCCGCGCCGCCCGGTTTCGGTCGAGGGCAGGCCGATGTGCTCGCTGCACGTCATATGGTGGTAGCCAAGCCGATCCGCGGTCTCAGCGACGCGCCCGATGTCCTCGATGGTGGCGTCTTTTTCCCACTCCAACGCGGCCCCGCCGACGTTGGTGACGACGGGGGTGGCGATGCCGAGTTTCACTGTAAGGGCTCTTCGCCCGCGAGGATCGTTCGGTGCATCAGCCGGCCGCTGTCGAACGCGTAGGGCAGCACCCGGTGCATGGTGCCGGTGTTGCTCCAAATGAGCAGATCGCCCACCTGCCAGTCGTGTCGATAGACGTACTCTGGTTGGGTGGCCCAGTCGCGAAGGCGCGCCAGCAGTGCGCGGCTCTTCTGCACCGGCATCCCGATCACGTAATCCGCTGTCGCGCCCGCGAGTAGGGATTTACGGCCCGACTGGTGCGTCCACACGAGCGGGCAGGACTTGGTGGGCGACTTCTGCCAGAACGTGATCTCTTCGTAGCTCATCTCGGGGCGCACGTAGTACTGCGAACGCTCTGCGCTGTGCACCACCCGGAGGTCGGCGATGGCCTCCTTGTCGGCCTGCGGCAAGTCGTCGTATGCCGCGTAGGTGTTGCAAAACTCCGTCTGCCCACCGGTTTCCGATAGGTTGATGGCCCTCAGTAGGGCAGCAAGATTGGGATAGGGCTGCAGCGAGCCGTCGAAATGCCAGAACATCGAGCCTTTCANNGCCAAGGGTTTTGGCGATGGCGACCTGCTGTTCGTCGTTCATCTGCAGGCCGCGGAAGAAGATCACTCCGCGTCGGTCCAGCGTGGCGCGAATGGTTTCGGCTTCCCGGCCGCTGAGCAGGGTTTCGAGGTCGGTCCTGAGCTCGCTGCCGATACTCGGGGTGAGGTCGACGATGTCCACTTGCGCGGAGGTAAGTCCCATGGTGCTCAACTCACTCTCGTGAGAATGGTGCTGGATGAATGCTTCACGCGCGGTTGCTTCCACAGCTCGACCGCCAGCGAAACGGTGATCAGCGAGTAAAGCAGGTTGCGTAAATTCGCGACATCCTCCGGTAGCGGTTCGGCGTAGTCGAACTTGTCGATATAGGCGACCGCTTCCTCGGACTGGGGAAACACGGCGTCGTAGAACGCCTGGATCTCGTCCATGGAACTGTTCACGCGCTTCAGATAGCGCTCGTGTCCGTCCTCGATGGCCCAGCCCGGGACCAGGTGTTCGAGCGACGAAAATTCAGGCGGCAGAGAAGTGTTCATCGCTGCGTCTTCGCCTTCTCGCCGGCCTCGACGTAGTCGCCAACCACCTTGTGCAGATGGCGCAGCAGGATCTCCTCGTCGTTCATCGTGAAATGAGTGAGGGCGCCGCTGTTCAGCATCGCCTGCAATCCCTCAGACGGGCTGGCGTCTTCCAGGATGATGTCGTTGAGGAACGTCACCGTGAGCTCCTGCCCCAGCCGTTCCTTGTGGGTTTTCGGGGGCTGGTAGTACATCTCCGTTTCGAAGATGTGCGAGTGCGGCCCGGTGGGCCAATGGGTGTGCACGGTGAACCCGGACGCGCCGAAGATGATCACGAAGTTCGGGAAGAACTGGTAGGAGTCGAAGCCGTGCTTCTCCGCCCCGATGGGGTTGATTCCCGGCGGCATGGGACCGCGATCGACCTTGGTCCAGGGCCCGGCCGCGCTGGCCTCCATCACACACTCGATGGGCTTGGAGTACGGAGTTTTCTGCGAGGGCTCGCCGGCGAACGAGAACATCCGGTGCGAACCCTTGAGCTGCAGGAACAACGCGTCGGTAAAGGGATTGGGCTTGTTCAACGCATCCTTGGCCTCGGCCGTGAGAGTGCCGAAGGACGACGAGTGCAGATACGGCCCGTGGTAGCTCTCCGCGAAGCCGTCGACGAAGATCTTCCAGTTGCACTGCAACTCAGCCTTGAATCGGTATACCTGGTGCGGCCCTTCGAAAGGATAGCCCTCGAGCCCCTTCCCCAGGTCGCCGAGGAAGTCGCGAACCGACTCGGTGTTGTCGGGGTTGAGATTGATAAAGATGAAGCCTTCCCAGACTTCGCATTGAACTGCCGGCACCCGGCAGCTGTCGGCATCGAAGTCGAGCAGCAGATCCTCGCGGGTTGCTGAGTGCAGTGAGCCGTCCAGGTTGTAGCGCCAGCCGTGGAAGCGGCAATACAGCAACGGCGCGCGGCCCTGCACTTCCGCGAACGGGTCGTCGCTCCAAAGCATTTTGTTCCCGCGATGCGGGCAGATGTTGTGAAAAGCGCGGATCACGTCGTCCTTGCCGCGCACGATGATGATCGAGGTGTTCAGGAATTTCATTTCGCGGGTGAAATAGCTGCCCGATCGTGGCACCCTCTCGATGCGCCCCATGTACAGCCAGGTCTTCTTGAAGACGTGCTCGCGTTCCTTGTCGTAGAACTCCTCTGAAACGCAGTCCTCAAGAGAGACGGGGCCGCGACCGAGCTCGGGGTAGGCATCGGCCCAATGCCCGCTGGCCGGCTTAGTGATCAGGGTTTCGGTACTCACAAGAGTGCTCCTCAATCGGATCAATTGGACCCGGACCCCACCCGGCCCGAACGTAGCATTTGGCAACACCTTCAAAAAGGGCCCGGAGCGCAACACGCTGTTCCAATTCTGGAACAATGCAGGCTATGGAGCAAAACCTCCCATTCGACGTCGATGCGCTGCTGGTATTCGGCAAGGTGGTGGAGTGCCGCAGCCTCTCGAAAGCGGCCACGTTGCTCGACATGCCCAAATCCACCGTCAGCCGCAAACTCAGCAAGCTGGAATCCGACCTCGGGATCAAGCTGCTGCGGATGAACACCCATCGGCTCACGGTCACCGACCTCGGCGAGAAGATCTACGACCACGGGGTGAAGATCCTGACCGAGGCCAATGGCGTTCGCGCGTTGGTGGAGGGCAGTAAGCAAGAGCCACAGGGTGAGCTGCGGGTTGCCATGCCGGTCTTCGTCGGCATCGACTATGCATCGCGAGTCGGTGCTGTGTTTCTGAAGCGCTACCCCAACTCGCGGCTGGACATCCGGTTGGTCGACGACATGGTCCACCCCGTCAGGGACGGCTTCGATGTGGTGTTCGGATCCGGGCCGCTGCAGGATTCGACCCTTATCGCGCGGAAGGTGTTCAGCCTCGAGTTGTTTCTTTGCGCATCGCCGGAATTCGTGGGGCAACTCGCGGACCCCATCACCGCTCCCGCGCAGTTGAACACCCTGCCGTTCATCGATTGCGGCGTCAGCGGCGGCGCACGCAAGCTCCTGGTGACCAAACAGACACGGCGATATGAAATTTCGCCTCCGGTGCGCGCCCGGGTCAACAGCTTTCAGGTGTGCAAGCAGTACATCCTGCAAGGGCTCGGCATCGGCGCGATGCCGAACCAAATCATCTGTACCAACGAGTTACTCGATGGCAGCATCGTGCCTGTGCTGCCGGATTGGAGTGTCGAGCGGCTGGATGTGCACATGATTTATCCGTTCCGCCTTTCCTTCTCGACGCTCATCAGCGCGTTCTACGACACGGCGTGCGAGATCATCGTCGAGAACTCAGCGCGAAGCTGAGCGCCAGTCGCCACGTCGGTCATAGCCCGTCGAGCCCGAACGCGGCACGCAGCGCGTCGCACTGCGTGGCGAAGAACTCCCGCGAAACGGGCGCATCTGGCGCAACAGAGTAGAAGCCGTGAAACCCACCCGGCACAACGTTCACCTCGCAGGGCACGCCGGCGCGACGCAGTCGTTTGCCGTACTCGACATCCTCGTCGTGAAACAAGTCCAAGGTGCCGACGCCAATCCAGGCCCTGGGCAAACCGCTGAGATCGGCCTGGCGCGCGGGCACCGCCAGCACCGGGTCGGTATCACCCAGATACGCCGACCAGCCGAACTCATTGCTCGCCTTATCCCAGAGGCGGAAGCTCTCCGCATTGGCGTACGTGCGCTGCGTCGCCCGGTCATCGAGCATCGGATACACCAACAGCTGGAAACACACCCGGTCATCGCCTCGGTCGCGGAGACGTATCGCCAACGCCGCGGCGAGGCCGGCGCCTGCGCTCGTCCCGCCCACCGCGATGCGGGTCTTGTCGACTCCGGGCAGCTCGGCGAGCACGCTCAACGCCTCATCGCAGTCGTCGATCGCGGCGGGATAGGGGTGCTCCGGCGCGAGCCGGTAACCAACCGCGCCGACGGTGATACCGAGTTCCGTCGCGTATCGCCGGTACAGCGGTTCGTCCTGATGGGCGCTACCCGTGACGTAACCTCCGCCATGAAGCCAGAGCAGCGCTGGTGCGGGCGAGGCAGTGGCGCCAGAGCCCCGTAACACGCGTATGACAGCGCCAGACGGCAGCGAAATCGTTTCGATGCCCTCCGAGGACGTCTTGCTGATCTGCACGGCTCGTATTTTGCGCAGTCCGGGCAACATTTCCGCGTCGATAATGTGTTGGGGGAGTTCACGTGCCAGCGGTTCGAGATCGGGATGAAAGTCTTCCGACGCCGTCATGCGCGGCACCCGGTGCAGTCTAATTGCTCGCCCACTTCGATCATCGGGTCAGGGTGCCACCGCGATGGACTTCGCGTCCAGATAGCCGTCGAGGCCTTCGGGTCCCAGTTCGCGTCCGTAGCCGCTCCCTTTGACGCCGCCGAACGGCGCGAATGGATCCATGGTGTAGCCCTGGTTGATCCCCAGGGTGCCGGTACGAATGCGGGCGGCGATGGCCAAGGCACGGTCGGTGTCAGCGGTCCACACCGACCCGGCCAGGCCGTAGTCGGAGTCGTTGGCGATGGCGATCGCGTCGTCCTCGTCGCGGTAGGGGATGACGGTGATCACCGGCCCGAAGATCTCTTCTCGCGCAACGCGCATGGAGTTTTCGGCGGCGGCGAACAGGGTGGGTTGGACGTACCAGCCGCGGTCGAGTCCGTCGGGCATCTCGGTGCCGCCGATGACCTGGCGCGCGCCTTCGTCTCGACCGATCTGGATGTATTCGCGGACGCGCCTCTGTTGCCGTTGGGAGACCAGCGGGCCGACCTGAGTTTTGGGATCGCTCGGATCCCCGACCCGGAGAGCGCTCATTTCGGCAGCGAGCGCGTCGACGTACTCGTCGTGGCGCCGCTCGGGCACCAGGACACGAGTCAGCGCGTTGCAGATCTGGCCGCTGTTGGACAGGCTGGCCGATCGCACCCCGACGGCCACCTTCTCGGGTGCGGCGTCATCGAGGACTAGGGCGGCGGACTTCCCGCCGAGTTCGAGGCTGACCTTGGTGAGATTGGGCGCGCATGCTGCCGCGACCGCCCTACCCGCTGCCGTCGACCCGGTGAACGACACCTTGTCCACGCCGGGGTGGCTTACCAGTAGTTCGCCGACGGTGCCGTCGCCGGGTAGCACGCTGACGACGCCCGAAGGCAGGTCGATCTGGTCGAGCATCTCGGCCAAAAGCAGCGCGTCCAGCGGGGATTCGGCGGCGGGCTTGAGCACCACCGTGCAGCCGGCGAGCAGTGCGGGCACGAGTTTGGTGACGATGAGGAACTGCGGCATGTTCCACGGCACGATCGCCGCGACGACGCCAACCGGCTCCTTGCGGACGTGCACATCGGCCCCGAAGAAGCCGGCCCGAGTCTCCTGCCACTGGTGTCGCTGCGCCAGGTCGCAAAATGCGCGCATCATCATCGCGGGAAGGCCGACCTGGGCGCGCTGGGCGAAGGTGATGGGCGCGCCGATCTC
>PLSK01000098.1:23648-27693 GCA_003165155.1 Mycobacterium sp. | reverse complement strand
TTTCCCGTGTGCCTGCAGCATCGAGTCCCATTCTCGCAATATCAACTACTTGTGATTAAGACTCTGACCATATACCGTCGGCTCGACGGAGTCGCAAGGATCCTGGAGAAGGCCCGGAAAAGGCACTGAATACGGTGGCTGCTTAGCTATTCCGCGCCATTCCCCAAGCCCAGGGGTCCGTGCGAGATCGGAACGGACAGGAGCGATCGTGCCTCGATTCCCCAAGCCGCCAGAGGGCAGCTGGACGCAGCATTACCCAGAACTGGGCACCGAGCCGGTGTCCTACGAGGACTCCATCAGCCCGGAGATCTTCGAGCTGGAGCGCGAAGCGATTTTCAAACGTGCGTGGCTCAATGTGGGCCGGGTCGAACAGCTTCCGCGCAAGGGTAGCTACTTCACCAAGGAACTCAAGGCCGTCAACACCTCGATCATCCTGGTGCGCACGGCATCCGGGGAGATCAAGGCCTATCACAACGTCTGCCGCCATCGCGGCAACAAGCTGGTGTGGAACGACATGCCGCAGGAGGAGACCAGTGGTGTGTGCCGGCAGTTCACCTGCAAGTACCACGCCTGGCGTTATGACCTGGACGGCAACCTGACTTTCGTGCAGCAGGAGGAGGAGTTCTTCGACCTCGACAAGAGCAACTACGGATTGGTGTCGGTGAACTGCGATATCTGGGAAGGCTTTGTTTTCGTCAACTTCGCCAAGGAGCCGCAGCAGTCGCTGCGCGAGTTCCTCGGGCCGATGATCACCGATCTGGAGGGTTACCCGTTCGGGGAGCTGACGTCGCGCTTTTACTACCGGTCGGAGGTGAAGGCGAACTGGAAGCTGTACATGGACGCTTTCCAGGAGTTCTATCACGCGCCGATCCTGCACGCGAGCCAGTCGCCGACCGCGTTTTCGAAGGCGGCCGCGGAGGCCGGTTTTGAGGCTCCGCACTACCGTCTGGACGGCCCGCACCGGCTGGTCAGCACCTCGGGTATTCGCGCCTGGGAGATGGCGGACGAGATGCGCAAGCCGATTGAGGACATCTGCCAGAGCGGACTGTTCGGACCTTGGGACAAACCCGATTTGGGGAAGATGCCCGTCGGGCTGAATCCCGCGAAGTGCGATCCGTGGGGACTGGATTCATTTCAGCTGTTCCCCAACTTCGTCATTCTGTTCTGGGGTCAGGGCTGGTACCTGACGTATCACTACTGGCCGACTTCCTATAACACCCATATCTTCGAGGGCACGCTCTACTTCCCGCAGCCGCGGACCCCACGCGAGCGCGTCGCCCAGGAGCTCGCGGCGGTGTCGTTCAAGGAGTACGGGCTGCAGGACGCCAACACGTTGGAGGCGACCCAGACGATGATCGAATCGCGGGTACTCGACCGGTTCGTCCTCAACGATCAGGAGATCCTGATACGTCACCTACACAAGGAGACGGCAGCCTGGATCGACGAGTACCGCCGCACTACCGAGGCAACCAAGGCGGGAGTGTGAGCGCTGTGTCCGCCTTGCTGCCAACCGAATTCGCCGACCTGGAACAGTTCACCGCGTGGTGCTTGCCCACTGAGCCGCAGCGCTACGCCAAGAGGCTGGCGAGTTCGATGACCGAAATGAAGGCCTTTTACGACGCGATCACGGCGCGCGCCGAGGAGGCCCTCGTCTACTGCGACAAGTTCCCCCTCGACGATCTGCCGGAAGATGTCGAGAACCTCATGCACCTGCTGTATTCGATGATCATGGTGTCGTTTCCGGTGGAGTGCTGGAAGCAGCCGCGGGTGCCCGACTCAGGAGCGTCCACCCTGGACTGCGTGTCCGAGCCCGTTCCGTGACCCCTCCGACGGTCCTGCGGGCCGCGCGGTGGGCCGACGTCGACACCGGCCAGGTCCGCTCGCCCGCAGTGCTGGTCGTCGACGGCGAGCGGATCAGCGCGGTCAATCCCGAAGGGCCACTGCCAGATCCGGCGACCATCATCGATCTCGGTGACGTCACGCTGTTGCCGGGCCTGATGGACATGGAACTCAACCTGCTCATTGGCGGCCCGGGTGGGCCCGAGGGCCTGCCGTCGCCGATGCACGGCGTTCAAGACGATCCGGCGTATCGGACGCTGCGAGGGGCGGTCAATGCGCGCACCACGCTGGACGCCGGCTTCACCACCGTGCGCAACCTCGGGCTCATGGTGAAGACCGGCGGCTACTTACTTGACGTGGCGCTGCAGCGCGCGATCGATCAGGGCTGGCACGTCGGCCCGCGCATTTACCCTGCTGGACATGCCGTCACGCCCTACGGNNGGCCATTTGGACCCGACCGTGTTCCAGCGGCTTGCCCCCGGGATCATGCCGCTGTCCGTCGCCGAGGGTATCGCCAACGGTGTACCCGACGTGATCGCCTGCGTCCGGTACCAAATTCGCCACGGCGCGAAGCTGATCAAGGTATCGGCATCGGGCGGCGTGATGTCGCACAGCACCGGCCCCGGCGCCCAGCAGTACTCCGACGCCGAGTTCGCCGCGATCGCCGATGAAGCCCACCGCGCCGGCGTGCGGGTCGCCGCGCACGCCGTCGGCGACTCCGCGATCCGGGCTTGTATTCGTGCCGGGATCGACTGTATTGAGCACGGTTTCCTGGCTACCGACGACACGATCCAGATGATGGTCGATCACGGCACCTTCCTGGTCTCCACCACGTATTTGACCGAGGCGATGGCGATCGACCGGATCGCGCCGGAACTGCGGAAGAAGGCGGAGGACGTCTTCCCGCGCGCCAAGGCAATGCTGCCCAAGGCGATTGCCGCTGGAGTACGCATCGCCTGCGGCAGTGATGCGCCGGCGATCCCGCACGGCCAGAACGCCAAAGAAGTCGTCGCGCTGGTGGACCGTGGCATGACCCCGATGCAGGCGATCCGGGCCGCGACGGTGGTGGCCGCCGAGCTCATCGAGGCGGACGACGAGCTGGGCCGCCTGGCGCCTGGCTACCTCGCAGACATCATCGCCGTGCCCGGCGATCCATCCCAGGACATCGCCACCACGCTCGACGTCTCCTTCGTCATGAAGGGCGGACAGATTTACAAGACATCGGCCTCGGAACAAGAATGAGCGGTTGACGTGGAGCCGGGCGTGGAACTCACGGACAACATTCTGTGGCTGCTCAAGCAGGCCTTCTACTTCTCCCTGACCACCGTCAACGAAGCGGTCAGCAGTCACGGCGTCAGCACGGCCCAGATCGGCGTGCTGCGCCAACTCACCAACGAACCCGGCCTGTCCGGGGCCGAACTGGCCCGGCGACTGCTGATCAGCCCGCAAGGAGTTCAGCTCGCTCTCACCGCGCTCGAACGCCGCGGCCTGGTGGAAAGAAAACAGGATCCTCAGCACGGGCGCATTCTGCGGGCATACCTCACCGACGAAGGCCGTGATGTCGCGGGGACGGTGGTCAACGAGGCGATCGCCGCGCACGAGCGGGTGTTCGGCGTGCTCAGCGCCGAGGAGCAGCGGACTCTGCGCGAATTGCTGGGCCGCGTGGTGGAAAAGGGTACCGGCCATGAGATGTTCGATGACCATGTCGACACCTGACATCGATGTGGCTTCCGTGCCGGAGGGCCCAGAACGTTATGTGCCGCCTGCCGATGGTGGCGAGGAGGACCCCGTAGAGGTGACCATCGAGCTGGAAAGCCGCAAGATCACGGTGCCCTATTCGCCGGGCGACACCTTGCTGCAGACCGCCCGGATGTCCGGCCTGAGTGCGCCGTCGTCATGCGAAATCGGTTCCTGCGGAACATGCATGGCCCGACTGACGCAGGGCAGTGCCCGGATGATTAACAACGACGCGCTAGAGGACGATGAGGTGGACGACGGCTGGGTGCTTACCTGCCAGGCCGTGCCGACCAGTCGGACCGTGCGGGTGGTGTACGAGTGAACGCCAGGAGGACAACGGCAATGGAGCGCAGTCGATGAGCAGGGTAGCGGTCGTGACCGGCGGCGCTTCGGGCATGGGTGAGGCGACGTGCCACGAGCTGGGCCGGCGCGGGCTCAAAGTCGCGGTCCTCGACCTCAATGAGCAAGC
>PLSK01000098.1:0-23632 GCA_003165155.1 Mycobacterium sp. | reverse complement strand
CGAATCCTGGGCGCGGATCATCGACGTCAACCTGACGGGCACCTTCCACTGCTGCCAAGTCGTGCTGCCCGACATGCTGGACGCGAAATGGGGCAGGATCGTGATGATCTCGTCGTCCAGCGCCCAGCGCGGCTCACCGTTCGCCGCTCATTACGCCGCCTCCAAGGGTGGGGTGATGACCTTAACCAAGTCGCTGGCCCGCGAATACGCCCCACACGGGATCACGGTCAACAACATCCCGCCGTCGGGCATCGAGACCCCGATGCAGCACAAGGGGCAAGCCGCTGGATATCTGGGTTCCAACGAACAGATGGCCAGCAACATCCCGGTCGGCCATCTGGGCACCGGTGCCGACATCGCCGCGGCGGTGGGGTTCCTCTGCTCGGATGAGGCCGGATTCATCACCGGCCAGACATTGGGCGTCAACGGCGGAGCGGTGATGTGAAAGGGGGGTCGCATGACACGATCAGGTAGGCCAGCGGAGGGCTCCTGGACTGAGCACTACCCCGAATTGGGGACCGGTCCAATCTCATTCAGAGATTCGACGTCTCGGGAGTTTTATGAACTCGAACGCGAAGCGGTCTTCAAACGGGCCTGGCTCAATGTCGCCCGCGTGGAGGAACTGCCTCGCGTCGGCAGCTATCTGACCAAGGAGATCGAAGTCGTCGGCGCTTCGGTGATCCTGGTCAAGGGCCGAGACGAACAGATTCGGGCTTTCTACAATGTCTGCAGGCACCGGGGAAACAAGCTGGTGTGGAACGACTTTCCCGCCGAAGAGACCCGTGGTACCTGCCGACAGTTCACGTGCAAGTACCACGGGTGGCGCTACGATCTCGACGGCGCCCTGAAATTCGTGCAACAGGAATCGGAGTTCTTCGACCTCGACATGGCCGATTACGGCCTGCGACCCGTGCATTGCGATGTGTGGAACGGCTTCGTGTTCATCAACTTCGACGACGAGCCGCGCCAAAGCCTGCGCGAGTTCCTGGGCCCGATGATCACCGCCCTGGACGATTACCCGTTCGGCAAGCTGACCGAACGCTACGAATGGGTCGCCCACAACAACAGCAACTGGAAAATCTTCGCCGACGCCTTCCAGGAGTACTACCACGTACCTGCGCTGCACTCACAACAGGTGCCGTCCGAGGTGCGTGACTCCGGTGCCGCATTCACGTGCGGTCACTTCCAACTCGACGGCCCGCACCGGCTGGTGTCGACAGCGGGACGGCGCCGCTGGCTGCTGGCCCCGGAGTACATGTATCCAATCGAACGGGCCACCAAGAGTGGGCTGGTCGGCCCGTGGCGCACCCCCGACATCGGCGAACTGCCGCCGGGGCTCAATCCCGGCGGCATCGAGCCCTGGGGGATCAGCAACTTCCAGATATTCCCGAACATCGAAATCCTGATCTACGGCGGCTGGTATCTGCTGTACCGGTACTGGCCCACCTCGCACAACACCCACAGGTTCGAGGCCTACACCTTTTTCCATCCGGCCGGCAGTGTGCGCGAGCGCATCGAACACGAGGTCGCCTCGGTGGTGCTCAAGGAGTTCGCTCTGCAGGATGCCGGCATGCTCGGCGGCACCCAGGCCGCACTGGAATACGACATCGTCGATGACTTTCCGCTCAACGACCAGGAGATCCTGGTGCGGCACCTGCATAAGGTGGCCGTTGACTGGGTCGACGCATACCGGCGCGAAACCGCTCCGGCAGGAGTGTGACCATGTCGGAAACCTTACTGCCCAGCGCCTTCGCGGAACTCGAGAAGCACGCTGAAAAATGGTGTCTGGCAACTGAAACCGAACGGTGGAACGCCCGGGTCACCTCGACGATGCCCGAGCTACGGGAGTTCTACGACGTATTCTTCCCCCGCCTGGAGGAGGCCATCGACTACTGCGACAAGTTCAGCCTCGACGGCCTGCCCGACGACGCGTTGAACCTGTTGCACATGATCTATTCGCTGATCATGGTGGCGATGGCGGTGGAGATCATGCACCAACCCGCGCCGGTCGACGCCGCCGACGCGGTCATGATCCGTACCGGCGAACCGGTGCCCTGACCTCGGTGCCCAACCCCAGCGCACCACTCGAATCATTGAAATTCGGCAGAAAGGACAGGCCATGAGTCTGCTCACCATCACGAAGCTCACCGATTCCGTCGGTGCCGAGGTCGCCGGCCTCGACCCGGGCTCGCTGGCCTCCGACGACCCGGTCGGTGAAGCCGTCTTGGATGCGTTGGAAGACAACGGAGTTCTGGTCTTCCGGGGCCTGCAACTCGACCCGCAGGCCCAGGTCGCCTTCTGTCGCCGGCTTGGCGAGATCGATCACTCCGCCGACGGTCACCACCCCGTCGCCGGGATTTACCCGGTCACCCTGGATAAGTCCAAGAATTCCTCGGCCGCGTACTTGAAGGGGACCTTTGATTGGCACATCGACGGCTGCACACCCCTGGGGGAGGAATATCCGCAGATGGCTACCGTTCTGTCGGCGAAGCAGGTCGCGGAGTGGGGCGGCGAAACCGAATTCGCCAGTTCGTATTCCGCCTATGAGGCCCTTACCGACGAGGAGAAAGGTCGCTTCGGCTCGCTGCGCGTGGTGCACTCGCTGGAAGCCTCCCAGCGGCGCGCGCACCCGGACGCCAGTCCAGAGCAGGTGGAGCGTTGGCGATCCCGGCGTACCCACGAGCACCCGCTGGTGTGGACGCACCGCAGTGGCCGCAAGTCGCTGGTGTTGGGTGCCTCCGCCGATTACGTGGTCGGCATGGATCTCGATGAGGGCCGCGCCTTGCTGGACGAGCTACTCGATCGCGCCACCGTGCGCGACAAGGTCTACAGCCACACCTGGTCTGTCGGTGACACGGTCATCTGGGACAACCGGGGAGTCCTGCACCGGGCCGCGCCCTACGACCCGACCTCGGCACGGGAAATGCTGCGCACCACCGTGCTCGGCGACGAACCGATCCAGTAATGACCGACCGACACCCCTTACGGCTGACACCGCTGCCGGCCCAGGAATGGGACGACGCCGCCCGCGCGTCGCTGGCCTCGCTTATACCTCCCGATCGGACTAACCCGAGCGGTGCCGGCAACGTGTTGGCGACCATGGTGCGCCACCCGGACCTGACCGCGGCCTATCTGCCGTTCAACGCCTACCTGCTGATGAATTCGACACTTTCGCCGCGGATACGGGAAGTCGCCCTGCTGCGCGTGGTACTGCGCGGGAACTCCGACTACCTGTGGTCGCACCACCTCCCCATCGCCGCCCGGGCAGGTCTGAGTCCCGAGGACGTCAGCGGCATCGAATCCGGCAACTGCCCCGAGGCGCACGACCAGGTGGTGATCCAGGCGGTCGATGACCTCACCACCCACTACACAGTCTCGGAAGCGACGTGGGAAGAACTGGGCCGGGTCTTCACCGACGAACAGCGGATGGATCTGGTCTTCACGATCGGCGGCTACCTCTTGTTGGCGATGGCCGTCAACACATTCGGTGTCCAGCCAGAGCACTCCTGAGAGCGCGCCGTTCAGAGCTCCGGGCAGAGCGAGGCGAGGAATTGCTGGGTCCGCGTCCGTGACTCCGTGCGGGCACTGGCCTCGTCACCCAGTGGGACGATGCGAATGGCGAGGTCTGTTACTCCGGCGTCGCGGTAGCGAAGAAGTCGAGCGAGGACCGCTTGCTCGTCCCCGGCGGCCATGGTGTCTCCGACGTCCGCCGCATCGCCGTGCTCCAAGAGGCGCACATAATTTGGCGAGAAGTGGGCGTGGCCGAGCACTTCGCTCGCGTACGCTCGTGCATCGTCGACGTCGCCGTTCGAACACAGCGTGACGGGAACGCCGGCGACGATGCGCGGCGTTGGCCGTCCGGCATCCGTTGCTGCTGAATTGATTCGGGGTGCGACGTGGTCGTGGATCGCGCGCTCGTCAGCCATCCAGAGGATTGTTCCGCTCGCCTGCTCGCCGGCGATCCGCAACATGGCCGGGCCGAGCGCGGCCAGCAGCACGGGCATAGGCATCGGGTCGGCGACATCGAACGGGCTGTGCACGCGGTAGCTGTCGTTCTCGATGTCGACGGATCCTGGTCCGGAGAACGCGGCGCCGAGCACCTCGAGATAGTTGCGCATCAAGCGAACCGGGCGATCGTACGAGAGGCCCAGTTGACCGTCCACGATCCAATCGTGCGACGGGCCCAGCCCCAGGGCGAACCGGCCGCTACATGCCAGCTGAGTGGTCAACGCCTGCTGCGCCATCGCGACGGGATGGCGCGTCTGAATTGGTATCACGGCCGTGCCGATTTCGATTCGGTCGGTCACCCGGCCGAGCAGTGCGATCGCGGTCATGGCGTCGAGGTAACCGGGAACCTGCGGAATCCAAAACGAGGTAAATCCCGCACTTTCGGCGGCCTGGCCATCGGCGAGCAATCCGGCCAGACGTTCAGAACGTGCCCGCTCCTTGTCGGAGCCAATCATCAGGCCTAGTCGCACGAGCGCCTCCGGCTACGGCACATAGCGGCCCCACTCGTACGGCACGACAGGGTGAAACGGTGCGGCGAAGAGCGGTTCGATGTTCGTTGCCTTCCAGCGCTTCTCGAGGACGGGCCGTAGCCGTTCCGCGGTGGCGACCGGGTCGTCATCGAGGAAGCAGTAGGTGAGTTGCTGCCCCGCTGGTGCGCTCGCCAGTCTAGGACCGACGTCGAGTGCGGCCATCGACCAGATGCCGGCGACGCCCTCGACCTCTAGCAGCTCTGTCGTTGGCGCCTCGTGCGTTTCCAGCAGCAGGTACACGCCGCGGGCCGGCCACCACGGCAGCACGTCGGAGCCGATTTTGATTCGCGCGGCGGCGGCTCTGCCCTGCACCCCGTAGACGCCACGCTCGACGTGCGGCAACAGCGGGATTTTGCGCCCGGCACCGATTAGCCCCCTAGCTAGAGCGAGGAATCCATCCATGCCGGCGACATCGGCGAAGAAATAGGTCATCACGTGATCCACCGCGTCGAAACGCTCGTGCCGCACCGCCCTTGCCGCGCGGCAGGCCGGCGTCGACGCCAGCCGAAGAGAGGCCCGGATGGCGCTGAGGCGGTGCTGCTCGGGCCGGTGATCGAGGGTGTGCCACTGCAGGTAGTCAGCGTCCGTGCCGTCGGGGTGGCGTGTCGACATGGACACGAACGTGGTGGTGATATCGCCGTTACCCGTCGTGAGAACGTCGGGGATCTCGTCGGATGGCCTGCCCGGCAACAGCATCAGCGTTGGACCTCTCGTGTGGTCGAGTCAATGGTGGCGAGTTCGAGTTCGGGGTGGCGGGCCCGGATCATCCGCCGGAACCCGTCGCGCCAGCTGACCTTGGTGCGTCCGAGCAGCTGGTGCATGTAGGTGACGTCCGGCCACAGCGGGGTGTGCGCTTCGGGTGTGTAGTCGAACGACGGCTCGATACCGACGAGTTGGCCCATGTACGCGCAGTAGTCCTCGACGCTCACCGTCTCGCTACCCGCCCAGTTCACGACGATGGGCGGCGAGGCGGCGACCTCCATGGCGCGGATGCCGAGTTCAACGTAGTCGTCCTCGTAGATCGGGTTGTAGTTGTTCGGCGCGTCGGGATAGAGCCGAATCGTCTTGCCCGCCAACATCATCTCGAATCGATCGGCTGGCGCCCCGCCCTGCGGTCCGTACGTGGAGCAGATCCGGATGATGGTCAGTGGAATTGCGAACCGCTCCGAGATCCAGCTGCACACCGACTCCGCGGCGACCTTGGAGAAGCTGTAGTTCGCCCGCAGCGGCACGCCGGGACCGTCCGCCTCGGTCAGTGGGCGTCGGCCGGGGTATCCGTAGACCGATCCGGTCGAGCACAGCACGAAACCCTTTGCTGTGCGGCAGTGATACAGCAGCTCGCCGGAGTTGTGCGCGTTGGTCTTGAGGCAGCGCTGCCAGTCGCCGGTGCCGGTGTCCACCGCGGCATGGAAGACGTAGCTGAAGTCGCTGGGGACAGCGGAGAAGTCGCCCGTGGACATGTCCAGCGGCAGCGGCGTTATCCCGGCGGCGACGAGGTTGTCGATGTCCTGGGGATTGCGCAGGCGCGCCGCGCCCCAGACGTCGTTGCGGCCGGCCAGCGCCCTTGCGATCGGAAAGGCGATTTTGCCCGTGACTCCGGTGACGAGGATCTTCTCTCCGTCGAGCAAATTGCCCTCCATGGTGTGGGTCGGTCTTCGTACCATCTCCGGTACGGCGGAGGATTGTCAACCACTTAATATTAAGTACTTGATATGTTGGACGAAAGTGTCTACCGGGAAGGAGCGCCGTGCAGCTGACCTTTGATGGGAATGTGGAGGCGTTCCGATCCGAATTCGTCGCCTTTCTCGACGAACACCTGCCTGCCGAGGCGGAAGCGGCCGAGCGCTCGCGGTCCACGTCGCACATACCGGAATGGGCCCGGCGCTGGCAGCGGTTGCAGTTCGACCACGGCTGGCTGCTGCCGGGCAATCCACCGGAATTCGGTGGCCGCAACGCGACACTGCTGCAGCAGTTCGTGCACCGCGAGGAACTATCCCGCAGGCGGATCTATCAGTCCTTCAACCCGCAGGGCGTGGGGATCATCGCGGCATCGCTACTGACATTCGGCTCGCCCGAGCAGAAACGGCGGTGGGCGGTGCCGATCCTGCGCGGGGAGATGACGGCAGCGCTTGGGATGAGCGAACCGGGCGCGGGCTCCGATCTGGCCGGCCTACGGACCGCGGCCGTGCGGGACTGCGACGACTTCGTGGTCAACGGTCAGAAGGTGTGGACCTCCGGCGCCCACGACTCGGACGTCCTGCTCACCTTCGTGCGCACCGATCCCGAAGCGCCGAAGCACAAGGGCATCAGCGTCCTGCTCATCCCCACTGAGACCCTCGGAGTCGAGTGCCGGCCGTTCGCCTACGTGTACGACCGTGACCATCTGGATTTCAACGAGGTGTTCTTCACCGACGCTCGGGTTCCCGCCGAGAATCTGGTCGGAGAGCTCCATGGCGGTTGGCGGGTGGCCAACGGATCGTTGGGTCACGAACGGACCATGCTCTGGATGAGTTTCGCCGATCGGCTGCGCGATCTGGTGCAAGACATCCGTCCCGCAACCGCTATCGATCGGGACCACTACGCAACCCTGGTGATGGACGACCAGGCCCTGCGTCTGCTCGGTTCGGCGGCGCTCGCTCGTGCGTCACGCGGCGAGGAAGACGTCGCCGCGTTGTCAGTCCTGAAGGTGCTGGGGTCCGAGGCCGCGCAGACCGCGACCGAACACGCTCTGGCCGCTGCCGGTGCGGATGGGCTGATCCATCCGGCGTCCACGTCCCGCTACAACGCGCTCGGGATGGACCACTCGCCCCGAAGTTGGTTCGCCCGCTACACGGGGAGTTTCGCGGGCACCATCTCGGGTGGCACATCCGAAATCCAGCGCAACATCATCGCCCAGCGAGTACTCGGTCTGCCTCGCAGCTGATGGTGAGCGGCGTCGGCCTTCGCGCTTGGTCCGCGCGGGGACCAGAATCAGCCGCCACCGCCGGGGGGCCCGGCGGCGGGGGGAGGGTCGTTTGGATGGCCGGCGGCGGGAGCGGGATGGTGCTGCGGGACAGTACCCGGACAGTTAAGACCGCGAATGCAGATGCAGTTCATGCCGAGAATGCAATTCCACGAAGGCATGCCTCCGCCGACGGGAGCGGTTGGCGACGAGTGGATTTCGCTCGGCATGGCGCTCGGCGCTGACGTGCCCGGCGCCGGTGCCCGGTACGTCACGCCGCTGAGAACCGCACTGGATCCGGCCAACACGACGAATAGGCCCGCGCTCGCGCGCAGCGCGATCTCCGACCTGCCGATGTTCGTCATAACCTACAACTGTAGGTGCCGGACGCCCGGTTCGCATGAGCGAAGCACGCAGGTCGCCATCGCCGCCTGCGCACTTTTGCGATTTGAATAGCGGCCGGTGAACCGGTGATCAGCATCTCTCACAATGCTTTTCGGTGCCACTCCGCAGTCAGTGCCTCGACCGTCGTAATGGTGGACAGCATGGCCATCGTGTGTGTGATTACCAGGTCGGCGTAGACGGCGGGAGTCCCGCCGACGGCCTCGCGGGGCACCACCACCCGGTACCCCAACTGGGACATGTGGCCTGAGGTGAACGGTAGCGCGAGATTCAGTGACACACTGGTTTGTGGTCTCAGGTCGTCGAGCAATAGTTTGAGCTGGTCGGGGTTGGCCAGCAGTTCGACCACGGTGTTGCCGATGAGATTGGTCGTCGTTTCGTTGCCGGCGACCTTGATGGTGATGGCCACCATCAAGGTTTCGACAGTACTCAGTGATTCGTTGTCGATCGCCGCGACCATCGCACTGACTAGGTCGTTTCTCGGCTCAACACGCCGTGCCTCGATCAATGGAACGAAGTAGGTACTGAAATCCTTGATGGTGCTCAGCATCATCTCGCTGCGTTCGGCTGGACTACTGAACTCGGCGCCGGCAAGCCGCGGCGAATGCGTCGGACCACGGCTTGGCGCGGCCGTACTCGCTGCGGTCGATACCGAGGATGTGGCATGGTTCGAGACCGCGTTGGTCATCGATCCCATCCCCGACGGCGCACCTGCATGGAGCACGGCAGGCGTCCGCGAATGTCATGACATCCGCTACGAAATCGACTGGGAGCCTGGGCGCCGAGAACTCAAAAGCGCGCGATTGTGGTTCGATGACCCCGACGACGGCGAAGTCCTTATCGAGATCGAGAAGGTCTTCACCTTCCGCATGCGCGGGATCGGCTACTGGCACCCACAATGGGGTCACGGAAGCATCCACGGCCCGCTCGAGACGGGACGCGAGTCGATCAGGCTGGAGGACTTCGATCCCACCGACTTCGCCTCAATCCACCTCCAAAACCTGGTGATCGCAACGATGGGTGACCGCCGCGGCGTCGGAGTTGTCGAGCAGATCGCCATCGGACCGCATCAACCGAGCGGATTGACCGGCCTGCTGGACGGACATCGAATTGGCAACCGGTTATAGCAACAAATCCCCCACCAGTTATGCAGGGCCTCAAGGCGATTTACGTGGCCGGCACCGCCGCGATCATCGATCCTGCCCTGGCCGCCGAGCAGACGATTGCCGCCGCCGCTGAAAGGGATACCGACGGCTTGGGCGAGCGCTATCGTCAAGTCGTCGAACGTAACCGACGGCAGATCCGCCCGCTCAGCTGAACCTCAGCTACAAGGTGTTGTCGGGCGAGCGCACGTCCGATTTATCGCTCAACGAGCTTATGGCAGTGAGTAATTCGTTCAATCGGGGCGCGTCGGCATGATGTGCATATGGGGCGCGCCAGTCGTCGATCCTGGCTGCGAGAGTGCCAGGTACTGGCACTCTCGCCCGGACGATCGTCTTGAGCAGGGTCCCGATAGCGGCGTAGCAATCGCCTCCACCAATGGCGGTATGTACATCAGTGCGATCGCGCTCAGAGATGTGGCGACTGGCAAGCTCGGCTAGGTCCCAGGCCAGCTGGGTTTCAGCGACGTCGTCCACCCACCCATCTTCGCTTATCGCGGTAGATCCTGCTGCCCGCATCGGATCGAAGTGTCGACGACGTTCATCCGCCCATTCCGGTGAGGCGACCCCACGCGACGAACGCGGCAAGCCCTGCGAAGACCAAGTTAACCGGCCACTGTTTGAATTCGCGTCGACGGCCATGGAACACCATCGCGCCTATTTGTACCGCAACGAGCCCGAGCGCAGCGACCGGCGTGAGGATAGGGGCAATACCGGTGAGCCAGGGCAGGACCAGACCAAGTGCTCCGGCTACCTCAATCGCGCCGATGGCCTTGATCGCGGGTGGCGATAGCTCCTCGGCGACCGCCGCCGTGTTGGGGTTTTCGGCGAGTTGTTTGGGCGACTTGACGATCTTCAAGCCACCCACCGCGAGGTAGGCGGCGGCGAGTAGACCCGAGACGATCCATAGCGCGACGTTCATGGTGGCTCCTAAACCGCGATGGTTTGGTGGTTGTTCATGCTTCAACCAACGCTAACGCAAGAAGGTTGACACGTCAACCAATTCCGTCTAGGCTCGGTTGGCGTAGGAGAAATGCAGCAGACAACCTTTGGTTCATCCTTGAACCAAAGCTGGTAGGGAACATGGCAACCGAACCGAACTGGCTCGACACTCGCGAGGACCGTGCCTGGCGGACCTTCGTGCATGTGCACCACCGACTCCGCCTTCGCCTACATCAGCACCTGCTGAACGAGTTTGGGCTCACCGAGACCGACTACGAGATCCTCGTCGCGCTCTCGGAGCACCCGGGTGACTGCATGCCCGCTCAGGAACTCTGCGGCCTGCTGCAGTGGGAGAAGAGCCGGCTATCGCACCAAACCCGTCGTATGGAGGAACGGGGTTTGATCGCCCGCGAAACCAATCCCTCCGATGCGCGCAGCACCATGATTTGCCTTCTGCCGGCCGGGCGCGCCGCTATCGAGGAGGCCGCACCTCGTCACGTGGACAACGTGCGCCGCCATTTCATCGACTTGCTCTCCCCGGCTGAACTCGACGTCCTGGCCGCCGTGCAGGAACGCGTCCTCGATCACCTCGCCGAGGACGCGATGCCCGAAGAGCGCGATCCAACCGACCGGACCGCTCAGCAAGAACCAGCGAGTTCTGACACCTAGCAACGGGTTTGCAAATGCGCATTTGATACGCCGACAACACACAGCCCCCGAGGTGGACCGCACCGAAGAGCCCCTCGATTACGCCGTCGCTGACCGCGCCGCCACTACGGCATTGATTGCCGTCCGGGCGGGCGCGTGCCGCCGCTGACCAAGGCGCCGTCGTGCGGAAATGATCGGGCCGAGCCAAACACTGGGCTGCCAGTGGTCGTGCTGGCAAGGTGATGGTTTGTGCGGGTGTGGCTGAGCGGCTAGGCAGCGGCCTGCAAAGCCGTATACACGGGTTCGAATCCCGTCACTCGCTCGTCACTCTGTCCGCGGCGTAGGCGATGGCCGCCGCCACACCAGTCTGCTGTGCGTCGTCACGCCAGCGTCGTCGGCCCTCGTCGCCGAGAGAGTCAACAGGTCGCCGTCGATGCTGGCATTCCGAAACTGGGGTTGCGCCAACAGTTCCGGCATCATCGAGATGGTGACGTCGTGGTGCAGAGTCGATGTTTCCTCGTTGACCGAGTAGCGGCCACCGTATGAGATGTACTCACTCATGTCCGACTCGGCGAGCTGGGCCGACATGTAGCCGTCGGCGGTATAGAGAATCAGGCCGCGCGGTGCCGAGCCGAGTGGCTGACGGTCCCCGCCGGTGGCCACGTCGCGCGCGACGAACGACACCAATTCCCATGCGCCGAGGACGGCATCCCGCAGCGTCGGCTTCATACCAGTTCCATTCTCAAAGGTCGGGGGCATGGGTCGTTGACCGTACTGAATTCCTTACCGTAACGTCGATATCCGTGGTGAGAGCAGTCGGCTTCAGGATCGACCGAGGCATACCCAGCGACCTCACCCGAGTGCCGGCAACGGTCGCCAGGTTCGAGCGGCGCGGGTACGACGGATGCTGGACGGGCGAGATCAACCACGGTCCTTTCCTTTCAGTGCTGCGGGCGTTCGCCGTGGTCGCTCTGCTGCCGGAGCTGGCCGCCGCGCTGGCGCATCGTTGTGATGGCGTCATCGACCGGGTGTTGCCCGCCTTTCCCGCCGGGCTGTCCGAGGATGCCGTCGACGGGGTTCTCGACGAACTACGGCATCGCCGCTAGGGCTTGCCGGTGCGTTCGCGGTGCTTGCATCCCGGCCAGCAGCAGGGGCGGCGCTGGCCTTCTTCCAGCTCCTCCTGCGTCCGGCGAATGCGGCGCTTTCGGGTCGGCTCTTGCTTGGCGTCCTCGACCCAACAGATGAACTCGTTGCGCGCCAACGGCGTGATGTCCTGCCAGGCGGCGAGGGCGGAGGAATTGGAGATGAGTGCTTTGCGCAGGTCTGCCGGCAGTTCGTGCACCACTCCGCCGGCCACTTGCTTGCTGGTCACGGATCCAGGTTAAATCGGATCGGCGCGGGCGTCCGGAATTGTCACTCGCAAGGATCTCGCAAGGATCTCGTCCTACGGTGTGTTTAGCTGGGAGAAACGGTGGTTCGTGTGGCCGCCGAGTGAGGAAGTTGCCATGTTGATGTCAGTACATACTCTTCGCGGCGCAATGCTGGGCATGATCGCCGGCGGCGCGATGCTTATCGGGGGGGCTTCAATCGCCTCGGCCGAGCCCCCCGTACCACCGCCCAACTGCACGGCCGGTGACCTGGCGGTGGCATCGGGCAACGTCGGAACGGCGATGGGCGCCTACCTGTTCAGCCACCCGGACGTGAACGACTTCTTCACCGGCCTTAAAGGGCAGCCGAACTCGGAAATCCATGACCGAGTGCAGGCCTACATGGATGCCCACCCGCAGGTCGAGTCCGAGATCAACGGTATCCGCCAGCCACTCACCGATCTGCGAAGCCGCTGCGATCTGGCCCCAGGACCGCTCGGTTCTTAGAAAGAGGCACTTATATGACTAACTGGACACGGTCATGGACCGTCACGGCAGCCGGCGTCCTGGCGCTCGTCGCCATCCCCGGTGCAATTCTCACCATCCAGCCCACGGGGGTTGCCAACGCCGACGTCTGTGCCAGCGTCGGGCGACGAGTGTCGGTGAGTGGCTGCGCCAACGTCGCCGACGCCGTCGCACCCTACGTTCCGCCGCCCGCCTACTACGCCCCGATGCCCTACGACCCACCGCCGCCCCCGAACGGCGGCGCATGTGTCAGCTACAACGGCAGATGGGTCGACGCCAACAGGTGCAATTGAGCCAACCGAGGCGCCTACACTCCAATCACAAGGTTCGCCTCTATTCGGCGTCAGCAACGACGTTGGCAGCGGCGTTTGTGGCGAGGTTCATTTCGATGAGGAGATGACCGCAGTGAGTAAACGCATTAGTTCTTGGGCCGCCGGCTTCGCAATGGTGGCAGCGCTTGCGGCAGCACCCGTGGCGATCGCGACGATCCAGACGCCGGCAGTCAGCCAGGCCGAAGTCTGTGCCGACGCCGGTGGCCGCCATGTCGACGTAGGTGGTTGCTCGAACATTGCTGGCGACGCCGCGGTNNCCCCACCCGGGTCGGCCCTGCCGGGTCGTGCAATGGGGTACCGGCACCGTCGGGACCGAGATCCTCTCGACCATCATCGATCACCGACCCGATTTGCAGCTGATTGGCGTCAAGGTCTACTCCGATGACAAGGACGGCGTCGACGCCGGCACGCTGGCCGGCCGTGACCCCATCGGTGTCACCGCCACCACAGACGCCGAACACGTGCTGGCATTGGGCGCCGACTGCGTGATCTACACGCCGCGCACCGCATCCCTCGATGACGTCTGCTCGATCCTGGCCAGCGGCGCAAACGTCGTTACCACCGCGTTTCTGTTCCACCCCGATCGCGCCGCGTCAGGAGATCGGGAGCGACTGTTGGCCGCATGCAAGCAAGGAAACAGCACCGTGCACGGCAGCGGGCTGAATCCCGGCAACCTGTCCGGCGTGCTGCCGCTCGCGCTGTCGGGGATGAGTCGAACGATCGACAAGATCACACTGCAGGAGCGCGCCGACTGGACGGTCTACGAAAGCACTTCAATCACGTTCGACAACATGCGATTCGGGCAACCCCTCGACCAGGTCAGTACCAGCGCTGGCGGCTTCCTCGCATTCAACAGCTCGATCTTTGTCGAAGAGGTCTGGTTGCTGGCCGACGCGCTGGGCGCCGACATCGACGAAGTCACGGCGTCGGTGGAGCCCGTTGCCGCCCAACAGGACCATCAGATCTTCGATCACGTTCTCAAGGCCGGCACCACCGCCGGGCAGCGGTGGAACTGGGTCGGCCGACGGGGCGGCGAGGCGCTGGTCGAGATCGAGACATTATGGACGGTCGGCAACGAATATCCCTCGCACTGGCCCAAACCCAGGGATGGGTGGACGCTAACCATCGAAGGTGATCCCTCGATGCAAACGCACTTCATCTCGCTGGCCAGTTTCAGCCGCCCGGCCAGCATGCATGAGCACGTCCGCGCGGCCAGTGTGGCGACCGGCATGCAAGTGCTCAACGCCGTGCCGGGCGTCTGCGACGCCGAACCGGGCTTCGCCACGATGGCCACACTTCCGTTGATACGCAGCTACACCGGATTCGGCCGCCGCGCCGGGCAGCCCGACGAGACGGGCGCTTAGATACCGAGTTCATTGGGCTGCGGGCGCGGCAGCGGCCGAACGCAGTTCCGAGGCGCTGCCGCCTTGACCGTCGGGATAGAACTGTTTGGCCCATTCGCGGATCGCGGTGAAGCCCTTGAACTCTTTTGGCGACAATGCGGGCGGGTCCGAATATCGCTGGTGCGACCAGATATAGATGTCCTGGCTGAACTGCCGGATGACTTCTTGGCCGAACTCCTGCGCCTTGGCTCGGGCCCTTTCCTGACGTGCAGGGTCGGAACTGCCTGGGGTGCGGCCGATATAGACGGTGAACCGCACGTCGGAGGTGTTCTCGTCGACGGGGGTGACGGCCGAGATGGTGCGGTTGTCGACCATGCCCGAGCTCTTGGTCACTGCGATACCGAGCCCGCCGTTGATCGCCTCGACGCCACTCTTGACGTCGTCGATCGACTGATTTTCGTCGCCTTCGAAGGTGATGGTGAAGTCGACGTAGGACACCGGATTGTCGAAGTCGTGGCGGGTGAACACCGGCACGATCGGCGTCTTGTGCACGAACTTGAAATGTTCGACGTCGACCCCGTTCTCCAGAACGTACTGCGGATGCAGTTCAAGTCTCTGTTCGTAAAGGCTGGCGCGCGGCCAGTAGTCGGCCAGGCTGCTGCCGTCCTCGAAGCCTGCGAACACGTCGGGGACGCCGAAGTACGGATCCCGGCCCTGCGTGTCATGCCAGATGTAGATCGACTCGTTGCGCTCCACCACCGGGTAGGTGCGCATCTTGCGCCCCCGGTTGGGCCGTTTCTCGTAGGGGATGCAGACGTTGCGGCCCTCGTGGTCCCACTGCCAGCCGTGGAAGGCACACTCGATGACCTCGCCCTCGACGTGGCCGCCGAAACCCAGGTGAGCACCCAGGTGCTCGCAGTAGGCGTCCATCAGGGTGATCCGCCCCGACTGCGCACGCCAGGCCACCATTTCCTGGCCGAAGTAGTGNNATCTTGTGCACGTCGCCGACCTTGATCTCGTCGGACCAGGCGACCTGGAACCAGCCGGTCGGTTTCATCGAAAGCGGTGGTTTCGCCATCTGAGCTACTCCATTCTTCGAAATGAAGCATAGTGGGCTCATTTACAAAATCAACGAGGGTTCTGCGAAACATCGAAACGTATGGTCGGGCCCGGCCGTATCATCTGCTAGATGACCGACACGGCCATTCGGCCGCAGCGCACCAACCGGCGCGGCAATGCCACCCGCGAGAACATGCTGGACGCTGCGTTGAAGGCATTGGCCACCGGCGACCCCGCAGCCGTGTCGGCCAATCGGATCGCCAAGCTGATCGGTGCCACCTGGGGTGCGGTGAAGTACCAGTTCGGTGATGCCGACGGACTGTGGGCCGCGGTTCTGCACCGCACCGCGGAGCGACGGGCCGACGTGTTCATACCCGCCGACAAGACGGCGCCTTTGCACAAGCGCGTCGCGAAGATCATCGACACCCTCTACGACGGCCTCACGGCGACCGACTCTCGCGCGATCGAAAACCTGCGCGCCGCACTGCCACGCGACCCCGCCGAACTCGAACGCCTCTACCCGCGCACGGCCGCCGAACTGCAGTCCTGGGGGCAGGGCTGGCTGGCAACCTGCCAGAGCGCCTTCGCCGACCTAAACGTCGACCCCGACCGAGTGCGTGAAGTCGCCACCTTCATTCCGGGGGCGATGCGCGGCATCACGTCGGAACGTCAACTCGGCAGCTATTCCGACCTGGACCTCGCGCGGCAAGGGCTGACCAACGCGATCGTGGCTTACCTGGGGACCGAGCCCGTTCGAAACTAGTTATACCGCGGACTTTTCCAGGATGTGCACGCCGCAGGCGGAGCCGAGTCCGATGACGTGCGCGAGGCCCACTTTCGCGTTCTCGATCTGGCGGTCGCCCGCCTCGCCACGGAGATGGTGGCAGATCTCCCAGATGTTGGCGATGCCCGTCGCCGCGATGGGATGGCCCTTGGACTCGAGGCCGCCCGACACGTTTACCGGTGTCGAACCGTCCCGCCAGGTGACACCGGAGTTGAAAAAGTCTGCGGCGCCGCCCACTTCGCACAGCATCAGGTTGTCGTAGTGCACCAGCTCGGCGGTGGCAAAGCAGTCGTGCAGCTCAACCAGGTCGAGATCGCCGGGGGCGATTCCGGCCTGCGCGTAAGCGATCTCGGCGGCTTTGCGGGTGAGTGTGTTGACGTTCGGCAGCACCTGGCAACCCTCTTCGTAGGGGTCGGTGGTCAGCACCGACGCCGACACCTTCACCGCGCGCCGGCGCTGCTCGAGCGACAGCGACTTCAGCGTCTCGCCGTTGCACACCACCGCGGCCGCGGCGCCGTCGCAGTTGGCCGAGCACATCGGGCGAGTGTTCGGGTACGCGATCATCACGTCGTTCATGATCTGCTCGAGCGTGAACCGTTTCTGGTAGGACGCAAGCGGGTTGAGAGTTGAATGGGCATGGTTCTTTTCGCTGATCTTGGCGAAAAGCTCGAAACTCGTGCCGCCGTACTTGTGGCCGTATTCCGTGCCGATCTGGGCGAACACACCGGGCATGGTCTCGGTGCCGATCCGGCCGTCGACCGGCGCCACCGCGCCGTAACGGCCCTTCGGCGTCCAGGTGTCGGCATCCTTTGTCGACGAGCCGCCGGCGAGCAGGCCGGCGCCGGCGAGTTTCTCGACACCGACGGCCAGGCCGTAATCGACCTCTCCGGCCTTCACCGCCATGATCGCGGTCCGCAGCGCGGTGGCGCCGGTGGCGCACGCGTTAGCGACGTTGTAAACCGGGATACCGGTCTGGCCGATCTGCTTCTGCAGCTGTTGGCCGATGCCGGCGCTCGCGTTCATCAGGTTGCCGGCCGCGATGACGCCGATGTCCTTCATCGTGACGCCCGCGTCCGCGAGCGCGCCCGAGGCGGCCTCGGCCGCGAGGTCGACGGTGTCGAGGTCGACGTGCTTGCCGAACTTGGTCATCCGGATCCCGAGGATCCAGACCTCGTCACTGGCGCTCATGGTCGGTGCTCCTTCGTCAGGGTGGGAACTTTGTCCGTCACGAGACGGGCTCGAAACCGAATCCGATCGCCTCGGTGCCGTCGGTGTCGGCGCCGAGCGAGTAGGTGGCAAGCCGCACCTTCATGCCGTCGTGGACATGCTCGGGATCGGGCGTGACGTTGATGAGGTTGGCGCGGACCTGAGTTCCATCGCAATCGACCACCGTCGCCACGAACGGGGTCGGGATTCCCGGTGCCGCGAAGGCGACGATGGTGAACGCGCGCACCGTGCCCTCGGTCGCGATCGGGACGGCGGTGAAGTCGGTGCCGAAGCAGCCGGCGCAGGCATTGCGCCGGTCGAAGAACCGGGCGCCGCAGCTGGTGCACTCGTGCGCGACCAAGTGCGGCTGGTCCCCGTCCAGCACCAGATAGTCGACCAGCGGTATCTGCCCAGCCATGTGTACCTCCGTCGTCGGTGTCGTTGACGTTAGCGCGTCGGGCATCCGCGCAGTCCGCAAGGTCTGTGACGCCAGTGTGATTGTTCGGTTGGTACCCAAATTCATTACGCTTGACCAGATGCAGCTAGCCGGGCGGGCGCAATGACGGCTGGGCGCGTAATGCGCATCGGCTCCATCGGGTCCATGGAAGTGCTCGTCTTCGGCCTGGTGGTGTTCGCGATCTTGGGTGCCTGGTTGCGCGCTGCCGTGGCGAGCCACGACATGTTGGCGACTGCGGGCACCGTCTTCTGCGGTGTCTTCGTTCAGGCGATGCCCTTTCTGGGATTAGGTGTGCTGGTCAGCGGGCTGATTGCGGTGTTTGTGTCGCCTGAGCGGTTGGTGCGATGGCTGCCCCGCCGTGCTGAGCCGGCGATCCTGGCGGCCGGCTTGGCCGGCGCGGCGTTGCCCGGATGCGAGTGCGGCTCGGTGCCGGTGGCGCGACGCTTGTTCGGAGACGGCGGGGCAACTGGGGCGGCGGCGCTGACGTTCATGCTGGCCGCTCCGGCCATCAACCCGGTCGTGGTGGTCGCGACCGCCGTCGCGTTTCCCGGTCAGCCGAAGATGGTGCTGGCCAGGGTGGGGGCATCATTTCTGACCGCGGTGCTGATGGGCTGGGCGTGGTCACGTTGGGGCCGTACCGAGTGGATCACCCGTCGGCTACCGCCGCATCCTCCCGAGTCCGGATCGAGGTGGCTGGTTTTCTGCGAAGTGGCCCGGCAGGATTTTCTGCAGGCGGCGGCTTACCTGGTCGTCGGGGCCGCCGCCGCAGCGGCTTTGCACGTTCTGGTGCCGCCGCGGGTTTTCGAGCACGTGGGCGCGCACCTGATCCTCGGTGTCGTGGTGATGGCGGCGCTGGCGGTGACGCTCGCGGTGTGTTCGGAGGCCGACGCATTTGTGGCCTCCAGTCTGACCATGGTTCCGCTGGTGCCGAGGCTGGTATTCCTGGTTGTCGGGCCGGCCGTTGACGTCAAGCTGCTGGCCATGCAGTCGGGCATGTTCGGGCGGGCATTCGCCGCCCGGTTCGCGCCCGCCACTTTGGTGGTTGCCACCGCGGTGGCGACTCTGGTCGGTGTGCTCGTGCTAGGTAGTTCGGCATGAGCCGCGAGTCCGAGAACACCATCCTGTTGCTGGTGGGGTTGAGCATCGGCCTCATCACAGTCAGCGGGGCGTTCACCCGCTACGTCAAGCCGGAACTGTTGCCCTGGCTGGCGATTACCGCCGTCCTGCTGGTTGGTCTCGCGCTGGTGGCGATCGTCGGGGACATTCGCCGTGGCGGTCCGGGGCACCATCACCCCGATCTCCAAGATGAACACTCCCACCGCTCGGGTGTCCTGTGGTTGCTCGTCGTGCCCATCGTGGTGCTGATCTTTGTGTCGCCCCCGGCGTTGCTTCCGCAAGCGGCGTCGGTGCGGAGTACCTCGAATGACGCGTCGCCCCGGGGGTTTCCGCCGCTGCCGTCCGGACGTGCTCCCGAGGTCTCGCTGCCGGACGTGTTGATGCGGGCGGCCCAGGACACCTCGGGATCATTGACGAACCGGCTCGTCACGATCACCGGCTTCGTCCTGAACGAACCCGGCGGTGTGGACCTTGCCCGCATCGTCATCATCTGTTGCGCCGCCGATGCCCAACTGGCCCGCATCCATCTGCGCAGCACCACCGGCGGCACCGCGTGGAAGTTTCCCGACAACACCTGGCTGAGGGTGGAGGGCCAGGTTGAGACCGAGGCGACTGCGGGGGTGCCCCGGCCAAAAAGGGCGCCGATTCCGACGCTTCGCGTGGTCGCCATCACCCGCGTCGACGCCCCGGCCAACCAGTACGCATGACCGGCTCATAGCCTGAGCTGTGGCCGAGTTGACCGCCGCGCGAGCCGCAGAACTCGCGAACATGGACATCTTCGCGGGATGCCCCATCGAAGACTTGCTGCCATTGGCGGCCCGCGTTCAGCCCCTCCGCGCGCCCGCCGGCCAGGTGTTGATGCAGCAGGGCGAGCGAGCCGTGTCGTTCCTGCTGATCTCGTCGGGCACCGCCGAGTTCAAACACGTCGACGCTAACGGCGGGGTGCTCGTCGGGCAGGCGTCCCCTGGCACGATCGTCGGAGAGATCGCCCTGCTGCGTGATGTCCCGCGGATCGCGACGGTCATCACGGCCGAACCGCTGACAGGTTGGATCGGCGACAACGACGCCTTCACCGAAATGGCGCACATCCCCGGGGTCATGCCGCGGCTGCTGCGCACGGTGCGCCAGCGCCTTGCCGCACTCATCACGCCGATCCCGATTCGGGTTCGCGACCGAAGCCTGCTGATGCTGCGCCCGATCCTGCCGGGCGACGACCAGCGGGCCGTGCACGGCCACATCCAATTTTCCAACGAGACGTTGTATCGGCGGTTCATGACGGCGCGCGCGCCCACCCCGGCGTTGATGCATTACCTGTCCGAGGTCGACTACGTCGACCACTTCGTCTGGGTGGTAACCGACGGGACCGACCCGGTAGCCGACGCGCGCTTTGTGCGTGACGAGACCGATCCGACTGTTGCCGAGGTCGCGTTCACGGTCGCCGACGCCTATCAGGGCCGGGGGATCGGCAGCTTTCTGATCGGTGCACTGTCGATTGCCGCCGAGGTCGATGGCGTCGAAAGATTCTCCGCGCGAATGCTTTCCGATAATGTCCCGATGCGCATGATCTTGGATCACCACGGCGCGGTGTGGCAGCGCGAAGACGTCGGGGTCATCACCACCGTCATCGATGTGCCCACCCGACATGACCTGGATCTGAAGCGCGATGTGGCTGAGCAGATCAGACGCGTTGCGCGTCAGGTGATCGAGGCGGTCGGCTGACTCGAGCGGTCAGAATGCTGACTGGTGCGGGGCGAATCGCGAAGTGACATCGCCGGTCAGCGTTTCGTCGAAGGGGTCGATCGCGACCGGCTGCGCCCCCTCGGTGAGGTCGAGGCCGTCGAGTTGTATCCAGATGACGTTCGGGCTGGTGGTGAGCTCGAAGTAGTAAATCTTCTGGGTCAGATCCGAAACCGTCCGGTATTCGGTGTCGTAGATGCCGAACTCGCCGTAGGGCGCGCCGAACGGCACCGAGACGTTGCGCATAATCGCCATCACTCCGGCCACCGCCCGACGTATGGTTTGCGGCTTGGGTAGCAGCGCCAAGTAGTACGCCGCACGCTGGAAGCGATCGACGGCGTTGACGTTGCCCGGCAGCGGCATTTCCTTGGAGGGGTGTGAAAAATCTTGCTGTGATAGCAGTTCCAGCTGTTCCTTGTAGCTCGGGTCATTGGTCATCAGGGCGTAGTGGCGACCGTGGTGCACGACTTGGCGGCCCTGGTCGTACTCGACGATCGCCGAGTCGCCGGCGGCGTCCTCGATAGCGAGGTGGATGGTGGCATCGTGGCCATGGGCACCGACCATGACGAGTTGAAAGTCGTCCATCAAGCTCAGCGCCTCGGCGACCGTGGCGGCTTGGTCGAGCAGGTACTGCGCCCACAGCCCGGCGTGCAGGCCCGGCTTCGACGGGTCACGNNTCCTCGACGACCGTCTCGCCGGCCGCCACACCGCCGTCTCGCTGGCGTCCCGGCGGGAAAGCGACGATTAGCGGCTCGGTGGACTCCGGCCAGTCCATACTGCGCCCGGTCAATACCGCCAGGTCGTTGGTGTTCCAGAGAACTCGTGTACACACAGGCGTCAAGCTACCTGATAAACCGGTTGCCGTGATATGAACATGCATGCGGCCGTTCTGGATTGGCACGGCGATGCTGGTGCTGGCAGCCGCATGCGCATCGCCCGCACCACATTCGGGCTCGCCGTCCGGGCTGGCCTCGCCGGCACCTGTAGCCGCCGTCAACCCCGCGAACATCAAGAAGGTCGTCCGCGAACTGCCGCCCGGCTACGAGGTGAGCACCGGCATCCCCAGCGCAGCCTCACCGCGGGTGATGTGGGGTCTGGCGGCCGGTGCGGTCGCCAAGCCGCAACAGTGCGCGGCGCTGGCCGACCCCGGCCCCGACCCCCGAGATGGCCGCGAGGGATCCGCGCAGGGGGTGTCCGGATCGGGTAGCGGCGGCATCGTCAATGCGGTGCTGGTGAGCTTTCCGGCGCAGCCGGGCCCGTTGCACAGCGACGTCGCCCTGGACCGTGACGCCGTCGCGGCATGTGGCGAGTGGACCATGACGGCCGCGCACACCACCGTCAGCATTCGGCTCATCGACCCGCCGCGTATCGACGGCGCTGACACGCTCGGCATGATGGCCGACATCAAGACGTCCGTCGAGTCGGGCACCGAAATCGATTCGCGGGCATATACATTCACCGCATACCTGGGCGACTACTATGCATTCACCACCGTCACCACCGACCCTGGTTCGGTGCTCCCGACGCTGACTCCGCAATTCGCCGCCGATCTGCTGGTCAAAACGGTGTCCACGTTGCGCGGTTAAGCCGTCGGCTTTGGGTAGATTGACCACGGTGTTCAAGCTGGGGCTTGCGGTCGCGTCCGTGTGTGTGCTCGCGGGCTGCTCATCGGGTGGCAATCCTGCGGCGACAAACGCAGACATCAGCAAGATCGTCACCGTGAAGTCAAGCTTCGGGCCCGAGTTCAAAGTCGAGGACATCGCGGAAAGGGCCATCGATCCCAGGTTCTTTGCCTCCCGCAAGCTGCCCGACGGGCTGACTTTCGATCCGCCGAACTGCGCGAAAGTGGCCGCCGGACCGGACATGCCACCGGGCGTGCAAGGCAATATGGCCGCGGTCTCCGCCGAGGGCGGCGGCAACCGCTTCGTCGTCATCGCAATCGAGACCTCCCAGGCGCTGCCGTTGGCCGCACCGGGCAAAGACTGCTCCAAGGTGACCTTCGCGGGTCCCCAGATGCGGGGCGGCAACGAGGTGGTCGATGCGCCGAAGATCGACGGGACGCAGACGCTGGGCATCCGCGAGGTGCGGCAGTTGCTGGTCGGCGGCTCAGCGCGCGCGGGCGAGCTCTACGACTACTTCGCTCAGTTCGGCGACTACCAGGTGATCGTCACCGCCAATCCGCTGGTGAACCCGGGTCAGCCGGTTGCCCCGGTCGACACGCAACGGGCCCGCGACCTGCTTGTCAAAGCCGTGGGCGCGATCCGCAGCTAGCGCACGTCGCGTGGCCGGAACTGAATGCTGACCCGCGGACCCGCCGTCGACGACGTCTTGGGGACCGCGTGCTCCCAAGTGCGTTGGCATGATCCGCCCATGACCAGCAGATCGCCGTGCGCGAGCGGCAGCCGCAGCGACGGGCCGCCACCGCGTCGCCTCATGGCGAATGTTCGGGTGGCGCCGAGGCTGAGGATCGCCACCATGGTGTCTTCGGAAAGGCTGCGACCGATGGTGTCGCCGTGCCAGGCGACGCTGTCGGAGCCGTCGCGGTAACAACACAATCCGGCGGTCGTGAAGGGCTCACCCAATTCGCCGGCGTAGATATCGTTGAGCCGCCGACGCAGCCGCGTCAGCGCCGGATGCGGCGGATCTTCGACGGCCAGATCGTAAAAACTCACCAGCCGGGGCACGTCGACCACGTGGTCGTACATTTGCCGGCGTTCGGTTCGCCACGGCACCGTCGTCAGTAGCTCGTCGAGCAGCTCTTCGCCCGCCGGGGGGTCATCCGCCAGCCAGCCCGAGCGAATCTCGATAAAAGCGCCGTCCCCGAGTTGTCTGCGTTCGCTGTGCTCGAACAATGAGCCCTGTACTGCTATCCCCACGCCAGGCAGTTTATCGCACATCTGTTCGACATAAGCGTGTGCGACGCGACCTTTAAGATCGGCGCGGCTACGGTTTTAGGCGTGGGTGTCGTTGAGCTGGGGACCAATTCCGAGGTGGGGGCGCTGCGGGTGGCCATCCTGCACCGCCCCGGCGCGGAGCTGCGCCGACTCAATCCGCGCAACAACGACCAGCTGCTCT
>PLSK01000204.1:7765-23361 GCA_003165155.1 Mycobacterium sp. | reverse complement strand
ACGACCACGTTGTTTCCCAGGGTGTTGATTTGGTGATTGATCGCGCTATTCAGCAGGGACACGCCCTGCGCGACGGATTGGCCGAACGTCAAGAAGGGGGCGCCGAGTTGCGGCGTAACCGGCCAGAACATCTCGGGTGTGAACAGTCCCACGGGGTTGGCCCCGGGGACGAGGCGTTGAATATACGACGTGCTGACACCCAGCAGATAGTCGAGATCAGGTAGCGGGTTGGCGGTGCCGCCCATGATCAACGCAATCGAGGCGGCCGGCGATCCGCCGCTTCCCGTCAGTGTTTGTCCAATCAATGCTTGGACCGATGCGTTGAGTGCATTCGAGGCCCCGGACACCAGGGCAGCATTGCCGGCCTCGGCTTGCGCGTAGGCGTTTCCGGCTGTGGCGAGCGCCTGGGCGAACTCGCCATGAAACGCCGCGGCTTGCCCGACGAGCGCCCGGTACTCCTGGCCGTACAGGCCGAATAGCTTCGCAACGGCCGCCGACACCTCATCTTCGGCCGCGGCCGGCAAGCCGCTTATCGGGCCCGCCGCTGCCGCGCTGGCCGCGTCGATCGCCCCGCCGATCCGCTCCACGTCGGCGGCCGTCGCCGCCAACGCCTCCGGGGCAGTGATCACGCCGTCCAACCTTTTGACCCCCGGGCCTTTCGGCCACTAACTAGCAAGCGCGAACGCTGATATCAATCGAGGGTAGAGGGGTGACGCCCGGAACTCTGGCATTTGCTCAACAAGAACTAGTGGTTCGTTGGCAGGCCCCGAATATTCCTTCCGTTGCAAACGGAAGGAAATTTGCATGTTCGCCTGCGAGGCCGTCGATCTTGATTTCGTCAACACGGCTCCCAATCGCATTGGCGCCGCCGTTAAAGTGGGCCGACCGCCTGGCGAGGTGTTCGCCGCGTTTGCACACGACCCGGCGAACTGGGGCGAATTTTTCCCAGGGTTCGACAGAACCGGCACCTACCACACCCCGGAGCCACACGGCGTCGGCTCTCGCTGCACAAAGCGGGTCGCCGGAATCAAGGTTGAGGAGACGGTCCTCGCCTGGGATGAAGGCTCACGTTTTGCGTTCCGCGTCGACAGCACGGCCGCACCGGCGTTTCATGGCTGGGTCGAGGACTACCGTTTCGAGCCGGACGGCAGCGGCGGCACTCTGTTGCGCGTTGCCATCGGCAGCAGGCCGCGACTCGCCTTCAGACTGGCCACACCCGTACTGCCGCGCGCGTTGACTCTGGTGCTGACTCGCGCGGCTCACAACCTTGAAGATGGTCGCTGGTTCTCCAGCCCACCGACTAACTCCTGACACTCATGGGCGGCGCACGCTCTCGTTCGGCCCCTGAAAATTGTGGACTAGTGTCTAGAAAAGTTTTTGCCGTTCGCACCAAACAGACGGAGGACTCTCATGGCGATCCGCGTCGCGCACGTCGGCACCGGAAATGTCGGAGGGCTGGCCTTAGCTGAGCTGATCACCAATCCGCTGTTCGAGCTGACCGGCGTGTGTGTATCCACGCCGGAAAAGGTGGGTAAGGACGCCGGGGAGATGTGTGGCGTCGGACTGGAAAAAGGCACAGTGACGGGCATCTCGGCGGTCGGCGATCTCGACGCCATTCTGGCCACCAAGCCCGAGTGCGTCGTTTACTGCGCCATGGGCGACACCCGGCTGCCTGATGCCATGGCCGACGTCATGCGAATCCTTGCCGCCGGGATCAACGTCGTCGGATCATCGCCCGGGCTGCTGCAGTACCCCTGGGGCGTCCTGCCCGAGAAGTACGTCGGGCGAGTGGAAGCTGCTGCTCAACAGGGAAATTCGAGCATCTTCATCACCGGAGTCGACCCGGGATTCGCCAACGACCTGATCCCGTTCGCGCTTGCCGGGACGTGTCAGCGCATCGAGCAGGTGCGCTGCATGGAGATCCACGACTACGCGTCCTACAACGGCATGGAGGTCATGCATTACATGGGGTTCGCCCGGCCCCTGGACGAGGTGCCGATGCTGCTGCAGCCGGGCGTGCTCAGCATCGCCTGGGGGACCGCGATCCGCCAGCTGGCGGCCGGCCTGGGCATTGAGGTCGACGAGATCGTCGAGTCCTACCAGCGCGAGCCGGCTCCCGAAGACTTCGACATCGCGATCGGAAGGGTCGCCAAGGGCACGCTGGCCGTGCTGCAGTTCGAAATTCGCGGCATGGTCAAGGGCCACCCTGCGATCGTCATCGAGCACATCACCCGGCTGCGGCCCGACCTGCGGCCTGACTTGCCGCAGCCCGCCGCCGGTGGCGGCTCCTATCGAGTTGAGATCACCGGAGAGCCGTCCTACGCCGTAGACATCGTTCCGACCAGCCTCAAGGGCGATCACAACCACGCCGCGATCGCGGGCGCCGCCGGTCGGATCGTCAACTCCATCCCGGACGTGATCGCGGCGCCACCCGGCATCAGGACTACTCTCGATTTGCCGCTGGTGACCGGAAAGGGGCTTTTCGCAACGGATTCCACGCGG
This sequence comes from Mycobacterium sp., assembly GCA_003165155.1. Lineage (GTDB taxonomy): Bacteria > Actinomycetota > Actinomycetes > Mycobacteriales > Mycobacteriaceae > Mycobacterium. Next base: position 20,859 of record PLSK01000204.1, on the reverse strand, counting down.
AACAACCTCGTGGTCGGCGGCTAGTCGAATCATCTCGAACGACCATCGAACGGAAAGGGAACCCTCAATGGAACGACCCGGACGGGTAGAGGGAAAGGTCGCGCTCATCAGTGGCGGCGCAGGCGGGATGGGCGCCGAAGATGCGCGCCTGCTCGTCGCGGAAGGCGCCAAGGTGGTGATCGGCGACATCCTCGATGACCAGGGCAAGGCGCTGGCCGACGAGATCGGTGACTCCGCGCGCTACGTGCACCTCGACGTCACCCAGCCCGACCAGTGGGAAGCCGCGGTCGCGGTCGCCACCGGCGAGTTCGGCAAGCTCAACGTGCTGGTCAACAACGCCGGCACCGTCGCGCTCGGGCAGCTGAAGAACTTCGATCTGGCCAAGTGGCAGAAGGTAATTGACGTCAACCTGACCGGCACATTCCTGGGCATGCGGGTGGCGGTCGAGCCGATGATCGCTGCTGGCGGTGGCTCGATCATCAACGTGTCCTCGATCGAGGGACTGCGCGGCGCGCCGGCCGTACACCCGTATGTCGCGTCGAAGTGGGGGGTGCGCGGCCTGGCCAAGTCCGCGGCTCTGGAGCTGGCGCCGCACAACATCAGGGTGAACTCGATCCACCCCGGCTTCATCCGTACCCCGATGACCGCGCACCTGCCGGAAGACCTGGTCACCATCCCGCTGGGCCGTCCGGGCGAAGTGCGGGAGGTCGCGACGTTCGTGGTGTTCCTCGCCAGTGACGAGTCCTCCTACTCCACCGGCAGCGAGTTCGTCATGGACGGCGGCCTGGTGACCGACGTAAACCACAAAGACTTTTAGCGGACGTCGTACCAGCGCCAAGTTCTATGACCGCAGACATGTTGCGCAGGTTGGCGTCGTTGGTGGGATCGAACCATGTCGTCGTAGACCCCGACGTGCTGGCCGGCCGGAGCGTGGACCACACCGGCCGCTATCGCGGCCGGGCCAGCGCACTGGTGCGGCCCGGTTCGCCCGAGCAGGTCGCCGAGGTGCTGCGGGTATGTCGCGACGCCGGGGCGCACGTCACCGTGCAGGGCGGTCGCACCTCGCTGGTTGCCGGCACGGTTCCCGAGCATGACGACGTGCTGCTGTCCACCGAGCGACTGCGTGCCCTTGGCGATGTGGACACCGTCGAGCGCCGTATCGAGGTGGGTGCCGGAGCGCCGCTGGCCGCGGTGCAACGTGCCGCGAGCGCGGCGGGCCTGGTGTTCGGCGTGGATCTGGCCGCCCGTGACACCGCGACCATCGGCGGCATGGCGTCGACCAACGCCGGCGGCCTGCGCACGGTTCGTTACGGCAACATGGGCGAGCAAGTCGTTGGCCTGGAGGTGGCGTTGCCCGACGGTTCGCTGATGCGTCGTCACGGCTTGGTGCGCCGCGACAACACCGGCTACGACCTGCCCGCGCTGTTCGTCGGCGCCGAAGGCACCCTCGGCGTCATCACCGCGCTGGATCTGCGGCTACACCCGAGGCCGGCGCATCGGGTGACGGCAGTCTGTGGGTTTGCCGATCTCAAGGCGCTCGTCGGAGCCGCGCGAACGTTTCGGGAAGTCGACGGGATCGCCGCGCTGGAGCTGATCGACGGGCGGGCCGCCGCACTGACCGAAGCGCATCTAGGGGTGAGCGCACCGGTACAGGGTGACTGGCTGCTGTTGGTGGAGTTGGCCGCCGACCACGATCAAACCGATCGACTGGCCGACCTGCTCAATGATGCGCAGTTGTGCGGCGAGCCCGCAGTGGGCATGGATGTTGCTGCGCAGCAACGGTTGTGGCAAGTCCGCGAATCGCTGGCCGAGGTGCTGGGCGTGTACGGTCCACCGTTGAAGTTCGACGTCTCGTTGCCGTTGGCGGCGATCGACGGCTTCGCCCGAGACGCGGCCGCTTTGATCCACGCGCAGGACNNAGCGGGAAGTGGAACTGTACGAACCGATGATGGACCTCATCGCCCGGTGTGGGGGCAACGTCAGTTCGGAACACGGTGTCGGCAGCCGCAAGCGGGCTTACCTTTCGATGTCACGCGAGCCTGCCGACATCGCGGCGATGCGGGCGGTCAAGGCGGCATTGGACCCCACTGGATACCTCAACGCCGCAGTGTTATTCGGCTAATCGGCTATTCGGGACCTATTCGGTGGGCGCTTTGATTCCGACCGTATGGCGCAGCTGCGCCAGGAACTCATCGGCATCGTCGCCTCGAACGATGTAGTGCGATATGGCGATTCGGATCACCGCCGCGGCTTTCACTGCGGCGTTAGGTCCCGGAAGCAGCCGTTGCAGGCCGTCCCGCATCTGCGGTATGACGCGGGCGAACTCGGCAAGGGTGTGCTCGGGCTCGACGTCGACCATCCGCACGCCCGAGTACGAGTGCTGGTACTCGACGATGAACCGCAGCGCCGCGTCGAGCTTGTCGACCCCCTTCAGCCCCGCGGTCGCCCTGGCCAGGCCGCTGTCGAAGATCTGCCGTTCGTAGTGTGAGAATGCCGAGAGCAACTCCTCTTTGGACGCGAACCAACGGTAAAGCGTGGGGCGCGAGACGCCCGCTTGTGCCGCGACTTCGGACAGGCTGAGCTTGGTCTTGCCGTTGCGGCCCAGTACCTCGGCGGTAGCCGCCAGAATCCGCAGCCGCGTCGAGGTATCAACCTCGGCGCTTGTCGCCCCCGCCGGTTGGCTCATATCTCCGTCTCCCCCATCACGCTTTTTCGGGACGCCGGCGCACCAGCACCGACTGCTGGATGGCGCCGATCGCGCCCTGCTCGTCAAACAACGTGCCGACCGTCGTCCCGATGCCGTCCGGTCCGTAGTTGGTCTCCGCGCGAATACCGATCCATTCTCCGTCGGGAACGCGGAACACGTGCACCACCAGATCGGTGTTGAGGAACGTCCATTTGCGGATATCGATCTTGCTGCCGATGCCGTTGGCGCAGTCGGCCACCGCGAACAGCCGCTCCAACGGCGTCATGGTCTCCCCGCTGACCAGGTCAACGATCGGCTTGATCCAGGATTCTCCTGGGCCTGGGTTGAGTGGTTCGGTCAGCCATCTCCAATCCAGGCTGTGCACGTAGTTGCGGTCCCAATCCTTTGCCAAGTTGCGGCTATGGGCCTCAGCCAGTGGACGGGGCAGGGGTGCGCCCGCGTGAGCCACGGCCTCCGTGTCGAGCTGCTGAAACCGCCAGCCGCTGGCACGGGCGACGGGCCGGGGCTGCCCATCCGGGCCGAGGGCCAGCATCTCGGCGCTGAACAGCTCGATCTGTTTGCCACCGCGTTCCTTTTGCGAGCGAACCCACAGTTCGCCCTCGGCCGGCACCGGGCCCAGCAAGTCAATGACGACCCGGCTGAGCCGGGTGTCGTCGCGCTGCTCACAGCGCTCAAGCGCGCGCACCAGCAGCGCCGACACCGGCGCCGCGTGCTGTATTGCCGCCGTCCAGGTGCTGCGTACCAGGTCGGTCGCCCTGAACTTCTCGCCCAAGGCGTCGGCTCCGTCTTGGACAGGCTCGACGCGCTCGTAGTAAGCGTCGGTCATTTGGTACCTCTCAGGTCTAGGGCAAGCCGGCGCCGGGAGCGGTTACCGTCACGGCGTCGAGCCGGGAGAGTCGGGTGCCGACCAGGCGCTCCGGAAACGCATCGGTACTGGATAGCAAAAACAGGATTCGGCGTTCGGGTCCGCCCAGCGTGCAGGCGATCGCAACACGCTCGCCCATGTCGATGCGATCTGTGACGGCCCCGCCCGCAACGATCCGCTCGAACTGGTGGGCCAGTGTCATCGACGTCCACACGCCGCCTTCGGCGTCGAGTGTGATGCCGTCGGGCGGTCCGTCCAAGCCGTCGGCGAAGACCCGCCGATCGTGCAGTGCGCCGTTTTCGTCGATGGTGAAAGCGGTCAGCCGGCGGCCGATCGACTCGGCGACAATCAACGTCTTGTGATCCGGCGTGATGACCATCCCGTTGGGAAAGTCGAGACCCCTGGCCACAATCGTGGCCCTAGGAGGGTCGTCGTCGGGATCTAGGCGGATGATGACGCCGCCCGAGAAGGCCTGGGATCCGATGTAGGCGCGGCCGGTTTCGTCGATGACCATGTCGCCGAGGTTGGCGGGAGCCAGCTCGCTCAGATCGGCGATGGCGACCACGGTTTCGCCGTCGTAGCGCAACACCTGCCGGTCTTCGGTCGAGACGATCAACAACGAGCCGTCTGGCCGGAAGCCCAAACCTGAGGGGGAGTGCCCGGGCAGCGGCAATGTGGTCAATGAGCCACGCAGATCGGCAGTGTGTACGGCTTCACCCAGCATGTCGGAGAACCACAACAGTCCCTCGAACCAGCGCGGGCCCTCGCCGAAGCAGAACCCGTTGGCCAGCGGCTCGGGGATCATCCGCCCACGCTGTTGGGCAAATCTTCCGCTTTGGGCAAATATTCCACTTTACAAAACACCGGAAAAGTGTCATGCACCGCGGGCATCGGTGTCAATCTGACGATCGTCCGAGTTCGCGTGCGACGGCCGCGTGGTAGGCGTCGATCCTGGCCGGGTTGGCCTGTTCGAAGAGCTTATCGGGCAGCGGCGCGTGTTTGCACGCCTCGATCATCATGGTTCGGGAGAACAGCATGATGTCCTGGCCCGGCCTGGTGAATCGGTACGTCACGGTGCCCAATCGGTTTGCCTCTCTGTGATTTTGTTGGAGGAAGCTAGCTTTACAAATGTTACTCAGAGTGTCACGCTGAGCGATGCACCGCGTCGCGGTGTGACGTCATTTAATAGCGAAGGGTGAGACGGATTTGACCACGGATTCCGATCAGGCTCAATGGTCGGTCGACAGCCTGCTGGAACTGTTCGACGCGAAGGCTGACGGGCCCGACAGGTTCACCGGCGAGACCGGCGTCGCCGGCCAGGACGAGCGGCAGGTCGTCGAAGGCACCCAGGTGCTCGCGCAGGCGATTGTGGCGGTGGCGAAGCGATTCCCCGACAAGTCGATACGGTCGGCACACGCTGTGTTCTCCCGCGCCGTCGTTGTCGGCCCCCCGGTCGAACTTGTTCTTGACGTGGTGGCCGAAGGCCGGTCTACCGCCACCGCGATCGTTGCCGTGCACCAGAACGGGCGACGCTGTCTGAGCATCACGGTGCTGGCCGACGTCCCGACCGCCGACGTCATCCGCCACCACCTGCCGCGGCCCGACGTGGCGGCACCGGCGGATGCCAACCACGCTGAGATGCCGATGAGCGGGCGTGAGCTGCGGCTGGTCGACGTTGTCGACGTCAACAGCCCCGATGAGGTCGGGCCGCCGGAGCTCTATGCGTGGCTGCGCTACGACCCGATCCCGGTCCAAGACGATCTGGCCAAGGCGCTCCTCGCGTACTTCACCGGGCATCTGGGGATTTCCACCACCATGCGCGCCCATCCGGGCATCGGCACCAGCCAGGCCCATCTGACCGTGTCAACCGCACCGATGACAATCTCGGTCGCTTTCCACGAACCGGTGCGCTGGGACGGCTGGCTGCTCTACACGCACGAGAGCACTCAGGTCGGCGCGGGCATGTCATACGTGCGCGGTGCGGTGCACTCCGAGGAAGGTGAGCTGCTGTGCTCCTTTGCCCAGGAGGCGCTGATCAGGCCGCTGCGCACCACCGACACGGCGATCGACGCCAGCGCTCGGTTCTGACGGCTCGAAAAATAGCTAGGAAGATTTAGGAACATAGATGCGTTTCACAATCACGCACCCGATGCACAGTCACCCCTATAACCCGGAGTTCGTGAGCGGGGAGGGTATTGGGAAAGTGGCGGCAGCCGCCGAAGCGGCAGGAATTCACGGCTTCGGCTTTACCGACCACCCAGCTCCATCGCAGCGATGGCTGGAAGCCGGCGGTCACGACGCGTTTGATCCTTTTGTCGCACTGAGTTTCGCGGCGGCCCGGACGACCACATTGCGGTTGATCCCGAATATCGTGGTGCTGCCGTATCGAAACCCGTTCGTGGTGGCCAAGGCNNTTTGAGGGAAAGCATTTCTCCGCGCGCGGCATTACCGCGCACCCCCGTCCGATCAGTGATCCGCATCCGCCGATCTGGATCGGCGGCAACACGGCGGCGTCGCGCCAGCGAGTGGCGCTGTACGGCGACGGTTGGTGTCCGTTCCCGGCACCGGCTCAGCTGGCTCAGACGGCCGGCACTGCCGTCATCGACTCGCTGGAGCGTCTCAGTGACGGCATCGATGATCTGCGGCGCCGATGCGATGCGGCCGGCAGAGATTGGTCGGCGATCGACATCACGTTCGCGAACTTCGACGGCGGCAACCCGACCGACGATGACTTCGACGCCGACGCTTACTTCGACGGCCTGGAGAAGCTGACGAAACTGGGCGTGACGTGGGTGAGTGTCCACCTGCCCGGCGACAGCATGGCGCACGCGCTCGAGACCCTCGAGCGGTTCCGTACCCAGGTGATTGACGCGATCTGAATGGATTTCTCCGAGGTCGCGCTTTCGATCGACGACCAGGCGTTCTTGGATCAGACCCGGGCGTTCATCACTGAGCACGTCACCGACGAAGTGCGGTGGCGCGATCGTGAGTTCGGCGAGAACTTCGACGAAAAGGTGCATTTGGCGCTGGGGGATGCGGGTTATCTGGCCGCGGATTGGAAGCCCGAATCCGAGGGCGGTTTTGGTCCGGTTCGCCGGCGAATCTTTGAACTCGAGATCGCCCGGGCTCATACACCCTGGTACCACTGGGGCACCACGGCAATGGTCGCGCACCTGGTGCAGCAGTTCGCGGCGCCGGAGCTCAGCGGCCAGGTGTTGCCGGGGGTGTTATCCGGCCAGATCCGGCTGTGCCTGGGATACACGGAACCCGAAGGTGGCTCCGATGTCGCGACCTGCAAGACCAGGGCAGTGCGTGACGGTTCGGCAGACGGTGCCTGGATCATCAACGGCTCCAAAATGTTCACCTCGAACGCGCAGAACGCCAAATATGTTTTCCTACTTACCAACACCGATCCGCAGGGGTCGAAGCACAAGAACCTGACGATGTTTCTGGTTCCGCTCGATTCGCCGGGGATCGAGATCCAGGGCATCCGAACACTGGACGGCGATCGCACCAACATCGTCTACTACAGCGATGTGCGCGTCGATGACCTCTACCGCATCGGCGAGGTCAACGGTGGCTGGACGGTGATGCGCGCGGCCCTGGCTTCCGAGCACGGCATTACCGATCGTGAAGACCATGGCTTGCAACACATTTCGGCGATGTCGAGTCATGGAACGCTGATGGCCGAAGCGGTGGACAAAGTCGTTTCGGTAGTGGCGGAAACGGACGACGACTCAGTGAAATACCGGCTTGGGCGCGATGTCGCTCGGATGGAGGCGGCGCTGTCCACTCCCGGGATGTTTGGACGCGTAGCCATCGCGCNNTCCGCCGATGACGGCGCGGCGGAGCACATTTCCCGGCTGGCTCTGCCGGTGGGGATCTACGGCGGCACCCTGGAGGTCTTCCGCAACATGATCGCGCAGCACGAACTCCAGCTCGGGCGTCCCAGCTACTAACCCCGCGAAAGTGCAACTACCGACGGCGCTACTCGGGAAATGCGTTGCCAGTTGCACTCTCGCGGTGCTAAGGGAGGGGTAGTTCGGCCACGACGTCGACACGCGTGGCATCGAAGCTGAGAAAGCCTTTGATGGGCAGGGATTCCGGCGGCGGGTCCAGATAGCTCCAGGCGACGTCCTCGACTACTAAGTCATCAACGACGGCGGACCAGTAGGTCGCGAAACCTTTGTAGTTGCAGTAGGTCGTCGTCTCGGAGCGTTGCAGCAGGTCGGTGCGCACGTGTGCGGGATCGACGTAAAGCCGCGTTTCGACTGCGGTCTCGAAAACAATCACTGTGTCGTCGGTATCCACCAGCGGGGTGCCCTTGAAACCCCCCACGCTGACGCGCAGCCGGCGTTTCGTTGGGCGGCAATCGACGCGGTGGTACGGATTCGGCGGATAGTGGACCAGCTCGCGGCCTTCCTCCAGCCAGGTGTCCACTGCGGCCCACGGCACGTGGACATAGCCAGGTGCCTCCGGCTCGGGCTCGAAGGGCAGGCCCGTGACCTCGTCGGCCGGGAACACGTAGCTGAGCGGGCGACCCTGCCGGTGCACCATCAGCGCGCGTTCGGTGTCGATCACCAGGCGACCGTCCTGAACAGCCTGCACGCGCCGCGGATGCGGCTCGACATAGACGAGGCCGGCGGGCACGGGGGGACAGAATCGCCCTGCGGGATCGGAGCTGAGCGGACCACGTCCGGCCACCAACGACATGGCTTTCAGTGTAAGCGCCCCACATTGGTGCGGTCCGGCTGGTGACGCGTCGAGGACACGGAGTAGGAACTAACCCATGGCCGGACCGGTAGAAGGCATCAAAGTAGTCGAGCTCGGAGTGTGGGTGGCCGGACCGGCCGCAGGCGGCATTCTGGCCGACTGGGGCGCCGACGTCATCAAGATCGAGCCGCCCGCCGGTGACCCGGGACGGATGTTCGGACTGATGTTGGGGTGCGACCTCGGGGTCAACCCGCCGTTTGAAATGGACAACCGTTCCAAGCGCAGCATCGTCTTAGACCTCACTACCGAGTCAGGCCTGGGCATTGCGTTCGAATTACTTTCTGATGCGGATGTTTTCGTGACCAATCTGCGCCCCGGTGCGCTGCAACGCCTCGGCCTCGACTTCGAGTCGGTGTCGGCCCGTTACCCCCGCCTGGTCTACGGCCTGATCACCGGGTACGGGCAAACCGGGCCCGACGCCGACCGCGCCGCCTATGACGTGGCGGCGTTCTGGTCGCGCGCCGGTCTGGCTCATCTGCTCACCCGGCCCGGCGACACACCCCCGTTCCAGCGGGGCGGTATGGGTGATCACTCGGCCGGCATGACCTTGGTCGCGGCCATTTGTGCGGCACTGGTGGCTCGCGAACGCACCGGAACGGGTCAGCTAGTGAGCACTTCGCTATACCGCCAGGGCGCCTACACCGTGAGCTTCGACCTGAACACCTATCTGTTGACCGGGCAGCCGATAGCGATCGGGCAACGCGAGACCATGGGCAACCCGTGCATGAACAACTACGCCGCCTCGGACGGGCGGCGATTCTGGATCGTCGGGCTCGACGTAAACCGGCACTGGCCCCCGCTGTGTCGTGCCGTCGGCCGTCCCGAGTGGTTGACCGACCCCCGCTTCGCCGATCCCCGTGCGCGGGCCGTCAACGCGGTGCAGCTGGTTGCGCAGCTGGACGAGATCTTCGCGACCAGGTCGCTCGAGGAGTGGGCGGAGGTGTTCGCGGGCGAGCCGGACTTCTTCTGGTCGCCGATCAACAGTCTCGAGGACATCGTGGCCGACGAGCAGTTCCACACCGCAGGCGGAATCGTCGACGTGCCGGACGGAGAATCCAGTATCGCGATGGCAGCCACCCCCGCGGATTTCCATGGCACGCCATGGGCGCCGCGTTCTGCGGCACCGGAACTCGGACAGCACACCGACGAAGTGCTCGCCGAACTCGAGGCGCGCCGCAGGTCCTGATCGGCGAGGGCAACTTTACAAATTTCCGTCCAAATGTCACGCTGTCTGGTGAGTCGCGTCACCCGATTCACCGAACCCGGCCAGTCCCCGGGAGCGGTGCCGCGTGAGGAACGGATTTGATGGTCACTCCAATTTTCGGCACCAGCGTGAGCAGCCGGGTCGGCTCAACGCGAGCGCCGAGCACGCACGACGAGTGTCTGCGCTATCGACTCGACGTTGTAGCTGCGAGCGCCGTCGACGTGGTGCAGTCGGCCGGGGGTTGGCTCTACGACCGCATGATGGCCGGCTGGGAGGTGACCGTCTTGCTGCCGGACGGCTTCGACACCCGCCCGCTGCGGATCCTCGGGATACGCGCATTGGACATCCAGGCCGAACTGGCGCCAGAGTTCGCATCCGTAGGGATGGGCGTGACGAGCCAGAGTCTGGCGGTCAGCGCCGAGGCATTCGGCTCAGATGCCAGGGTCCGTGACAGGGTGCTCGACGCGCTGGACCGCCCTTCGACCGAAGTCGCTCTGTGGGGTGACGGGTGGCCCCTGCGAATCAATCGCGGGATGACCAGAGCGCAGCACGTGCTCAGTTCAGGGGCGCGGGTTTTCAAGGGTTACGCGCTTGCGGCAGCCGGGATCAGCTGCGACGTAGTCGATCCCACCGAGACATTGCTGTGCGATTTGTCAGCCTGCTTGCCAGTCGACTCCGAGCTCATCCGGCTCGGCTAGCGGGATGAAGAAATACCACGGCCACACTCTGCTCTACCTGCACGAAACGATCTCGCTCGGATCTGGTCGAAGCGACCATTTGACCGAGATGTTCGTTGACACCTACCAGCCGATGATGGACGCACTCGGCGCGCGGCTGTTCGCGATGTGGGAATCCACCCCGTACAACGGCCATTGGCCGCAAGTGACGATCATCTGGGAGATCGACAAGTTCGCCGACTACGCCAGAATCGGTGCTGCGCAAGCACGTGGTGGCAGCCATGCGGCGGCCGCCGGCAAATGGTCGGCCTTTTTGGCCGGCATCGGTGCCTCGGGTGAGGGACGAATCATGTATCCCGGGCCCAGTAACAAACCGCTGGCGCAGCTGCTTGAGGGTAATTTCACTGCGCCGCTGGTGATTCAAGAAATCATGCAAACCAAGCCCGGACGTCAGGACGACTACATCCGCGAGCTGGAACGGCTCTACGTGCCCTGGTCGGAGCGCACCGGTAAGCGCTGGCTGGGTTCGTTCACCACGACCTTCCGCTACAACGAGGTCATCCATTACTGGGCGCTGGACGGCGGTTGGGATTGTTTCGCCAATCATTACCCCTCGTGGAAGGACAGCCCGCCCGCCGAGATCGTCACCTGGATGAGCGTGGCGCCGGCGCTGCGCGACGGCTGGGAAGACTCGATCCTGCAGGCCCTCCCCCCNNTTGGGCCGGCCCACCCCGATATGGGGCGGTTGGATCACCGGCCCGACGCTGCTCGGACCGGAGGAATTCGCGCGGGCCGGTTACGATTACGTGGGTTTCGACGCCCAGCACGGTTACTTCGACGACGCCGGCATCAGCGAGATCCTGCGGCGTATCGAACATCTGCCCCTCGCGACCGCGGTGCGGCTACCCAATGCTGATGCGGCACCGATCGGGCGCGTGCTGGACGCCGGCGCCGACGCCGTCATCATCGCGATGATCGAGTCGGCCGACCAAGCCGCCGCGGCGGTGGCCGCCACCCGTTACCCGCCGACGGGCATCCGCAGCTTCGGCCCGCTGCGCGCCAGCCTCGGTCACGACCCCGTCGCCCTCGAGTCCCGGGTGAGCGTGTTCGCGATGATCGAAACGGCGGCGGCCGTGTCGGCTGTCAATGAAATCTGCGCAGTCGATGGTCTGGCCGGAATCTATATCGGGCCAGCCGATCTGGCGATCTCGATGGGTGTCGACGTGGTCGGGGCGACCGGAAATCCGCAAGTGCACGACGCGATCGTGCGCATCCACCGGGTAGCCACAGCGGCCGGGCTGGTCACCGGGATACACGCCAGCGAGGGCGAGACCGGTCGCGCCATGGCGCAGCTCGGATTTCGGATGATCACCTTGGCGGCCGAATCGCAGGCGCTGCGCCGAGGTGCGACGGAGCACCTGCGCGAGGCGACGGAACAGTGACGCAACTGGACGGCGCCGACCGGCTCAACCCCCGGCTCCGCGCCATTGCCACCACGCGAACCGTCTTTTCAGCGGAGGCGATTCGGCTGATGCGCGCGCCGTTCGATCAGCGTCGTCGGGAGGCGTTGGAAGAGCTGGAGGCACCCGGCGTCCAGATCACAGAGGACAACGTGGTCTTCGAGAAGGGCCCTGCATCCGGCCTGGTCCCCGTCCGGATTTATCGCTGCGGCGAGGTTCGGCGGGCACCGGTGGTCGTCTACTGCCACGCGGGCGGGTTCGCGCTGGGCAATCTCGACACCGATCATCGCCAGTGCGTGGAGCTCGCGCGGCGCGCCGGCTGCGCCGTCGTGTCGGTCCACTATCGGCTGGCCCCGGAGCACCCCTATCCGGCCGCGCTCGACGATGCGATCGCGGTGCTGAATTGGGTGGTCACCAACGCGGCCGAACTGGATGTGGATGCCGCGCGCCTGGCCGTCGCGGGCAGCAGCGCGGGTGGCGCCCTGGCCGCGTGCCTGGCGCAGCGTGCGGCGGACAAGTCGCTGCCGCCTATCGCATTCCAATTGCTGCACCAGCCGGTGCTCGACGATCGCGCTACCGCCTCCAAGGCGGAGTTCCGGACCAGCCCCGCTTTCGACGGCGAGGCCGCCGAACTCATGTGGCGCCACTACCTGCGTGCCGAGCCGCCAGCACCGGCTTGCGTGCCGGCCCGGCGCAGCCGATTAGACGGCCTGCCACCGGCTTTGATCACCTGCGCGGAGATCGATCCCTTCCGCGACGAAGCCATCGATTATGCGCGGCGGCTCTTGCGCGCGGGAGTCTCAACCGAGCTGCACGTGTTCGACCGCACCTGCCACGGCTTCGACTCACTGCTGCCCGGCTTGCCGAGCTCGGAGCGGCTGTTCACCATGCAAGGCGATGCCCTGTCGAACGCGTTCCGCGGCGTCTGAGAGTCGCCGCGCGCGAAACATGTTGGAATACAGGCATGGCTTCACCCCCAACCGTTCCGCCGGGCCCGGACGGTCTCATTAGTAGCGACTTCCCAGTGCTGTGGCCGGTTCTCACCCGGTGGGCCGACAACGACATGTTCGGCCACCTCAACAACGCCGTCTACTACCAGCTGTTCGACACGGCGATCAATGCCTGGATCAACAAAAACACCGGCCTGGACCCGGTCGCCATGCCTTCGCTGGGCATCGTCGCCGAGTCGGGCTGTCGCTACTTTTCTGAACTGGGTTTCCCGGAAAGCCTCGTCGTGGGGCTGGCGGTGACACGACTGGGAAACAGCAGCGTCACCTATCGGCTAGGCGTGTTCCGGGCCGCCCGGGAGGACGCGCCGGAAGGCGCAACCGAGGCGGCGCAGCCGATCACCGCGCTCGGGCACTGGGTGCACGTTTACGTCGATCGGGCCAGCCGCAAACCGGTCCCC
>PLSK01000204.1:0-7738 GCA_003165155.1 Mycobacterium sp. | reverse complement strand
GACTTCGAGGCATATCCGGAGTGGAACGAACCCGTCAAGGGTGCATGGGTGCTCGCGCGCTACGACGACGGGCGTCCCAGCCAGTTGCGGCTCGACACCGTGGTGCAAGGCGTCGAGGGTACCTACATCCAGGCCGTGTACTACCCGAGGGCGAACCAGATTCAAACCGTCATGCAGCAAGGTGAGCTGTTCGCCAAGCAGGAGCAATTGTTCAGCGTGGTAGCGACCGGCGCCTCGAGCTTGCTCACGGTGGACGTCGACGTCGAGCCCAGCATGCCGGTGCCCGCGCCGATGGTGAAGATGCTGCTCAACAATGTCCTCGACCAGCTCGCCGAAAACCTCAAGCTGCGCTCGGAGCAACTGGCGGCAGGCTAGCGGCGATCGCGAGGGCGGCGTAGCCGGGCGAAGCGGGTCGCCGCCATCAGGACAGGCCCGGCTCACTCGAAAATTCCCGTCCGATCCAGCCTCTCGGTCAACCGGCGCGCGGCGTCGGTGAATTGCCATGCGATCTGCTCGATCACGGCGTCCGGGTCACGCCGGCGCAGTGCGGCGGTCAGTTTGCGGTGATTGTCGACCGCGGCCGCGCCCCACTGCGGATCCTCGGCGTACACCAGCACTGGCATATACCGCGCGGCACTCAGCAGGAACCAGGCCAATTTGATCCGGCCGCTGGCCTGGTTGAAAACACGATGAAACGCGAACTCGAGCCCCGCGATGGTCTCGGCGTCGCCGGATCCGATGGCCGTCGCAAGTGCATCGTTGAGGCGGTCAAGCTGATCGATCTCGGAGTCGGTGATGTGCTCGGTGGCCGCAGCGGCCACTTCCCGGGCGATCGTTGCCTGCAGCCAGAAGATGTCGTCGACGTCCTGTTGGGTCAATGGCAGCACGACGTGACCTCGGTGCGGCTCGAGCTGCACCATGCCCTCGCCGCGCAGTTTCAGCAGGGCTTCGCGCACCGGCGTGATGCTTACCCCGAGTTCGGCGGCCGTCTCGTCGAGGCGGATGAAAGTTCCCGGGCGCAACGACCCGGACATGATCGCCGCGCGCAGGTGGCCCGCCACCTCGTCGGACAACTGGGCCCGGCGAAGCGGCCGCCGCTTCTGCGGCTGGCGAGAAGGCTTCGTGGATGTGGGTGCGTTCACGCGAACTGCCAGGGCTTTCAGGGGGCTTTCGGGGGGCCTGTAAGGGGCACAGGAGGTGTTGCCGTGGGACTTGTCACCAGGGCGTTTAAGCCCTAGTGTGACCCAGATAACACCATCTTTTATCAAATATCAACCTGGCGCAAGGGGTGCGCGAGTGACGCGACGGGATACGCGAGTGACGGGACGGGATACGTGACCGCGCAATTGGCCGGCCACCTGACCCGCGCCCCGCAGCTTAACGAGCAGCCCTACCTGGCCCGTCGGCAGAACTGGGTCAACCAACTCGAACGGCACGCGTTGATGCAGCCCAACGAGACGGCGTTGAGGTTCCTGGGCAACACGCTGACGTGGGCGCAACTGCACAATCGGGTCGCCGCGCTGGCCGGCGCGCTGAGCCGCCGGGGAGTCGGTTTCGGCGACCGGGTCATGATCCTGATGCTCAACCGCACCGAGTTCATCGAATCGGTGCTGGCCGCAAATTCACTTGGGGCCATCGCGGTGCCGCTGAACTTCCGGCTCACCGCCGCCGAAATCGCCCTCCTGGCGCAGGATTGCGAAGCGCGCGTGATGATCACGGAAGCGGTGCTTGCTCCAGTGGCCGTCGGTGTCCGCGCTATCCAACCGCTGCTGGACATGATCGCGGTAGTCGGCGGCTCAACCGACGACACCGTGTTCGATTACGACGAGCTGCTTGGCGAGGAAGGGCAACTGCCCGAGGCGGTCGACGTCCCCAACGATTCGCCCGCATTGATCATGTACACGTCGGGTACCACGGGTCGCCCGAAGGGCGCCGTGCTGACGCACACCAATTTGACCGGCCAGACGATGAGCGGGCTCTACACCAACGGCGCCGACATCAACAGCGACGTCGGTTTTATCGGCGTCCCGTTTTTCCACATCGCCGGAGTCGGCAACATGCTGGGCGGGCTGCTGCTCGGCGCGCCCACGGTGATCTATCCGCTCGGCGCGTTCGACCCCGGCCAGTTGCTCGATGTGCTGGCGGCGGAAAAAGTCACCGGCATCTTCTTGGTGCCCTCGCAGTGGCACGCGGTATGCACCGAGCAGCAGGCCAGACCCCGTGACCTGAGGTTGCGGGTCATGTCGTGGGGGGCCGCGCCGGCGCCGGATGCGCTGCTGCGGGAGATGTCGGCAACGTTCCCCGGCACGCAGATCTTGGCCGCGTTCGGCCAGACCGAGATGTCGCCGGTCACCTGCGTGCTGCTCGGCGAAGATGCGATCCGCAAACGCGGATCGGTTGGCAAGGTGATCCCGACGGTGGCTGCCCGGGTGGTCGACGAGAACATGAACGATGTACCAGTCGGGGAGGTAGGCGAAATCGTTTACCGGGCACCGACATTGATGAGCGGCTACTGGAACAACCCGGCGGCTACGGCCGAAGCCTTCGCGGGCGGTTGGTTCCATTCCGGCGACCTCGTTCGGATGGACGAGGAGGGCTACGTCTGGGTGGTAGATCGCAAGAAGGACATGATCATCTGCGGTGGCGAGAACATCTACTGCGCCGAAGTGGAGAACGTTCTCGCCGGCCATCCCGGCGTCGTTGAAGTGGCGGTCATCGGCCAAACCCACGACATGTGGGGTGAAGTGCCGATCGCCGTCGCCGCCGTCACCGACGACCAGCTGCGACTCGAGGATCTAGTCGAGTTCCTGGGCGAACGGCTGGCGCGCTATAAGCACCCCAAGGCGCTCGAGATCGTCGACGCGCTGCCCCGCAACCCCGCTGGGAAGGTGCTCAAGACCGAACTGCGGACGCGCTACGGGGGTCGTCAGTCAGGTTGAAAGCCGTTCTGCGTCAATTGATTTAACAAACGGAGAGGAAAAGCGACAGAAGCAGTAACGTTTGCCCTCTGTTGGCGAAGGGTTAATTGTGGTGATCCAGTTCACACGTGCACGGCCATCGGGTACATTCCTGTGGTCCTTGTTACTACCCGCGGGTAGGGAGACGGGGGTCACAATCGCAGGGTCGGGGCAAGGAGGAGGCGTGCGACACGATCCGACGCGGCGCCTCCGGGTACCCAGTGCTGGCGTGAGGGGGGAGCGGTGACTTCAACATCGACAAGCCGACGCGGCCCCTACATGTTCGGGTACCTGCGTGACCAACTGCAAACGCCCCTGACCCTTATCGGCGGCTTCTTCCAGATGTGCGTGTTGACCGGAAAGGCGCTGTTCCGCTGGCCATTTCAGTGGCGCGAGTTCATCCTGCAATGCTGGTTCATCATGAGGGTGGCGTTCCTGCCCACCATCATGGTTTCGATACCGCTGACCGTCCTCCTCATTTTCACCCTCAACGTTCTGCTTGCCCAGTTCGGTGCGGCCGACCTGTCTGGCGCCGGCGCGGCGATCGGCGCGGTGACCCAGCTCGGGCCGTTGACCACGGTGTTGGTGGTCGCCGGAGCCGGATCGACGGCCATCTGCGCCGACTTGGGCGCCCGCACCATCCGCGAGGAGATCGACGCGATGGAGGTGCTCGGCATCGACCCGATCCACCGGCTGGTGGTACCTCGGGTCATCGCCGCCACCCTGGTGGCCACACTGCTCAACGGCCTGGTCATCACCGTCGGCCTGGTGGGCGGCTACCTGTTCGGCGTCTACCTGCAGAATGTGTCGGGCGGCGCTTATCTCGCCACCCTGACCGCCATTACCGGCCTGCCCGAGGTCATCATCGCGACGATCAAAGCCGCGATATTCGGCCTGATCGCCGGTTTGGTCGGCTGTTTCCGCGGGCTGACCGTGCGCGGCGGTTCCAAGGGCCTGGGCACCGCTGTCAACGAAACTGTAGTGCTATGCGTTGTCGCGTTGTACGCGGTCAACGTGATACTGACCACCATCGGCGTGCGATTCGGGACGGGGCACTGACATGTCGACCGCCGCCGTACTGCGCGCCCGCTTTCCGAGGGCAGCCGAAAACCTGAATCGCTATGGCGGTGCTGCCGGCCGAGGACTGGGCGGCATCGGTCAGCTGGCGTGGTTCGGAATGGTTGCCATCGGGCACATCCCGCATGCGCTGTCCCGCTACCGCAAAGAGACACTGCGACTGATCGCCCAGATCGGCATGGGTACCGGTGCCATGGCCGTCGTCGGCGGCACCGTTGCGATCGTCGGTTTCGTGACGCTGTCCGGCAGCTCCCTGGTCGCCATCCAGGGCTTCGCGACGCTGGGAAACATCGGTGTCGAGGCGTTTACCGGCTTCTTCGCCGCACTGATCAACGTGCGCATCGCCGCCCCGGTCGTCACCGGTATCGCGATGGCCGCCACCGTAGGCGCCGGCGCTACCGCGGAGCTCGGAGCCATGCGAATCAGCGAAGAGATCGACGCCCTGGAAGTAATGGGCATCAAGTCGATCTCGTTTTTGGCGACCACGCGGATCATGGCCGGTCTGGTCGTGATCATTCCGATCTACGCGCTGGCAATGATCATGTCGTTCCTGTCCCCACAGCTCACCACCACGGTGCTCTACAGACAGTCCAACGGCACCTACGAGCACTACTTTCGGACGTTCCTGCGCCCCGATGACGTGTTCTGGTCATTTCTGGAGGCCATCATCATCACGGCAGTCGTGATGATCACGCACTGCTACTACGGGTATAACGCCGGCGGCGGGCCGGTCGGCGTTGGCGAGGGCGTCGGGCGCTCGATGCGTTTGTCGCTGGTGTCGGTGAACGTTGTCGTTTTGTCCGCCGCGTTGGCGCTCTATGGCGTCAATCCCAACTTCGCACTCACGGTGTAGCGCCATGGCAACGCCGGCAAAGACCAACGCGTCACGGAACCCGCCCTACAAGTGGGCCGGCCTCGGATTGTTGGTAGTCGGCGCGTTGATTCTGTCCTTGGTGTACGGGCAGTTCAGGGGGGACTTCACCACCAAGGCAAAGTTGACAATGGTGGCTTCCCGGGCCGGGTTGGTGATGGATCCCGGCTCGAAGGTCACCTACAACGGGGTGCAGATCGGCCGGGTGGCCACCATCTCGGAGACCGTGCGTGACGGCAAACCGGCCGCGAAACTCACCCTGGATGTCTACCCGAAATACCTATCCCTGATTCCGGTCAATGTGAACGCCGACATCGAGGCGACCACCGTGTTCGGCGGCAAGTACGTGTCCTTGACGACGCCGAAAAACCCGTCGCAGCAAAAGATCACACCGCAGTCTGTGATCGACGCCCGGTCGGTGACGACGGAGATCAACACGTTGTTCCAGACCGTCACCTCGATCGCGGAGAAGGTGGATCCGGTCAAGCTGAACTTGACGCTGAGCGCGGCCGCGCAATCGCTGACCGGGTTGGGCGATAAGTTCGGACAGTCGATCGTCAACAGCAACGCGATCCTCGACGATGTCAACCCGCAGATGCCGCAGATCCGGCACGATATCCAGCAGTTGGCGGGGCTGGGCGACACCTACGCCAACGCCGCGCCCGACTTGTTCGATTTCCTGAACAATGCGGTGATTACATCGCGCACCCTTAACCAGCAGCAAAAGGATTTGGACTCCGCGCTGTTGTCGGCGGCCGGGTTCGGCAACACCGGCGCGGACATCTTCGAGCGGGGCGGGCCGTATCTGGCGCGTGGAGCCGCCGACCTGGTGCCGTCGGCCCAGCTGCTGGACACCTACAGCCCGGCGATCTATTGCACCCTGCGTAACTATCACGACATCGAACCCAAAACCAGAACGTTCCTCGGGGGCAACGGCTACTCGCTAAACGCCCATACCGAGCTGCTATCAGGGCTGGGGCTGCTACTGAACCCTCTATCGGCGGCAACCCTCCTAGGGCTCGCAGTGCCGCTCACCGGGGGACTCGCAGGGGTGGCCGGATTGGTAGGCGGGGCGCCGAATCCCTACATCTATCCGGAAAATCTGCCACGGATCAACGCTCGCGGTGGACCGGGGGGTGCACCCGGTTGCTGGCAGCACATCACCCATGACCTGTGGCCCGCGCCCGAGTTGGTGATGGACACCGGCAACAGCCTTGCGCCTTATAACCACCTAGACACCGGTTCGCCCTACGCGATCGAGTACGTGTGGGGCCGTCAGGTGGGGGATAACACGATCAACCCATGAAACTCACCGGCACCGTTATCAAACTCGGCATCGTCTCGTTGGTGCTGCTGCTGTTCACCGTGATGATTATCGTGGTGTTCGGTCAGATGCGCTTCGACCGTAATTATGGGTACTCGGCGGAGTTCAGCAACGTCAGCGGGCTGCGGCCAGGCCAGTTCGTTCGCGCCTCGGGGGTGGAGATCGGCAAGGTCAGTTCGGTGCAACTGATCCAAGGCGGCAAGCGGGCGCGGGTGGAGTTCGACGTCGACCGGTCGGTGCCGCTGTATCAGTCGACGACCGCACAGATCCGCTACCTCGACCTGATCGGCAACCGCTATCTGGAGCTCAAACGCGGCGAGGGTGACGGCGCTGACCAGATCTTGCAGCCGGGTGGATTCATCCCGGTGTCGCGAACGTCGCCGGCTCTTGACCTCGACGCACTGATTGGTGGTTTCAAGCCACTGTTTCGGGCGCTGGACCCGGCAAAGGTCAACACCATCGCGTCGGCGCTGATCACNNGACCAGGCGATCGGCGAGGTGGTCAAGAACTTGAACATCGTGCTGGACACGACGGTTCGGCACCGCAAGGAATTCGACCAGACCGTCAACAACCTCGAGGTGCTCATCACCGGGCTGAAGGACCACGGTGACCAGCTGGCGGGCGGGACCGCGCACATCAGCAACGCCGCCGGAACGGTGGCCGATCTGCTGGCCGAGGACCGCTCTCTGCTGCACAAGACCATTGGCTACCTGGACGCGCTTCAGCAGCCGCTCATCGATCAGCGTGATCAGCTCGACGACTACCTCCACAAGGTGCCGACGGCGTTGAACCTGATCGGGCGCGGCATCGGCTCCTATGGCGACTTCGTGAACTTCTATGCCTGCGACATCACGCTCAAGCTCAACGGGCTGCAGGGTGGCGGCCCGGTCCGCACGGTCAAGCTGTTCGGCCAGCCGTCGGGTAGGTGCACGCCGCAATGAGAACGCTGGAACCAGCCAATCGGCTGCACATCGGGCTTATGGGCATCGTCGTGTTGTTGCTCGTCCTTGGCGTGGGTCAAAGCTTCACCAGCGTCCCGCTATTGTTCGCCAGACCGAGCTACTACGGGCAGTTCACCGACACGGGCGGACTCAACAAGGGCGACAAGGTGCGCATCGCCGGCATGGACGTCGGCAAGGTGGAGGACCTGAAGATCGACGGCGACCACATCGTGATGAAGTTCTCGATCGGCACCAATACCATCGGCAGCGAGAGCCGACTGGCCATCCGCACCGACACCATCCTCGGCAAGAAAGTCCTCGAGATCGAGGCGCGAGGTAACCGGCAGCTACGCCCCGGGGACACTTTGCCGATTGGCCAAAGCACCACTCCGTATCAGATTTACGACGCCTTCTTCGACGTCACCAAGGCCGCCACCGGCTGGGACATCGACACGGTCAAGCAGTCGCTGCATGTGCTGTCGCAGACCATTGATCAGACCTACCCCAACCTGAGCGCTGCGCTCGACGGTGTGGCCAAGTTTTCCGACACGATCGGCAAACGCGACG
>PLSK01000155.1 GCA_003165155.1 Mycobacterium sp. | reverse complement strand
GCCAGCGCCCGCAGCGGCCAGCCGCGCACCGCCAGCGCGGCGACGGCCGTTGCCAGCATGAGCAATGCCAACGGCAGCAGGGCCGTCGACCACGTCGCGCCGGACAGCGTCACCTCGGTGGGCGGACCCAGCCCGTCGAACGACCGGATTAGCACCCAAGGCATCCGCGACGCGGCCCACAGCGCCCCGGCTGCGACCACCAGCAACAGCTGGGCTATCCGGGTGGTCACCGGGCATCAGCCATTATTGGCCGACCTTGATTGCCCGGCTGTATCCGGGGGGCCCAGCGTCTCAGCCGCCGCGATCGCATTCAGCACCGCCCGGGCCTTATTGCTGGCCTCAGTGTGTTCGTAAGGCCCGTTCGAGTCGGCCACCACCCCACCGCCGGCTTGGACATACGCGGTGCCGCCGCGCATCAGTGCGGTGCGGATGGCGATCGCGAAGTCGGCGTTGCCGGCGAAGTCCAGGTAACCCACCACGCCGCCGTACAGGCCGCGGCGCGTCTTCTCCACCTCTTCGATCAGCTCCATGGCCCGCACTTTCGGGGCGCCCGACAACGTGCCGGCCGGGAAGCAGGCCGTCACCGCNNTCCAAGGCGGTGCGGCCCTCGGCGAGCATCCCGATCACCGTGGACACCAGGTGCATCACGTGGCTGTAGCGCTCGATGTGGCTGTAATCCTCGACCCGAACAGTGCCCGGCGTGCAGACCCGGCCGAGGTCGTTGCGGCCCAGGTCGACCAGCATCAGGTGCTCGGCGCGCTCTTTGTCGTCGGCCAGCAGCTCCTTTTCCAGCAACTGATCCTCTTCTTCGTTTTCCCCACGCCACCGGGTGCCCGCGATCGGATGCGTCCGAGCCCAGCCGTCGTTGACGGTGACGAGCGCCTCCGGACTGGATCCGACTATCGAAAAGTCAGTTTCCCCATCGGCATTCGGCACATGCATGAGATACATATACGGGCTTGGATTGGTGACCCGCAGGATGCGATACACGTCGAACGGATCGACATCGGTATCCATCTCGAAGCGCTGCGACGGCACCACCTGGAAGGCTTCGCCGGCCACGATCTGCTCGACGAGGTGGTCGACGATCACGCCGTATTCCTCGACGGTGCGCTGCGCCCTCGGCCGAGGCTCGGGCCTGCTGAACGTGGCGACCGTCGACGGCAGCGGCTGGCTCAGCGCCGCGGTCATCACGTCCAGCCGCGCGATCGCGTCGTCGTAGGCGCCGTCGACGCGTTCGTCGGTGGCGTTCCAGTTGACCGCGTTGGCGATCAGCGTGATGGTGCCCTCGTGGTGGTCGACGGCGGCCACATCGGTGGCCAGTAGCAGCAGCATGTCCGGCAGTTGCAGATCGTCCACGACCAACTCGGGCAGCCGCTCCAAGCGTCGCACCAGGTCATAGGCGAAAAAGCCGACCATGCCGCCCGACAGCGGCGGAAGACCCGGCATCGCGGCGGTGCCCAGCACCTCAAGGGTGGTCCGCAGCGCTTGCAGCGGGTCGCCTCCGGTGGGCGCGTCCTTCGGCGCCGCACCCAGCCATACCGCCTGGCCGTCACGCACGGTGAGTGCGGACGGCGCCCCCGCGCCGATGAACGACCACCGCGACCACGAGCGCCCGTTCTCGGCGGACTCCAGCAGGAACGTCCCCGGGCGATTCGCGGCCAGTTTGCGGTAGGCCGACAACGGCGTCTCGCTGTCGGCCAAGACCTTCCGGGTCACCGGCACCACCCGGTGCTCGGCGGCAAGCGAGCGGAAGTCCGCCCGTGACGTGGTTGCGGCGAGGTGGGCGTGCACCGAACCATCCTCGCAGATAGGCGGATCGGGCCCGACCAGCGCGGCCCGCGAGCGTAAGCGCACTGCGACACTCTGCGCGCTTTTTCGCAGTGGGGATACGCTCGGCGACGGCCTGGCGCCGATCGGGCGTAGCCTGACGGCCATGAAACCTGGTGACACCGTGGACGACTTCGAACTGCCCGATCAGACCGGAACCCCACGCAAGCTCAGCGCCTTGCTCGAGAGCGGACCCGTCGTCTTGTTCTTCTACCCGGCCGCGATGACGCCCGGCTGCACCAAGGAAGCCTGCCACTTCCGCGACCTGGCTTCGGAGTTTGCCGCGGTCGGAGCCAACCGGGTCGGCATCAGCACCGACCCCGTTGACAAGCAGGCCCAGTTCGCCGACAAGCAGAGCTTCGACTACCCGCTGTTGTCGGACGCCGCCGGCACCGTCGCCACCCAGTTCGGGGTCAAGCGCGGTCTGCTCGGCAAGTTGATTCCGGTCAAACGCATGACCTTCATCATCGACACCGATCACCGGGTGCTGGACGTGATCTCCAGCGAAATCAGCATGGACGCCCACGCCGACAAAGCCCTCGAGACGCTGCGGGCGCACTCCGCCTAACTGATGACAACGACAGCTCGTATCATCACTTAAGTAACTAAGTGATGATACGGTGAGTGCATGTCATCAGTTAGCGCCGGCACCGCAGTCGGGTACGAGACGCTTACCTGGGACATGCCGACCGAGGCCGGCCACGGCACCTCCGGCCTGCGCGCCGTCACGCGCCAGGCCGGCCAGTACCAGGCCGCCATTCCCGCAGAGATCGCCAAGCTAGAGATCAGCCTCCCCTCTGGCGTTCTGGCAGACGCAGAGGAAGCCAGCCGTGAGATTGCGCGGTTCGATACAGAACTTGGCGACGAGATCGCGCCTTTCGCATCCGTGCTTCTGCGCACAGAATCAGCAGCGAGCTCCAAAATTGAGAACCTAACCGCCACAGCGCGCGCGATCGCCGAAGCCGAAACGCTAGGAAGCGCCAAACGCCGCAATGCCGCAGCCATCGTCGCTAACACCCGGGCGATGCAGGCGGCCATCGACCTGGCGGACCAAATCAGCGGCGACGCCATTCTCGCCATGCATGCCGCGCTGATGAATGCGAGCAAACCAGATATCGCCGGCAAGTGGCGCACCGAGCAGGTGTGGATCGGCGGGGGCAACTTCGGCCCACGAGGCGCCGATTTCATCGCACCACACCAGAACCGGGTTCCAGACGCCATCGATGACCTAATCCAATTCGGCGAGAGAAGCGATATAGCTGTCATTCCTCAAATCGCCATTGCACATGCACAATTCGAAACAATTCACCCGTTCCCAGACGGCAACGGGCGCACGGGCAGGGCCTTGATCCAATCGATGTTGCGCAACAGGCGGTTGACCCGCCAGGTCACGGTCCCTGTCTCGGCGGGACTGCTGACGGACATCGATTCATACTTCAGCGCACTGACCGCTTACCGTGCGGGCGACCCCGCTCCAATAGTCGAGCGACTGTCGGAGGCGTCGCTACTCGCCGTCGTCAACGGTCGTCAACTAGTGGCCGATCTGCAAACGATCCGAGGACAATGGGACTCGAAGATCACAGCCCGCCGCGACTCGGCTGTCTACCGTTTGGCGGACTTGCTAATCAAGCGCCCAGTCGTCAATGCGCAGCTGATCCACGATCAACTAAACATCCCCATTAACAACGTCTACCGATACTTGACGCCGCTTATCGAGGCCGACATCATCGTCGAGTTCACCGACCAGGCTCGCAACAGAGCCTGGCGCGCAACGGAAGTCCTAAGCGCGCTAGACGCTTTCGCCGAGCGTGCGGGCCGCCGCGCGCTACCCGCTTAACGCACTTCAGTAGCATGCACACATGCCGCAAAGCGATGGCCTGCAAGAAGGACACGTGTTTGCCGGATACACCATCGTTAGGCAGCTGGGCGCCGGTGGGATGGGTCAGGTGTATCTGGCGCAGCATCCGCGGCTGCCGCGCCGCGATGCCCTCAAAATTCTGCCTGGCGAGCTGACCGGGAACGACGAGTTTCGCCAGCGCTTCAATAGAGAGGCCGACCTGGCCGCCGGCCTGTACAACGAGCACATCGTCGGCATCCACGACCGCGGCGAATACGAAGGGCAACTGTGGATCTCGATGGACTACGTCGAGGGCACCGACGCCGCGAAACTGCTGCGCGATCACTACCCGTCGGGGATGCCCAAAGCCGATGTCGTCGCGATCGTTTCGGCCGTCGCCGACGCGCTCGATTACGCACATTCGCGCGGACTGCTGCACCGTGACGTCAAACCCGCCAACATCCTGCTGGGAGAAACCGGCACCCGACGGCGGATCCTGCTCGCCGATTTCGGCATCGCCCGCGAACTGGGCGATATCAGCGGCCTGACAGCGACCAACATGCTGGTGGGCACCACCGCGTACTGCGCGCCCGAGCAACTGCAGGGTGCCGATCTCGACGGGCGAGCCGACCAGTACGCACTCGCGTGCACGGCGTTCAACTTGCTGACCGGCTCCGCGCCCTTTCAGCATTCCAATCCGGCAGTGGTCATCACCCAACACCTGTCCGCGCCACCCCCGCACATCAGTGAACGCCGACCCGAATTGGCAGACCTCGACGGCGCCATCGCCAAAGCGCTCGCCAAAAGCCCGGCAGACCGCTTTGCGACGTGCTCGGATTTCGCGGCCGCGTTGGGTAGCCAGCTGGACACCGCACCGGCCCACGTTGCGGGTCCCACCGAAGTCATTCCAGCGCCAACCACATTGATGGCTCCGCCACCCTCGAAAGCCCGCGGTGGCAGTCGGCGTACGGGAATGGCGATCGGGGCCATCGTCGCCGTCGCCCTGGCCGGGGTTGCGGTATTCGTCGGCGTCCATATGTTCGGCGACAAATCCAAACACCCGACCAGCAAGTCGGCGTCGGTGGTTGCGCCGACGAGCGGCATCGCGTCACCGCCGGCGCCGGCGATCACCCTGTCCGGCCAGGTCACCGATCAATCCGGCGTGCTCGGGCCCCTTGAGCGCGACGCGGTGAACAGAGCGGTCACCAGGCTTCTCAACCTGCGCGGCACCCGGCTATGGGTGCTCTACGTCAAGACCTTCGGTGGCCTCAAGCCGTCCGTGTGGGCGACAGACGTCATGCGTGCCAACAGTTTTACCGATAGCGATGCCCTGCTCGCCATCGCCACCGACGAGCCGGCCTACTCCTTCCGGGTGCCGACCGCGGTCACGGCGGGAAGACCAATCGATGTCGAGGCCATTCGCCGCGACCGCATCCAGCCCGCGGTCTTCCATCAGGAATGGACCCGCGCCGCGATCGCCGCGGCCAACGGGTTGGACCTTTGACCCAGCCAGCGCCCGGCTAGTGGTCTGCCTGCGATTTGATGTGGTGGGGGTTTGTTGCCAACGATGTCCTCGAGATCGACGTTAACGAGCGCGCTTCTCGAAGTTTCACACGCCACTGTCG
>PLSK01000092.1 GCA_003165155.1 Mycobacterium sp. | reverse complement strand
CGGTGCGCGGCGTCGGCTGGTAGTTATAGGCTTCGGAGTGCCAACTGCGCGATCTGCTTGGCCGCCTGCTCGAGCAGCTCAGGGCCGGCGCCGGGGGAACGGCCACCGCACCCGGCCGACCGAGTGCCCCTGCAGGCGCGCGATGCGCAAGCTGCCACCGATCAGCACGATCGCGAGCGGCAGTTCTCCGAGCGCGGCAGTCAGAACAGAAACAGCAATGTCGCCACGCTTGGCGGTCAGCACGTCGAACCAGGCGTCGCACACCAACAGAACGCCCGTCGAAAACGCGAATAGCGTCAGCCACTGGTGGCGGATGAAGCCGAGCACCGCGGTCGCAATCATGAATGCCAGCAACAAGATGTCGAAGCCGACCCAGGTCGCCACCCAATGCTGGGCGGTGTAGTTCTGCGGCAGGGTAAGCCCGAGATAGATGGTCCACGGGATCAATGCGATCGCGGCGCTGAGCGCCAGCCACTCGCGCATTCGGCGGATCTGCATCCCGCGCCGTGATCGCATCACCTGGCCCGCACCATGTCGACGATGTTAGTGATGGGGATCGACCGTGACGGCTCGAGTGGCTGGCAATCCACTACCAGTTCATCGAGCCCGGGATTCCCTTGAATGGGCCAACGATCCAGCTGGTGACCCAGCCGCCGTAGAAGCCGCCGGGTTGCGGAACAACCTGTTCGCCGTTCACCGTGCAGCGGTCAACGAGCGCGGCCATCACGGCGATGGCGCCTGCGATCGGCTCGAAGCCACGGGAGGGGTTCGGGTAGGTCCAAGCGGCTCGTGGCGCGCTGCGTGTGTCGGTCACCAGGTCGTAATACGTTGCCTGGCCTTTCCATTCACACCACGACGAGCCCGAGGTTTCGCGTAGCACCCCCTCGACGAAGGAATCCCGGGGCAGGTAATAGGTCGGGGGATGACTGGTCTCCAGCACACGCCATGCATGGTCGGTCGACGCGATGGTGGTGCCGCCCAGCTCCACGGTGACCGAGCCCGCGAAACGCTCCAATCGGGGCGGACGGGGATAGTCCCACACCGACTCCTGCCCGGCGGCGGGTGTGACGGGCGTCGGCCGGGTCGTCACGCTGAACTCGTTGTCATGTTCCCAGAGGCCGCTGTCATGCCCGGGTCGCAAGGTAGATGGTGGCGCCCGACCGGCCTCCGGTGAGGGGGTTGTCGAACCAGACCTGCTGGGCCTCGACGTCGGTGAATACGGTTTCGAGGACCGCGGTGAAGTCCTCGTCCGGTGCATCGTCGGACCACATGGCGAACGTTCCTCCCGGGACGATATGAGCGGATGCGGCTCGTAGACCGTCATGGGTGTAGAAGTGCGCGTGTGGATCGTGGAGCACGTGGCGGGGCGAGTGGTCGATGTCGAGCAGGATCGCGTCATAGGTTCGGCAACGGCGCTCCGGATCGAATCCCACCACGCTGGTGGCGGCGGCGAAGAAGTCCGCGCACACCAGGGCGACGCGGCCGTCGGCGGCTAGGCCAACCGTATCTGGTAGCAGGCCGCGTTCGTGCCAGTCGATGACAGCATCGGAGTATTCGATAACTGTCAGTGTCCGAATCCGTTTGCACTCCAACACTTCTTGAGCGGTATAGCCGAGGCCGAGACCGCCGACGATCACGTCCAGGCCCGGTCCCGGCGTCCTCGCCAGTGCCAGCCGCGCCAGCTCCCGTTCGGCGACGGTGAACAGGCTCGACATCAGGTACTCGTCATCGAGTTTGATCTCATACACATCGGCGCGCACCGAGAGATCGAATCTGCGCCGCAAGCTGATCACACCCATCGGAGTCTGCCGCCAGCCCAACTCCTCGAAGTGTGCGCTCATCGAAAACGACGATAGTCCGGCGTGACGGTTTGCGTCCCGATCAGTCTTTGCCGCCAGCGTCCTTGCAGCCTTGCACGTAATCTTTCTTGACATTCATCGCACCGGCCCGATATCTGAATTCATATCTGTCCTCGCAGAAGTCCGCGCCCGGTGCGACTCCCGGTCGCAGGTATTCCTTCGCGTCGTTGAAGCCCTGTTGATACGACGCTTCGTCGCGGGGCGGACCACCTGCACTCACAGCGACGATGACACCGATTGCTGTCAGGACGCCTACCACGGCGGCGATTGCGACGAATTTCTTGTTTCTCTTGGCGCCGACGGGTTGCGTTGGCTGGGGGGAGTGTGTGCCGAACTCCGTCCACTGGGTGCCGTCGAAGTAGCGTTGCCCGGGTGCCCCGGATGGGTCGGGATACCAGCCGGGCGGAGTCCGAGGTGCCCCCATGCGCCGAGACGTTATCAGCCCTTGCCTGGCGCCAATTTTGGACCGGTCCCACTGCGTGCGGGAGCGGCTCCTGCTTCGGTCAACCTCCAGTAGCCCGCGTCTATTGGCGGCAGTTCGGCTGCAACCGAGCAGGTGTCTTACATTTTGTAGTACGCTGCGGAGATGGCTGACACGATCACCTTTCGACCCGACGAGGATGCATCTCGGGCGCTTGCGGTGTTGACCAGGGACGGTACGTCAGTATCTATGGCGGTTCGGGCGGCCCTCATCGAAGCCGCGCGCCGACAGGCTGCCGCAGCCCTTCGCGCTGAAGCGGAGGAACTCGCTGTGGACGAGGCAGACCGCGCCGAGTCGATGCAGGTGCTTCGCGACATGGAGACGCTGCGTGCGTGGTGAGGTCTTCCGGCTCCACGCCCCACGGCGCACTCACGGTCACGAACAGTCCGGTTCGCGATATACGGTCGTGGTTCAATCCGACCAGCTGCCACTGTCGACGTGGCTCGTAGCGCCGACATCTACCTCAGCCCGAGCTGCAAGCTTTCGGCCCGAGGTTGAGATCGACGGACGTGTGACGCGCGTGCTGGCTGAACAAGCCGCGGCGATCGACCCGGGTCGACTCGGCAACAGCGTGGGTTGCCTGAGCTTCGAAGACATGCGTCGCGTCGACGCGGCTCTGCGGATTGTGCTCGACCTGTAGCACGGCGACGTCACGCGGTGCGCTAATCCGTTGGTGCACAGGGTAACAGCCGCGGAAACCCATGACCGCAAGGTGCCCGGAGTTACTCATTTGTCGGGGATGTAGTCGAACTTGTCCGGGTTGGGGCCGGTGCGGCCGGACTCGCCGCGATCAAGGCCGGTGATCGCGG
Organism: Mycobacterium sp.; assembly: GCA_003165155.1. Classification (GTDB taxonomy): domain Bacteria; phylum Actinomycetota; class Actinomycetes; order Mycobacteriales; family Mycobacteriaceae; genus Mycobacterium. The sequence goes on along the minus strand of PLSK01000092.1, from coordinate 1,053 downwards.
TCATCTCGTCACCGTCGAGGCTGAAGTCGAAGATCTCGAAGTTCGACTTCACCCGCTCGGGTGACACCGACTTGGGGAACACGATGTCGCCGCGCTGGATGTGCCAACGTAGAACCACCTGGGCGGGCGTCTTGTCGTGCGTCGCGGCGATACGGGTGATCACCTCATCGCCGAGCACCTTGCCCTGCGCGATCGGCGACCACGCTTCGGTCGCGATCCCATGCTCGACGCCGTAGGCGCGGACGTCCTCATTGCCGAAGTACGGGTGCACCTCGATCTGGTTGACCGCCGGCGTTATGTCCGATTCTTTGGCGAGCCGGTCCAGGTGTGCGGGCTGGAAGTTCGACACGCCGACGCTGCGTGCCCGCCCGTCCTGGGCGAACTGCTCCAACACCTTCCAGGTAGAGACGAAGTCGCCGTCATAGAGGGTGGGCAGCGGCCAGTGAATCAAGAAAAGGTCGACGTAGTTGGAGTGCAGCGCTTTGAGCGTGGAGTCGAACGCCCGGCGCGCATCGTCGGGCCGGTGATATCCGTTGTTGAGCTTGCTGGTGATGAAGACCTCGGCCCGGTCGACGCCCGATTCCGAGATGCCGGCAGCCACACCGGCCTCGTTGCCGTACATCTCGGCGGTGTCGATGTGGCGGTAACCGACGTCCAGCGCCGAGCGCACCGCCGCGGCGGTCTCATCGGGCGGGATCTGGAAGACGCCAAACCCGTGTTGCGGGATGGTGTTGCCATCGTTGAGGGTGATCGACGGGACAGTGGTCATGTGTTGGGCCTCCTGGCGTTTTCGGTGCTCGTTTGCCGTATGCCCGCTCGGTCATTCACTAAACAGAGGTGCACCGACGGCCGTTCGCCTTCATGTGTCCTCGTGGTGACTAAGACCGTGGGTGCCGGCATCGGGGCCAATGTCGTACCCCCGGGGCACACTACGGACATCCGGGGGCCTGGGTGTACAGGAGACGCGAACAATGACCGACGACGACGATCAGCCCGCTACTGCCGCGGCGGGTAACGACGAGACCACTGTCGTGCCGCCGCCGACTGAGACTG
>PLSK01000014.1 GCA_003165155.1 Mycobacterium sp. | reverse complement strand
AGTCTCCGGACTTCAGGCTGGACGCGTCCGTGAACACCGCTGAATACCCCACCGTTGATCCGGTGCGGTACTGGCCGAAGATCGCGAACAGGGCCGCGGTCAACACCGCCATCACCACCCCGAAGGCCCCAAACTTGACCGCGGTTGGACCCCAGCCCCTCATCCTGGTTGCCCGGTCTGTGCGGTGTTGCGCGGCGGCCCGTCGAGCGGGCCGAACAGCATCTGCTTGAGCGCATCAGAGTTCAGCAGGATCCCCTGGTTGCCATACTGCGCCTGGTTGGCATCGATATCGGTTACCAGGTACGGCGGTCGATTCCCGACACCCACATCCGGTAGGCCCTGACACTGCGGTCCACCCTTGGCCGCGATCTTGGGCAGATTGCCCGGGTATCGGTACCGTTCGGTGCCCAGCTGAAATGAATCCAGCAAAAGCACGCCCGGGACCGGCGATGCCGGTCCCATGGCCAGTGGTACGAGGCCGGCGAGCGCGCAGTTGAGGGCCGGGCTGTACTGGTTGGTCAAGTCGGTAGTGGGCGCCAGGAGATGCAGCATATCGGTGAGCGGGCGCCGGTTGGTCGNNCAGATCTGGGGCCGCATCGGCGTAGGCGTTGATCACCTGCGGCGCCGCCGCGATGTCGTGGCTCAGCTTGGGCAGGCTCGGATCGATCTTGGCCAACATCGCATCCAGATCCGACAGCGTCTGGCCTAGCTTCTCGCCCCGGCCGCTAAACGCCTGGGCGAATGCGCCCAGGGTCTCGTTGAGCTTCTCGGGTTCGATCTTGGACAACACCGATACCAGTTGTTGGAACACCGTGTTGATTTCGACCGTGACATGGTTTCCCTGCAACACCTGGCCGGCGCGCAGCGGCTGTGGCGAAGGTTCGGGCGGCGGCACCAACTCAATGAACTTCGAGCCGAACACGGTCGTCGAGGCGATGTCGACGAGCGTGTTGGCGGGAATGAGATGCAACCGCGACGGGTCCATCGCGAGGTGGATAGCGGCCTGCCCGTTGGGCAGCGATTCGATCGAGTCGACCTTACCCACTTGCGCCCCGTGCAGCTTGACCTTCGCGTCGAGGTTCATCACCAGACCAGTGCGCGGCGACAGCACGGTTACCGGCACGCTGGTCGATGCGCCGCCATTGAACAGGACGACGGCGCCGGCGACAATCGTCGCGATAACCACAAGGGTGGCCAGACCAGCCAGCGGCTGAACAGCACCGCGACGAGGTTGATCAACTCCAGGAGTACCAGAGTCAGCAGCGTTCGGCATCGGCTTGTCCCCTTAGCCCGACAGGTTGAAGTTGCCGTTGGAACCGTAGATGGACAGCGAGACCAGCAACGTCACCGATACGACCACGATCAGCGAGGTGCGTACCGCATTGCCGGTCGCGACACCGACACCGGCCGGTCCGCCCGACGCAAAATAGCCGTAATACGTATGGATTAACAAGATGGTGATCGCCATCAGGACGGCTTGCAGGAACGACCACAGCAGGTCGATCGGGTTGAGGAACGTCGTGAAGTAGTGGTTGTACAGGCCACCGGATTGGCCGAACAAGACCACCGTGGTGAATTGACTGGCCAGGAACGACAGGCAGACGGCGATGGAGTACAACGGCGTGATCGCCATCATCCCGGCCACGATCCTGGTGCTGACGAGATAAGAAACCGGCCGGATCGCCATCGATTCCAGCGCGTCGATTTCCTCGTTGATCCGCATGGCACCCAGCTGCGCAGTCACGCCGGCGCCGAAGGTGGCCGCCAAACCGATTCCGGCGACGATCGGGGCCGCGATCCGGACGTTGATGAACGCGGCCAGGAATCCGGTCAGCGCTTCGATGCCGATATTGCCCAGCGAGCTATAGCCCTGGACGGCCAACGTGCCGCCCGCGGCGAGCGTCAAGAACCCGACGATCACCAGTGTCCCGCCGATCATCGCCAACGTTCCCGCGCCCATGCTGATTTCAGCGATGAGACGGACGATCTCGCGGCGGTAGTGCCTGACCGCGAACGGTATCCCGGCAAGCGACTTGGCGTAGAACAGCGTGTGATCGCCGACCCGGCTCAGTGCGCCGATCGGCTTGTCGATTTGGCGCGTCAGGCGCGGATAGACGGCTCGAAGTGCCACAGCGTGTACCTACACCTCCCCTCGTGCTCGAGCTACTTGGCCGACATGCGGATGCCGATGGCGGTGACCACCACATTGATGACGAAAAGCGCCATGAACGCGTACACCACCGTTTCGTTGACGGCGTTGCCGACGGCCTTGGCGCCGCCGCCGGATACCGTCAGGCCGCGATAGCACGCGACCAGTCCCGCGATCAGACCGAAAAGCGCTGCCTTGACGCAGGAGATGATCACTTCGGGCACCCCGGTCAGCAAAGTAATACCGGCGGCGAACGCGCCGGGATTCACGTCTTGAACGAACACGGAGAAGATGTATCCGCCCACAATGCCGATGATGACGACCAGGCTGTTCAGCAGCAGGGCCACCAGCCCACAGGCGAGCATCCGCGGTGTCACCAGGCGCTGAACCGGATTGATCCCCAGCACTTCCATGGCGTCGATCTCTTCGCGGATCGTTCGCGAACCCAGGTCTGCGCACATCGCGGTGGACCCGGCCCCGGCCACAATCAAGATGGTCACCAGCGGGCCAACCTGGGTGACCGCCCCGAAGGCCGCACCCGCACCGGACAGATCAGCGGCGCCGAGCTCGCGCAACAAGATGTTCAGGGTGAAGCTGATCAGAACGGTGAACGGAATAGCCACCAGCAACGTCGGCGCCATCGCGACCCGCGCG
>PLSK01000079.1:20931-21434 GCA_003165155.1 Mycobacterium sp. | reverse complement strand
CGACGGCCTCGGCCGGCCAGTCCGGCCGAGGCACCTCCAATGCGGGCAGCGTGGCGATCAGCCGGCGCAGCGGCCCCGGGTCGCGGGCCGGCAATCCGATCTCGACCCGCGCGGCCGCGCGCTCGCGCAGTCCCGCACGCAGGGACCGCGCCGTGAACGCTCGCATCGTGGCATCCCGCAGCCATCCACCGATGCCGGTGCCCGGCGCCAGTCCGCTGCCGATCGGCGGCAGGCCCTTGGACGGCAGGTACAGCGGATGCGGGCTGAGCTCTATCCACGGGATCCCCAACAGCTCGGCCGCCATGCCACCGCCCGCGGTGATGACATCGGACACCACCAGGTCGGGCGCCACGTCACGCAGCGCGGGCACGTTGAGCACCGCCATCCGCGCGGCGCGCCGGTGGATTCTGGCGCCGGCGTCGAGGTCGTCGTCGAGGGCCACCAGCCCGTCCAGCGCAATAGCGTCAACGCCGGCGAGGCGGGCGGCTTCAACCCACTCCGCC
>PLSK01000079.1:0-20873 GCA_003165155.1 Mycobacterium sp. | reverse complement strand
TGCCAACGATCCATGGCCGCAGGGCTGCGATGAAGCTGTTCCGCCGGATGGATGGCGGCAAAACCGCGTTCGAGGTGAAGATCCACCGCATCGCCGCCGACGGCGCCGCGGTGCTCACCGAGCGCAGCGACGCGCTGATCATCGGCCCGCTCCGGCTGCAGTTCTGGGTGTGTGGGGTGTTCGAAGTCCACGACGGGCGAATCACCCTGTGGCGCGACTATTTCGATTTCTTCGACATGTTCAAGGCGGCCGCGCGTGGCCTGGCCGCGCTGGTGCTGCCGTCGCTCAAGGCGACGTTCTAGCCGTGGGGGCAGCGATGAACGACGGCGGAACCGGCCAGCGGCCGAACGCGTGGCAGTACATCCGCTACTGCTACGGGGCACGACTGCCCGAGTCGATGCGAGATTGGGTGCGCAACGACCTGGCTGGCAAGGGCGCCACCCGCAGGATGATGCTCCGCGTCGCAGTTCCCGCGGTATTGGTGCTCGCGCCATTCTGGCTGGTCCCGACGACGCTGGACGTCCACCTGAGCATGACGCTGCCGATCCTCATTCCATTCGTGTACTTCTCGCATGCGCTCAACAAGGTGTGGCGCCGGCACATGTTGCAGGTGCACGGTCTCGACCCCAACCTCGTCGACGAACGCGCCCGCGAGCGCGATGCCCCCATGCACCAGGCATACATCGAGCGCTACGGCCCCCGCCCCGACCCGACGCCGCCGTCCGGTCCGGTTTAGGGACTATCTCCGAGGCAGTCCGCCCAGTTCGTCGAACGCCTGCGCCCAACCGAGTAGCCGGTCGGTAGCCTCAACCAGCTCGGCACGGTAACGCTGCTGCGTCGCCGCTGAGCCGACGCCGGCTCCCGGGCCGGGTTCGCGGTTGGCCGACGAGACTAATTGCGCTGCGGCGGTGACCATTTCGTTGTACTGGCGGACGCCGGCGCTCAGTTGCGCGGTGAAGGCATTAATGGATGGGACCAGATACGACCGCGAAGATTCGGAGTAGTGCGCCGCCCGTTCCATCGAGACAACCTCTGTGGCAGTCGCCGCCATCGCCGCGGAGGTTCGATTGGCAGCGGCCGTCAGGTCACGGATCTCGGCGGCCGGCAACATCTCGCCGCGCTCCATCACACCCAACAACGAGAAGAAGCCTCGTTCGGAAGCTCCCAGCGCGGACATCGCTGGCCGCGCGGCCGATCCCGGTGTGGGCAGCCTACGAACGGTGCTGGGCCGCGGCGCCGGCAGCGTTTCCGATCGCAGCCAGCGATAGCGAAACAGCAGCAAGGTCGCCGGAATAGCCTGTACGGCCGCGACGAACCCGGTGATCTCGAGCAGCAACGCGAACCAGCCCCAAGCCGCCAGCACGGCCGTCACCGCCGCCCAAAACAGACACCCCACACCGAATATCAACGCCCACCGCAGCGCGCGACGGCGGCGGCGCAGCAGCCGTGCTCGCGGATCGGTGGCGGCGCTGATCCGCTGGGCGACCGAAGCGGACAATTCGGTGGCAGTGTCGAAACCTCGCTGCAGCAGCGCGCGCCATGGACCGCGCGAAATCGCCCTCACCACCACCTGAAGACCGCCCCGCTACTGCCCGAGCGGCTTCTCGGGTATGGGCCCACGGCTGGCCGGGTTGGCGGCGGGAGTTGAGGGGCTGGCTCCCGGAGCCGCAGGGGTCCCGCCCGTCGGCAGGGCGTCGCCGCGCATGGAGGCACGGATCTGCTCGAGCCGGGAATGCCCGGCCATCTCGACGCCGGCCTGCTGAACCTCAATCATCCGGCCCTGGACCGAACTCTGCGCAAGTTCGGCCTGCCCGAGCGCATTCGCGTACCGACGTTCGATCTTGTCGCGCACCTCGTCAAGGCTCGGGGTGTTACCCGGCGCGGCGATCTCACTCATCGACCGCAGCGAATTGCTGACCTGCTCCTGCATCTTTGCCTGCTCGAGCTGGCTGAGCAGCTTGGTGCGCTCGGATATCTTCTGCTGCAGCACCATCGCGTTCTGTTCGACCGCCTTTTTCGCCTGAGCAGCCGCACCGAGCGCCTGGTCATGCAGCGTTTTGAGGTCTTCGACGCCCTGCTCCGCGGTCACCAGCTGAGCCGCGAAGGCCTCGGCCGCGTTGGTGTATTCAGTGGCCTTGGCGGCATCTCCGGCGGCGGTCGCCTGGTCCGCCAACGTCAGCGCCTGGCGGACGTTGACCTGGAGCTTTTCGATATCGGCCAGCTGCCGGTTGAGCCGCATCTCGAGTTGCCGCTGGTTACCGATCACTTGCGCGGCCTGTTGCGTCAGCGCCTGATGGGTGCGCTGTGCTTCCTCGATGGCCTGCTGGATCTGGACTTTGGGGTCTGCGTGCTCGTCGATCTTCGCGTTGAACAACGCCATGACGTACTTCCACGCCTTGACGAACGGATTGGCCATGCGTTAGCTCCGTTTCTTGTCTGCCGGATGGGCCCCGGATGGGCCCCTGATAGGACCTGGCGCTCACCCTGTCGCTCAATTTAACGGGTTAAAGCGGATCGCCCCACCCCTGGCCGCTCAGGCCACCGCTAAAGACGCGACCGGCGGAATGACGACCTTGGTGCTGGCGTCGATCGTGGAGCCGCTCGCCCCGTTGCTCGGCGCACTCCCGGGCGCGGCAAGAGCCACCCGCTCCTCGCGCGCCATCTGCTCGCCGGCGTCGGTGAGGACCGCCGACAGCGGGACCTCCAAGGCGTCGCAGATCGCGTTGAGCAGCTCGCTGGAGGGTTCCTTGCGGCCGCGTTCGACCTCCGACAGGTATCCCAGGCTCACCCGCGCTGAATCAGAAACCTCCCGCAGCGTGCGGCCCTGCGACGTCCGGGCCCGGCGCAGCACGTCGCCGACGACCTCACGCACCAATGGCGGCATCCCGCTCTCCTTCTGCTAAGGCCATGCTCGGTACCTACCCAGCACCTAACAGGTGAACGCGGGTGGCGGTGGAGTTGGTTCCCGTCAACTACGACAAAATCACCCAGCCGCGATCAGCTGGGTGTGTGGCGGACCGCTTTGACCGTCGAGACCACATAGTCGACACCGGTGACCACCGTCAGCACGATCGCGATGCCCATCACCACCGACGCCACCACCAGGAACGGCTCCGACAGCTCCGTCCAAGGCAGCACGAACAGGCCGATCGCCAGCGCTTGGACCACCGTCTTGAGCTTGCCGCCCCAGCTGGCGGGAATGACCCCGCGCCGAATCACGGCCACCCGCAACAAAGTCACCCCGACCTCACGGGTCAGGATCAGCACGGTCACCCACCACGGCAGGTCACCCAGTATCGACAAACCGATCAGCGCCGACCCGATCAGCGCCTTGTCCGCGATGGGATCCACGAACGCGCCGAACTCGGTCGCCATGCCGTAGTTGCGGGCCAGCACACCGTCCAACCGGTCGGTGATACAAGCAATCGTGAAAATCGCGAACGCGACGATCCGGCCAGCGAAGTCGTGTCCGGTCTCGTAGAACAACGCGAACATGAAAATCGGCACCAACACCAACCGCAGGCCGGTCAGGAAATTGGCGAGGTTAGCGATGCGGACACGGCCTACCAACGGACTCGTTTGAGGCTGCGCCGACACGGCAACAGAATAACCGTTGACCAGCAAAGCTGGGTCCGATGCCGATACTGTTATCCGTGACCGAAAGTTCGCAGGGCAGCCGACTCGCCGTCCGGCGTGCGCGAACGTCCGACGTCCACGCGATCAAACGGCTGGTCGACACCTATGCGGGAAAGATCCTGCTGGAAAAGAACCTGGTGACGCTGTACGAGGCCGTTCAAGAGTTCTGGGTGGCCGAGCACCCCGAAATCCCGGGCGAAGTGATCGGTTGCGGCGCGTTGCACGTGTTGTGGTCTGACCTCGGCGAGATCCGCACCGTCGCGGTCGACCCCGCGGTGACCGGCCACGGGGTTGGCCACGCGATCGTCACCCGGCTTCTCGAAGTCGCTCGCGAGCTGGCGCTGGAGCGGCTGTTCGTGTTGACCTTCGAGACCGAGTTCTTCGGCAAGCACGGGTTCACCGAGATCGAAGGCACGCCCGTCACCGCCGAGGTGTTCGAGGAGATGTGCCGGTCCTACGACATCGGTGTCGCCGAATTCCTGGACCTGAGTTACGTCAAGCCCAACATTCTGGGCAACTCCCGCATGCTGCTGGTGCTTTGACGCGCCGAATTACTCGTCGCCTCCGCTGTCTGGTTCGTTCTCCGATGCGCCAAAGCCCCGGATCGACCCCAGCGTCGCCGCGAGCTCGTCGGGCTTGACCAATACCTCGCGCGCCTTGGATCCCTCGCTGGGACCGACGATGCCGCGAGTCTCCATCAGGTCCATCAACCGGCCCGCCTTGGCGAACCCAACCCGCAGCTTGCGCTGCAACATCGACGTGGACCCGAACTGGCTGGACACCACCAGCTCGACCGCTTGCAGGAGGACATCCATGTCGTCGCCGATATCCGGGTCGACGTCGGTTCGTTCGCCGGTGGGCTTGGCGGTGGTCACGCCCTCGGTGTATTCGGGTTCGGCCTGGTTCTTGCACGCGGCGACGACGGCCTGAATCTCCTCGTCGGTGATGTAAGCGCCCTGCAACCGCACCGTTTTATTCGCGCCCATCGGTAGGAACAGCGCATCGCCCATGCCGATCAGCTTTTCCGCGCCGGCCTGGTCCAGGATCACCCGGCTGTCGATCAGCGACGACGTCGCAAACGCCAGCCGAGACGGGACGTTGGTCTTGATGAGCCCGGTGACCACATCGACCGACGGGCGCTGGGTGGCCAGCACCAGATGGATGCCCGCCGCACGGGCCTTCTGCGTGATCCGCACGATGGCGTCCTCGACGTCACGCGGCGCGGTCATCATCAGGTCGGCGAGCTCATCGACGATCGCAACGATGTACGGATAGGGCCGGTACACGCGCTGGCTGCCCAGCGGCGCGGTGATGTCACCGGAGCGCACCTTGTCGTTGAAGTCGTCGATGTGCCGAACCCTGGACGCCTGCATGTCCTGGTAGCGCTGCTCCATCTCCTCGACCAGCCACGCCAGCGCCGCGGCCGCCTTCTTCGGCTGGGTGATGATCGGGGTGATCAGATGCGGAATGCCCTCATAGGGAGTCAGTTCCACCATCTTCGGGTCGATCAGGATCATCCTGACCTCTTCCGGGCTGGCCCGGGTCAGCAGCGACACCAGCATCGAATTGACGAAGCTGGACTTGCCGGATCCGGTGGAGCCGGCCACCAGCAGGTGCGGCATCTTGGCCAGGTTGGCCGAGATGAAGTCGCCTTCGATGTCCTTGCCCAGCCCGATCACCAGCGGATGGTGGTCGCGGCGTGTCGACGCAGCGGTGAGCACGTCCGCCAGTCGCACCATTTCGCGGTCGGTGTTGGGCACCTCGATGCCGACGGCGGACTTGCCGGGGATCGGCGCAAGCATGCGGACGCTCTCGGTGGCCACCGCATAGGCGATGTTCTTCTGCAGCGCGGTGATCTTCTCCACCTTGACGCCGGGCCCCAGCTCGACCTCGTAGCGGGTGACGGTGGGCCCGCGCGTGCAGCCGGTGACGGCCGCGTCGATCTTGAACTGGGTGAGCACCTCACTGATCGCATCGGCCATGTGGTTGTTGGCGGCACTGCGTTTCTTTGGCGGATCACCCGCTACCAGCAGGGTCAACGGCGGCAGTGTGTAAGGACCCTCGACGACCCGATCCAGTGCCTGGGTGTCCTCTTTACGGGAGGCGCGACGACGACCGGGAGCGGCGGCGGGTTCAGGGACGGTGGGAGTCTCTTCGAGCGGAATCTCGACAGCGTCCGCCGATGGCCACGCCGGCGGCTGGTGCTCGGGACCGAAGGACGCGTCGTCGTAATAACCGTCGGAGAAGTCTTCGCGCGCAGTGTCATCGGCTTCCTCGCCATCGCCGTAATACGCGTCGTATTCATCGTCGTCGGCGTAATCGCGCTGAAACAGCCGGGTGCCGAACATGGCGCGCATCGCATCGGGCACCTCGCGGATCGTGGTGCCGGTCAGCAACAACAACCCGAACATTGCGCCGATGAACAAGAGCGGCGCCGCGATCCAAGGCGTCAACCCGTCCGACAATGGTCCACCGATGGCAAAGCCGATGAACCCGGCCGCGTGACGCCGTGCTTCCGGGTCTTCCGGCGAACCGGACCACAGGTGGCGCAGGCCCAGCACCGACAATGCGATCAAGCTCGCGCCGAGGATCAACCTGGGCCGCGCATCAAGGTTGGGTTGAGTCCGCATCAGCACCACCGCGATCGCGGCTGTGACAACCGGGAGCGCCAGGACAGCCGCACCGATGAACGTCCGCAGCACCTCATCCACCCACGCGCCGACCGGCCGGGCGGCATCGAACCACGAACTCGCGGCGACGATGACGGCAAAACCCAGCAGGACCATCGCGACGCCGTCGCGGCGATGCCCCGGCTCGATGTCGCGGGCCCGACCGATCGACCGCGCCGCACCCCCGGTGCCCTTTGCCGCCATTAGCCAGCCCGCCCGTACGGCCCGGCCGCAGGTCAGTCCGGTTGCGACCAGCAACGACTGATTACGCCGTTTCGCGGGCCTGCTCACCCTTTTGCGCGGCGGTGCTGGTCGCGCAGGTCGGGACCCACTTCGCGGACTGGCCTTTGACCCGCTCTTTCGGGCACCGGAGCGGGCAGCGGTCTTACTCGGCATGGAGGCAAGGGTAGTCGCAAATACATCATCTACACCACCCGCCACACTGGTAACGGGGCATGGTGGTTCGGGCTTACCGGGCCGGACGGCCCGCGGTGCGTAGCGGTCGGTGCGAACTGCTGTAATGCTTCGGTCACTGCTAAGCGCNNTGCTGGCCGCCTGTTCTGACCGTGGGTCCCCGACCGGGTCCTCAAACGGGTCGACGAAGGCTTCCAAACCGTCCGCCCCGAGCTTCGACGGCACCTACCGGTTTGATTTCGACGGGACCGAGCAACTGGCGGGTGGTGCGCCCAAGCCCACGAAATCGAGATCCAGAAACTATGCGCTGCGCTCGACATGCACAGATTCGGGGTGCGTCGCGACAGCGACGAAACTGGCAGACGACGACCCCAAAAAGAAGTCGGATCCCCCTGTCAATTTGGTGCTCGACTACATCGATGGCTATTGGCAGATGGCGCTCCGCGAGGACAGTGCATGCACTGACAGCGAAGCTAAGGGCCCGTCGATCACGGCCTGGATTCTGCAGCCGCAGCCCGACGGCACCCTGAGCGGAACTTCCTACGTAGCCATGAACCCGAGCCCGGATTGCGCCGTGGCGACACAAACGCCGTTGACGGCGAAGCGCCTGAGCGACGTCGACGCGGGTATCTCGGTTCCTGATCCCGGCAAACAGGCCCGGCGTTCACCGTCTGCGCCCGAAGGCTTCACCGGACACTACGACGAGACAAGCGTCCTGCACGACTCGTCGAAACCGGGGGTGCGACGCCTCGCCATGCAGACGATGTGCGTGCGAAACACCGACCAATGCGCGACGTTCAGGTCCTTTGCCGGCTCGGCGACCGCCATTGTGAATTCGCTGATGTACAGCAACGGCAAATGGCTGCTCGACCAGCGCACCGAGGTCAACTGCCCGAACGGCGCGACCGCCAAAACCATAAAACATGAGGAATATGCACTGCCGCAACCAGTTTCGCAGCCGCTTTCACGGGTCCTCGGAAACGTCCGATTTGATGCTGCGGATTCGTGTCCGGCACAAGAACTGGACATCTCGCTAGAACGAACGGGCGACTGATCCTCGGACATCCGCAGCGACGCCGTTCCCGAGCGCTGAGTAGGGTGAGACACGCGTCACCACGCACCCCCTCTCACGCACCCTCGGAGCAACCAGGAGGCTCAGCATGCCCGTCGTCGTCGTCGCCACCATGACCGTTAAACCCGAATCGGTCGACACCGCCCGCGATATCCTCGCCCGTGCGGTCGACGAGGTGCACGGCGAACCCGGCTGCCAGCTGTACTCGCTGCACCAAACGGGCGAGACGTTCGTCTTCGTGGAGCAATGGGCCGACGAAGAAGCGCTGAAGACCCACAGCACCGCGCCCGCGGTCGGCAACATGTTCAAGGCGGTCGGTGAGCACCTGGCCGGCGCGCCGGATATCAAGATGCTGCAGCCGGTTCCGGCGGGCGATCCAGACAAGGGACAGCTGCGCAAATGACCGACGTGTCGCCGAACGGACGAGTGAGCGGCCCACTAGAAGGCAAAGTGGCGTTCATTACGGGCGCCGCGCGAGGCCAAGGCCGTGCGCACGCCGTCCGACTGGGCGCCGATGGCGCGAACGTGATTGCGGTGGACCTGTGCGAGCAGATCGCCAGCGTGCCGTATCCGCTGGCTACCCCGGAGGACCTGGCGGCCACCGTCAAACTCGTCGAGGACACCGGCGCTCGCATCGTGGCCAGACAGGGCGACGTTCGCGATCGCGCGTCGTTGTCCTCCGCACTGCAGGCGGGCCTTGACGAGTTCGGTCGGCTCGACATCGTCGTTGCCAACGCCGGTATCGCACCAATGCAATCCGGTGACGACGGCTGGCGCGACGTCATCGACGTCAACCTCACCGGCGTCTACAACACCATCAAGGTCGCGATACCGACGATGGCCAAGCAGGGCACCGGCGGGTCGATCGTGCTGATCAGTTCGGCCGCGGGGCTGGCCGGCGTCGCTAGCCCCGACGCCGGTTCCGTGGGCTATGCCGCCGCCAAGCATGGCGTAGTCGGGTTGATGCGCGTGTACGCGAATTTGCTTGCCAAGCAGAGTATTCGCGTCAACTCGATACATCCGACCGGTGTCGAAACCCCGATGATCAACAATGAGTTCACTCGGGGATGGCTGGCCGCGATGGCAGCTGGGTCCGATTCGGCGGGGGGCATGGGCAACGCACTGCCGGTGGAGGTGTTGCAGGCCGAGGACATCGCAAACGCGGTGGCTTGGCTGGTGTCCGACCAGGCTCTGTATATCACCGGCGTCACGTTGCCGGTCGACGCTGGATTTTTGAACAAGTAGGCGCCAATGGCGCGAAATCTCGCAGCGCAGACCGCCTTCGGCACGATGGTTCTGACGGCCGTCGAGCAAAACGAGCCAGCGGGCCGCCGCTTGGTGGACGACGGCCTCGCGTACTTGTTCTTGCCTACCGCACTGCGATGGCTCGTCGCCGCGACCCGATGGGCGCCGATGCGCCGCCTGATGATCCGCGGATCGGAGTTCACCGGCCCCGGGCTGTGGGTTAATTTGGCCTGCCGTAAGCACTTCATCGACGACAAACTCAAGGAGTCACTGGACGGCGTCGACGCGGTTGTCATCCTGGGCGCCGGGATGGACACCCGTGCCTATCGACTCAACTGGCAGCGCCGCATCCCCGTCTTCGAGGTCGACTTACCGGTCAACATCGCCAGAAAGGCGGAGACGGTCCGGCGGGTGCTGGGCACGCTGCCGCTTTCGGTCCGGTTGGTCGCGGTGGACTTCGAGGCTGACGACCTGCTCACCGCCATGGCAGAACACGGCTATCGCACCGACTACCGGACCTTCTTCATCTGGGAAGGCGTGACTCAATACCTCACCGAAGCAGCTGTCCGGCGGACCTTGGAGGGGCTGCGCGCGGCCACACCGGGCAGCCGGTTGGTCTTGACCTACGTCCGACGGGACTTCATCGAGGGGACTAACCGGTATGACACCCGGACCCTGTATCGCAACGTGCGGGAGCGCCGACAAATCTGGCAGTTCGGCCTGGAGCCGGACGAGGTGGCCGAGTTCATCGCAGACTACGGTTGGCGGTTGGTGGAACAGGCGGGGCCTGACGAACTGGTCCAGCGGTATGTTGAGCCCACCGGCCGCAAACTCAAAGCGTCGCAGCTGGAATGGTCCGCTTTCGCGGAAAAGTCCCAGCAGACCAGCTGATTCAGACCTCGATGACCGTCGGCACGATCATCGGCTGGCGACGATAGACTTCGCCCACCCACTTACCAACCGTGCGGCGAACCCCTTGGGCGATCCGGATCGGATCGGTAACGTTGTTAGCGGCCAGCGATTCCAGTTCGGCCTCGACCTTGCGGACGGCGGGCTCCAGGGCCTTGGGGTCTTCGGAGAATCCGCGCGAATATAGTTGCGGCGCAACGGCCGGACGCCCGGTGCCGCGCTTCACCACCACAATCACTGAGATGAAACCCGAAGACAATGTCAGCCGCTCACCCAAAGTGATATCGCCGACATCGCCGGTGATCATGCCGTCGACGAACATCTTGCCGACCGGTACCGCCCCGGATATGGCGGCTTTGCCGGCCACCAGGTCCACGCTGACGCCGTTCTCCGCCAACAGAATCGACTCTTCGGGGACACCGGTGCTGGCGGCCAGCTTGGCATTCGCCCGCAGGTGCCGCCAGGTGCCGTGCACCGGCATGACATGGCGGGGCCGCACGCCGTTGTACAGAAATAGCAGCTCGCCGGCGTACGCGTGGCCTGAAACATGCACCCGTGCTTGGGCATTGGTGACGACACGGGCGCCGATCTTGGACAGCGAGTCGATGACGCCGTAGACCGCCTCCTCGTTTCCGGGGATCAGAGACGACGACAATATGACGAGATCGCCAGAGGTCAGCGTGATGCTGCGATGCTCACCGCGCGACATCCGCGACAACGCCGCCATCGGCTCGCCCTGGGTGCCGGTGGTGATCAGAACCACCTGTTCGGGCGCCATCATCTCGGCGGCGGAGATGTCGATCAGGTCGGAATCGCCTACCTGCAGAAAACCCAGGTCCCGGGCGATACCCATGTTGCGCACCATCGATCGCCCAACGAAGGATACCCGCCGGCCCAATGCAACAGCGGCATCGATGATCTGCTGCACGCGGTCCACATTGGAGGCGAAGCATGCCACGATGACTCGCCCGTCGGCGCTGCGGATCAGCCGGTGCAGCGTCGGGCCCACCTCGCTTTCGGATGGCCCGACGCCGGGCATCTCCGAATTGGTCGAATCGCACAGGAACAGGTCCACACCTGCGTCGCCCAGCCGGGACATGCCGGGCAGGTCGGTGGGACGGCCGTCCAACGGTTGTTGATCGAGCTTGATGTCGCCGGTTTGCAAAATGGTTCCCGCGCCGGTGTAGACCGCGATGGCCAGCGCGTCCGGGACGGAGTGGTTAACGGCGAAGTACTCGCATTCGAACACGCCATGCCTGCTGCTCTGCCCCTCGGCAACCTGGACGAACACCGGCTTGATTCGGTGCTCGCGGCATTTCGCGGCAATCATCGCCAGGGTGAACTTCGATCCGACAACCGGGATGTCGGGCCGTAACTTGAGCAAGAACGGGATTGCCCCGATGTGGTCCTCGTGCGCATGGGT
Source organism: Mycobacterium sp. (assembly GCA_003165155.1). Classification (GTDB taxonomy): domain Bacteria; phylum Actinomycetota; class Actinomycetes; order Mycobacteriales; family Mycobacteriaceae; genus Mycobacterium. The sequence continues at coordinate 9,505 of PLSK01000079.1, read as the reverse complement.
GATCACCAACGCCTCGATGTCGTCGAGCCGGCCTTCGATGTGCCGCAGGTCCGGCAGGATCAGGTCGACGCCGGGCTCGTCGTGAGTGGGAAACATCACCCCGCAGTCAATGATCAGCAGCCGGCCCAGGTGCTCGAAAACCGTCATGTTGCGGCCGATTTCGTTGATGCCGCCCAACGCGGTGACCCGCAACCCGCCCGAGGCCAAAGGACCAGGTGGCGCGAGCTCTTCGTTCACGTCCGGATCACCACCGGAGCCGCCGGGCCGGCGACAGTCATTGCAGCACCGAGGCCGCGCGCATGTCGGCGGCCAGCGCGTCGATCTGCTCGGGTGTCGCCGGCATCTGTGGCAGCCGCGGATCACCGATGTCGACACCCTGCAGACGCAGGCCTGCCTTGGACATCGTCACCCCGCCCAGCCGGCCCATCGCGTCGCACAGCGGGGCGACCGCAACGTTGATCTTGCGGGCGGTCGAGATGTCTCCGGAACTAAAGGCGGACAACAACTCTCGAAGCTGGGCCGCCGCCACATGCGAAATCACACTGATGAAGCCGATGCCACCCATGGCCAGCCAGGGCAGATTCAGCGCATCGTCGCCGGAGTAGTAGACCAGTCCGGTCTCGGCGATGATCTGGCCGCCACTGTGCAGGTCGGCTTTGGCGTCCTTGACACCGACGATGTTCGGATGCGCCGCCAGCGCGCGGATCGTGTCGGGCTCGATCGGCACCGCTGACCGGCCGGGGATGTCGTAGAGCACGATCGGCAGCTCCGTGGCGTCCGCGACGGCGGTGAAGTGTGCCCGCAGCCCGCTCTGCGGCGGCTTCGAGTAGTAGGGCGTGACCACCAGGAGTCCGTGCGCTCCTTCGGCCGCGCAGGCCTTGGCCAGCCGGATGCTGTGCGCGGTGTCGTAGGTGCCCGCGCCGGCGATGACACGGGCCCGGTCACCCACCGCCTCCAGGACAACCCGAAGCAGCTCGAGTTTCTCCTCGTCGCTGGTGGTCGGCGACTCTCCGGTTGTTCCCGAGACCACCAAGCCATCGCAGCCAGCATCCACCAGGTGATTCGCCAGGCGCGCCGCCGCGGCGATGTCCAGAGAGCCATCGGCGCCGAACGGTGTCGCCATCGCGGTCAGGAGGGTGCCCAATCGCGCGGGGGCATCGAATCCGGCGGCGCTCACGGCTCCTAGGTTACCTGGCGGTGCCAATCTCTTTAGCACCCGCGCCAGCGCGTCAGTCTCAGGCTTCGTTTGCTAAAGGACTGGTCGCGACCTCGCTGCCGTCGGCCAGTGTGGACACCTCGAAGTCCTCGAATGCCGCGGGTGCTGCCTGGATGAGCTGGCGAAGACACTCGATAGCCAGGCGGCGGATTTCCACATCGGCGTGCTCGCTGGCGCGCATCGCGATGAAGTGCCGCCATGCCCGGTAGTTTCCGGTGACGACGATGCGGGTTTCGGTGGCGTTGGGCAGGACCGCGCGTGCGGCTTGACGCGCCTGCTTACGACGCAGAACCCCCATTTTCTCGCCTGCCTGGTCAGCCGCGAACTTGGCTTCCAGCTTGGCCAGCAGTTCGGTGTATGCGGCGTGGCTGGCGTCGGCGGCCGCAGTCAGGATCTGCTGCAGTTCGGGGTCGTCCTCCATCCCCGGCGGCATCACCACCTGCGAGTCTTTCTCCGGCACGTAGCGCTGCGACAGCTGCGAGTAGGAGAAATGCCGGTGCCGGATGAGTTCATGAGTGCAGGATCGCGAGATGCCCGTGATGTAGAACGACACTGTGGCGTGCTCGAGCACAGAGAAGTGTCCGACGTCGATGATGTGCTTGATGTAGCCGGCGTTGGTCGCGGTCCGGGGATTGGGCTTGGACCAGCTCTGATAGCAGGCTCGGCCGGCGAACTCGACCAGCGCGGGGCCACCGTCGGCGTCGCTGGTCCAGGGCACGTCGAGGGGCGCCAGGAACTCGGTCTTGGCGATCAGTTGCACGCGCAGCGGCGCGATCTCGGCCACGGCGCTCACCTTAGACGCTGTGTTTGGCTGACCGCCGCGTCTGGTCGGGATCAACGGCCCTTGGCGAAGGCTGTCGTCCGCGGCAAGCCGGCACCGGGCCGCTACTGGACCCAGGCGTTGCAGCGCATTCCCAACCTTCGGTCAGAACGACGTCTTGGTCAGCGAAGTCCTGCGGTTCTGCGGCGACGTGGTAGTCGAAGGGCACGGGACGCGCATCGGTCCTGCGTAAAGGCAGCAACGCCACACCACGTGTGAACGTGCCGCCAATCAGCGCAACCGGAGGCTGGCCTAGTCTGGAAACGATTTGGCCATGGGAGGCACCAATGAGCGAGCACGAAGTACGGATGATCATCTTGTCAACCGACAACCTGGATGAATCGGTCCGGTTTTACAGCGAGACCCTGGGAATGCCATTGAAGTTCCGCGACGGAGCCCACTTCGCAGCCCTCGATGGCGGACCGGTCACTCTCGCATTGGCGACCGCGGTCGACCATCCCATACCCGGGCAGGTCGTCGTCGGTGTCAAGACCGCTGACGTCGACGCCGCGGCGAAGGCTGTCGAGGCCAGTGGTGGCGGCATCGTGAAAGGCCCGTACGACGACGCACACGAACGCCGTGCTGTGGTCTACGACAACAAGGGCAACGGCTTGGTCTTCTACAGTCCGCTCCCCCGGTAAAGGACGCGACCGCCGCGCAGGCTCCGCTCAGCCGATCGCGACTTTTGGCGATCCAGTTCTATTCTGGCCGTTTCGAATCCGTTGATCGATTGATGCGTCCGCGACCCGCACCTTGCCCGACAGGAGCAGCGGCAGCAAGGCGTCGCGGAAAGCAGACAGCTGTACGCATTCGGTACGTCGCGCCCGACATAACGTACCCAGGCTGGCGATCCTGTGCGCCGCCTGGGGGGCCAAGCCCCGGACATCTCGCACTCGAAAATCGAGTAGGTCACGCGGTTGGATCCTCTGGTGGCTCCCCGAAGTTCCGGCGACCTGCTGCTGCAGGCTCGCAGATACGTCACGCTGTCGTAGCGCCGACCACAGCGCCGACGTATCGACACCCCTTGGCCTGAGCACAACGAACTCCGTGCTGGCCAATGACATTTCGGAGGGCAAACTCACTACGTTCCAGATGCGTGGAATTCTGGGGTTCAGCTTGGCAAACAACACGCACGGTTCCGACAACAAGAACTTGCCGCTCTTCACACATCCAGCGTCGACGAGCTTTGGTTTCGCGCCGTCGTCGAACGCCGGAAGGCTGAAATGGGCAACCACGGCATCGAATTCATCAGGCTCACGAAATGCCGTCGACCTGCTCGCCAGGACAGCCAACGGCACGTAGTCGGGTACCGAACCGACGGTGGCAACCATCAGGCCCTCGGCAGCCTCGATCACTCGCTCGTTGGCCGCGATCTTGTCGTCGATGGCGCCGAGCAGTTCCGAAATCCGGCCGCGTTCGTGGGGTGCGACGGCCCAGACCGAAACGTCGCGCAGAATTCCCTGGTTGAGCAGCGGCTGCCCTGATCCGGTCCGGTGCTCGTTGAGCCGACAAGTCTGCAGCGCGTAATACCAGTATCGCGTTTCGTCTGGGCTCTTGGCCCGGCACACCAGCGCGTTGTCGGTAACCCAGACATCGCTATCGCAGTAATGCAGACTGCCGCAATATGATCCGACGCGACCGAGCACGATCAGCGGGCCGCGGGAATTGTGTTGCGCCGCGTATCCGATCGCCCCGTTGGCGCCATAGACGGGATAGCGCCCATCGGGCTGTCGCGCCGGCGAAGTACTGCCGTTGCTGAAGTCGAGATGGTCACCCAGCCTGACCTTCACCGCAGGCGCTCCACTTGCTCGCGGACGATCCCGTCCAATCGGGCGGATTCATCGAGCGCTGCCAGCAGGTCCTTCGTCAGCCGCGCGATCTTGTCGTCGACGGGCTCCCCATCATCCACAGCCGCGGGCGCACCCACATACCGCCCCGGCGTGAGCGCGTAGCCAGCGGATCGGATTTCGTCGAGCGACGCCGACTTGCAGAACCCCGGAACATCCTCATAGTTCGTGCCTTTCACGGTCGCCGACGCGGACCCGCACCACGCGTGATAGGCGTCGCCAATGCGGGCCACATCGGCACGCGCCAGAGTGCGCTCAGCGCGATCCACCAGGTGGCCGAGCTCGCGGGCGTCGATAAACAGCACCTGTCCGGACCGGTCGGCCTTGTCCATGCAGAAGAACCACAGGCACACCGGAATTCCGGTGCTGCGAAACAGCTGTGCGGGCAGCGCGACCATGCACGACACCAGGTCCGCCTCGATGATGCGCGCCCGAATGTCGCCTTCGCCCCCCGTGTTCGACGACATCGAACCATTCGTCATCACCACGCCGGCCTTGCCGCCCGGCGCCAGCTTGGACAGGATGTGCTGAATCCAGGCGTAGTTCGCATTGCCGGCCGGTGGAACGCCGAAGCGCCAGCGCCGGTCTTGCTCGTCGCGCGCCCAGTCCTTGATGTTGAACGGCGGGTTGGCCATCACGTAATCCATTGGCACGCCAGCGTGTTGGTCACAGACGAAGGTGTCTGCCCATTGCTGCCCCAGTCCCGCGTCGTCGATACCGTGGACGGCGAGGTTCATCTTGGCCATCCGCCAGGTCTCCTCGACGCTCTCCTGCCCGTAGATGGAAACGTCGGCCGGGTCGCCGTCGTGCCGACGGATGAAGTTCTCGGTCTGGACGAACATTCCGCCCGAACCGCAGCACGGGTCGTACACCCGCCCGCTCGACGGCTCGAGGACCTCGACAATCACCCGCACGACGCTGGGTGGGGTGAAGAATTCGCCGCCCCGCTTGCCTTCCGCGCGGGCGAAGTTGCCAAGGAAGTACTCGTACACCTCCCCCATCAGGTCGCGGGCGCGATGCTGACCCTGCCGGCTGAATCGCGCATTGTTGAGCAGGCCGACGAGCTCACCGAGCCGCCGTTGGTCGACGCCGTGGTACCGCTGCGGCAGTGTCCCCGCCAGCGCGGGGTTTGCCGTCATCACCGCGGCCATTGCCTGGTCGACGAGCTGGCCGACGCTGTCGGATTTCGCATTGTCCGCCAATGCCTTCCAGCGCGCCGCCGATGGCACCTTGAAGGTGCCGTTGGGCCGCTCGTCGTCAGCGTCGGAAACGTATTTGAGGAATACCAACCCGAGGATGACATCCTTGTACTGACTGGCCGGTAACGTCCCGCGCAGCTTGTTGGCGGCCTTCCACAGCGTGTCTTTGAGCTCTTTCGTCGCCGGTTGCGCCATCAGCTGACCCGCTTGGCCGCCGCGCGCAACTCTCCGGCCAAATCACCGTGGCCGGAGACGTTGAATCCGCCCAATCCCAGCCAGGACGCCATCGACTCCAGCTCACCGGCCAACGCGGCCGCAACCCGGGCACGCGGCACTCGGTCGTCAGTGGAGGCCTCCCCGAACGCGCCCACCACACGCAGCGTGTCCGCAGCGCGGTCGGCCTTGAGGTCCACCCGCGCAACCAACTGCCCGTCCACCAGCAGCGGCCACACGTAATAACCGAACTGGCGCTTAGCCGCCGGCGTATAAATCTCTATGCGATAAATGAATTGGAACAGCCGCTCCACACGGGGGCGGAAGAAAATCAGCGGATCGAACGGACACAGCAGCGCGGTACCGCGGTCCAGCCGGGGCAGGCCGCGGCCCGTCCGCAGATACGCCGGTGCCGACCAACCGTCGACATCGACGCGCTCGATCTCGCCTGTGGCCACCAGCTCAGCGATGGCCGGCTTGACCTGCTGGGCCGACAGCCGGAAGTAGTCGCGGATGTCGGCCTCGGTCCCCACCCCCAGTGCGGTGGCCGCCCGCAGCGTGAGCTCGCGGACGGCCTCGTCGTCGTCGACCTCGCGGGCCAGCACGCCTGGCGGCAGCACCCGTTCCACCAGGTCGTAGTGCCGGGCGAAGCCCACCCGGGTGGCCGTGGTGAGCACCCCGGAGGCAAACAGCGCCTCGGCGACCCACTTAGTGTCGCTGCGCCCCCACCAGGGACCTTTCGCCCCACGCGGTTCGGCCTCAAGGTGTGCCTCGATCTGCCCGGCGGTGCTCGGCCCGAGTTGCGTGATGGCGGCGACGATGTCTTCGGCGAGTTGCGGATTGGCCTTGACGATGCGAGTGCCCCAACGGCCATGGCGGTACTCGCGCATCCGCCAGCGCAGCAGCGGCCAGTCGTCGACGGCCACCAGCGCGGCCTCGTGCGCCCAGTACTCCGCCAGCAGCCTCGATCTCAATGGGCCCCACGCGGCGCGGTCCAGCACGTCGCGATCGTAGGGGCCGAGCCGGCTGAACACCGGCGCGTAATGGGCACGGACGGCCACCGACACCGAATCCAGCTGCAGCACTTGAATCCGCGAGATCAACCGCTTGAGGTGCGCGCGGGTGACTGCGCCGGCGGGCTTGGACTCGCCGAAACCTTGTGCCGCGACCGCCACCCGGCGGGCCTGCGCGGCGGTCAAGGCGCTCATGATCGCGCGCCGCGACGATGCAGAGCGAAGCGATGAGGAGAAGCGGCGCTCATGATCGGCGGTAGCTGTGAAACCGGTATCGCAGCCCNNCGCGCGGCAGCTCGATATCGACCTCGGTGACCTCACACCGGGTCGCGTGCGGCAGCGCCAGCAGGTAGATCTGCTCGCCGCCGATCACCCACGTCTCGGGTTCGGCCCGCGAATTGGGAAGGGCCTGTTCGAGTGAACCGACCACCTCGGCACCCGCAGCCACGAACTCAGTCTGGCGCGACAGTACGACATTTCGGCGGCCGGGCAACGGCCGAACCCCGGCCGGCAGTGAGTCCCAGGTCCGTCTGCCCATTACGACCGTATGGCCAATCGTCAGCTGTTTGAAGCGGGCCAGATCCTCGGGCACCCGCCAGGGGATGTCGCCGCCGCGGCCGATGACACCGGACGTCGACTGAGCCCAGACCAGGCCCAAGGGCGTCATACAGCGACGGGAGCTTTGATCGCCGGATGCGGATCGTAGTTCTTCACCACGACATCGTCGTAGGTGTAGTCGAAGATCGAATCCCTTTGGTTTAGCAAGAGTTCCGGGTACGGCCGCGGGTCGCGGCTGAGCTGGAGCTGCACCTGTTCAACGTGGTTGTCGTAGATGTGGCAGTCGCCGCCGGTCCAGACGAACTCACCGACCGAGAGGCCCGCCTGGGCCGCCATCATGTGGGTGAGCAGCGCGTAGCTGGCGATGTTGAAAGGAACGCCGAGAAACAGGTCGGCGCTGCGCTGGTAGAGCTGGCAACTCAGCCGCCCGTCGGCGACGTAGAACTGGAAGAAGGCATGGCAAGGCGGTAGTGCCATCTGCGGGATCTCACCGACGTTCCAGGCCGACACAATGATGCGTCGCGAATTCGGGTCGGTGCGCAGCAAATCCAGCGCGGCGCTGATTTGATCGATGTGTTCGCCCGAAGGGGTCGGCCAGGATCGCCACTGCACACCGTAGATCGGCCCGAGATCTCCTGTGTCACTGGCCCACTCGTCCCAGATGGTGACTCCGTGCTCGTGCAACCAGGCGATGTTGGAGTCGCCGCGCAGGAACCACAGCAACTCGTAGACGACGGACTTTAAATGCACCTTCTTGGTGGTCAGTAGCGGGAACCCGGCCGAGAGGTCGTAGCGCAGTTGCTGGCCGAACAGGCTGCGGGTCCCGGTGCCGGTGCGGTCCGATTTCGCTGCGCCCGTCTCGAGCACCAGGCGCAACAGGTCCTCGTAGGGCTTCGCAATCGGCACGCGGCCAGCTTAGCGGCGATCGCAAGCGCGGCGAAGCCGGGCGCGGCGGGTCGACGCCGGTGAATTTTGCGGCGATCGCGAGGAGTAGAACGGAGGCCATGCCGAACATCACCGACACCATCACCACTCCCGATGGCGCCTGCACAGTGCACCTGCTCACACCGGAAGGGGACGGCACGTGGCCAGGCGTGGTCATGTTTCCCGACGCGGGCGGCGTCCGCGGCACCTTCGAGCAGATGGCCGCCAAGCTGGCCGGATACGGCTACGCGGTGTTGCTGCCGGACGTGTACTACCGCGCCGGCGATTGGGCCCCTTTCGATATGGTCAGCGTGTTCGGGGACAAGGACGAACGCAACAGGCTGATGTCCATGATCGGCAGTCTGACACCGGACAAGGTCACCGCCGACGCCACTGCGTTCTTCGATTACCTGGCGGCGCGCCCCGAGGTGGCCGGGGACCGCTTCGGCGTATGTGGCTATTGCATGGGTGGGCGAATCTCGCTGATGATGGCCGGCCGTCTGCCGGACCGCGTCACCGCAGCGGCGTCCTTCCACGGCGGCGGCCTGGTAACCGACAGCGCTGACAGCCCGCACCTGCTCGCCGACCGGATGACTGCCACTGTGTACGTCGGCGGTGCCGAGAACGACGCGTCCTTCACGACCGAGCACGCCGAGCAGTTGGACAAAGCGCTGACGGCCGCGGGCCTGCAGCACACGATCGAGTGGTACCAAGCGGCCCACGGTTTCGCGGTCCCGGACAACGGGCCCTACGACGAAGCCGCCGCCGAACGGCATTGGACGGCGATGACGGACACTTTCGGTTCGGCACTGGCGCGTTGAGTTAGCGGCGCGGGTCGCCCCTGAGCGCACGCCAGGAAATTTTGCTGGCGGTTGGACATACTCACGGCTTCAAAGATTTCCGCTGCTCGAGCCACGGGGTTGGGGCTGTGGTGTCGTATGTCATCGCGTCGACGGACATGTTGTCTGTGGCGGCTGTGCACGTGGCGGGTATCGGCTCGTCGCTCAGTGCGCCCACTGCGGCGGCAGCACCGCAGGCGTGATTGCGTAGCGAGTTGCCTAGCTCGGACGCAGGTCCACCAACTCGGCCAATCGGGCCCGATGCCGGTAGGCGGTGCCGAGCGCCAACTGGTCGCTCTTGGCCCGCTTGAGATACAGGTGCGCCGGATACTCCCAGGTCATCCCAATGCCGCCGTGCAACTGAACGCAGTCTTCGGCGGCGTGTACGGCGACGTCGCTGCAGTAGGCCTGCGCAATGGCCGCGGCGGTGCCCGCGTCTTCATCGCCTCGGGCGCAGGTGTCCGCGGCGTACCGGGCCGCCGCGGTGGCCGAGCCGACCTCCAACCACAGATCGGCCAGCCGGTGCTTGATCGCCTGGTAGGAGCCGATCGCGCGGCCGAACTGCTTGCGCTGCTTGACGTAAGCCAGCGTGGTGTCGAAACACCATTGCGCCAACCCGAGTTGTTCGGAAGCCAGCAGCGCCGCGCCGGTCTCCAGCGCTACCCGGAGGGCAGCCTCCGCCGGCCCGACTCTAGACGACGCGACCCCCGAGAACCGCACGTCCGCGAGGGGTCTCGTCATATCCAGGGCCAGCACCGGCGATACCTCAAGACCGGCGGCGTCCCGGGAGACGGTGTGCAGCTCGAGTCCGGCCGGGCCCGTCACCGGCACCACCAGCACGTCGGCATCGGCGGCGCCCGCGACGCTGGTGACCTG